>NZ_JBHXVE010000023.1:57817-111082 GCF_042672505.1 Streptomyces sp. NPDC127190
GCCTTCGTTCGACCCACCCCAACCACATTCTCACCCCCCCTTCTGGCACCACCAAACCACGCGTCCGGCGCGTATAACCCCGCGCCGGACGGGTGGCAGGTCAGCCTCCCAGGGTGTTAGTTTGTCGAATCGATTCGATCACGCCAAGCGCCAGTGCTGGTTGGCACCGCCCGTGCAACTCCACAGCTGGACCTTCGTCCCGTTCGTGGTCCCCTGGCCGTTGGCGTCCAGGCAGAGCCCCGACTGCGCGGCCGTGATCGTGCCGTCGGGGTTGACGTTCCACTGCTGGTCCGGCTGACCGGTGCAGTCCCAGATCGCCGCCGGGGTCCCGCTGCCGGCGGACTGGCCGACGCCCAGGCACTTGTTGCCGTAGACGACCAGCTGCTTTCCGGCGGAGTAGGTCCACCGTTGGTTGGAGCCGCCGTTGCAGTCCCACAGCTGTGCCTGCGTGCCGTTGGCCGTCGTGGAGTTGTTGATGTCCAGGCAGCGCCCCGACTGCTGACCGACGATCTCCTGGTTGCCGGTGGGCGGCGGCGGTGTCGGGTTCGAGCCGAACTGGGTGAAGAACTGCCACACCGCCGCCGACGTCCAGGTGTGCCAGCCGTCGCCGGTGGAGCCGTCTATCGGACCGGGGTCGTGGCCCGCTCCGTCGAACGCGGCCCAGACGACGGGGTATCCGGACCTGCACCCGGAGTAGGTGGTGATGATGTGCGTCAGGCTTCCGTAGGCCGGCTCGGGCGGGTTCTGCGGGGTGCAGCCGTTCGCCCGGACGAAGGTGTCACGCAGTTCCCGTCCCGACGAGATGGGCAGCACGTTGTCCCTGATGCCGTGCAGACCCATGTAGGCGACGGGCTGAGTGCCGCCGTCGCACCCGCTGAGGTTCGCGCCGGAGTAGACCGCGACCGCGCGGAAGACCGTCGCCCGGGAGCAGGCGAGGGCGTAGGACATCGCACCGCCGTAGCTGAAGCCGGCGGCGAACACCTGGGTGGTGTCGACGCACAGACCTGCTTCGAGCTGGCTGACCATGGCGTCGACGAAGGCCACGTCCTGGCCGCCGGGGTTGGCCCAGCCGTTGCCGTTTCCCTGCGGGGCGACGAAGATCGTGCCGTTGTTCGCGTTGTCCGCCAGGCGCCGCAGGCCGTAGTAGGACCAGTTGTATCCGTCCGTGCCGCCCGAGTCGACGTCGTTGGCGGTGCCGCCCCGCCAGTGGAAGCCGAAGATCAGCCGGTAGGGGTGGTTGTTGTCGTAGCCGGCGGGGACCCGCAGGATGTAGGTGCGGGCCTGGCCGCCGCTCTGGATCGTGTGGGTGCCGCTGGTCAGCGTCGGTGCCTTGCCGCAGCCGGCGGTCGCCCCGGCGGCACTGGTGGTGGCCGTGCCGCGGGCGCTGCCGAAGGAGGTGCCCGCGGCCGACAGGACGAGGAGGAGCGCGGCCGCGACGGCCAGTAAGAGCGGATTGCGTTTCATGCGGACCTGCTTCCTTGGTCGTGGGGTGGACGGGGAGCGTCGGTCGCCGGGGGTCAGACAGCGGTGATGGTCCACTCGTTGTTGGTGCTGGAGTTCGGCGTCCACAGCACCGCCGTGGAGCCCACCGTGGTGCTGCCGCTGCCGTCGAGCGCGGTGCCCGTGCCGCGGTTGACGATCTGGTAGCGGTTGTCGCCGAGACTGCGCAGGGACCACTGCTGGTTGTTGCCGCCGTTCCACGCCGTCTGCCGGACCGGAGCGCCGTTGGCGGTGTTGCCCCAGCTGTCGGCGGCCATGCCGTTGGTGCGGTTCATGATGCGGTGGTAGCCGTTGCCGAGGTCGATCAGCTGCCATTGCAGGTTGGTGCTGCCGTCGTAGTTCCACTGCTTGAGGTTGGAGCCGGAGTCGACGTTGCCCCCGCTGTCCAGCACGAGACCGCTGGTGGCGTTGGCGATCTTCACCCAGGTCGTGGGGCCGCTCGGTGCGTTCAGGACGGGGATCTCTCCGGCGAAGGTCAGTTTGACCGTGTACGCCAGGGCGCTGAACGGCGGGTTCGACGAGGGCATGGTCAGGTGCAGGCCGGAGGCGTCCTGGGTCGGTGCGGGCAGGTCGATGTAGGTGCCGGCGGTGTTGCCGAGCAGTCGGGCGCTGGTCAGGCTGCTGAGGTTGATCTGGTTCGAGTTCAGCGTGGTGACGGTCATGGTGCCGCCCTGCCAGCCCAGCGCGGTGACATAGAGGACCTTGTTGTCCTGGCTGCGGGTGAACCGGATGTCCTGCGGCTTGCCGGCCACCGGTCCGCTGAAGGAGCCTCCGCCCATCTTGGTGGGGCCCTCGCCGTAGCTGGTCCAGGAGCGGGTGCCGTAGACCGCCTCTCCGAAGCGGCGGAGCCAGTCGCCCATGTCGAGCAGGATGGTCTGCTGCCCGGAGGGGATGGTGCCGTCGGCCATCGGGGCGATGTTCAGCAGCATGGTGCCGCCCTTGCTGACCCGGTCGATCAGCGAGTGCAGCAGCGCCTGGGTGGAGTAGTAGCCGATGCCCACCGTGTAGCACCAGCTGGAGGAGGAGATGCTGTCGTCGGTGAGCCAGTAGGGGGTGAGCAGTCCCGCCGGGCCGCCGCGCTCGAAGTCGAAGACCTCGCCCTTGTTGTCGAGGCCGTCCTTGTAGGTCGCGACGACGTCCTTGTTCCAGGCGACGGCCTTGTTGTAGTAGTACGCGAGGAACTGGAGCCGGTCCGACTCCTGCACCAGGTTGAGGTCGAAGTCCTGCCAGAGCAGGTCCGGCTGGTAGCCGTCGATGACCTCGACCAGCTTGTCGTACCAGAGCTGGTTCTCGGCGGCCGTACCCTGCTGGCCGAACAGGATGCGCAGGTTCGGGTCCGACTGGTTCGGCACATGGTCGTAGAAGCCGTTGAAGTGGTAGGCGTGGTGGAGCGAGGCCATGAACTTCAGGCCCTGCCCGCGGATGGCCTGGGCGTGGAGCCCCACGAGGTCGAGTTTGGGTCCGCGTCTGACCGAGTTCCACGGGTTGGCCCGGCTGTTCCACATGGAGAAGCCGTCGTGGTGCTCGGCGACCGGGCCGGCGAACCGCGCGCCCGCGGCCTTGAACAGCCGCGCCCAGGCGTCCGGGTCCCAATTGCCGCCCTGGGAGGCCAGCTTCGGGGCGAACTGCACGAAGTTGCCCGCCTTGTCGCGGGCTCCGTCGATGAAGTTGTTGTACGGCCAGACCGAGGGGTCGCCGTAGGTGGCGATGTGGTGCTGGTTCTCGGCCGAGCCGCTGATGTACATGTTGCGCGGATACCACTCGTTGCCGAACGCGGGGACGCTGAAGACACCCCAGTGGTAGTAGATGCCGAACTTGGCGTCCTGGAACCAGGCCGGGGCGGGCGGGTGCTGGTCCACGGAGGACCAGCTCGCGGTGTAGCTCGCGGGGCCGTCGGTCGCGGCGGCCTCGGGGGCGAACCGCAGCAGGCCGAGGGCCGTGACCGCGCCGGTCGCGGCCAGCAGCCGGCGCCGGCTGATCGGGAGGGGGGAGGAGGTCATGCGGAGCCTTTCGACGTCATCGACGGGGGTGGGTGATCCCGGACGTCGCCCGGATCAGGTGTGCGTCCACTTCTGGTTGCTGGCGCCGGTGCAGGTCCACAGCTCCAGCAGGGTGCCGTTGGCCGTTCCGGCTCCGGTGGCGTCCAGGCACAGGCCGGACTGGACACCGGTGATGGTGCCGTCGGCGTTGAGCGTCCACTTCTGGTTGTCGCCGCCGGTGCAGTTCCAGATGTCGACCTTGGTGCCGGGGCTGGTGCCGCCGCCCGAGGCGTCGAGGCAGGCGCTGCCGTAGACCCGCAGCTCACCGGTCGAGGTGCTCGTCCACTGCTGGTTGCTGCCGCCGTTGCAGTCCCACAGCTCCACCTGGGTGCCGGGCGTCTGCGACTGGTTCGGCACGTCCACGCACCGGCCGGAGCCGACCCCGGTGATCGGGGCGGTCGTACCGCCGCCGGTTCCGCCGCTGCCGGGGGTGAGGGACAGGTTGTCGAACTGCGCCGTCTCGCCCTGACTGGTGGCGTAGCCGACCTGTCCGCCGGCCCAGGTGCGGTCGTTCACCGAACCGACCCGGGAGCCGTCGATCACGGCGGTGACGGTGGTGCCGGAGAAGGTCAGGGCCAGGGTGTGCCACCGGTTGGTGCCCAGCGCCGTGGTGGTGCCGTGGGCGAGGGTGGAGACGGTGCCGTTGGTGCTGGAGTTCAGGATCGACCAGGCTCCGGTGTCGCTCACCCGGAGGTGGTAGGCGTTCAGCCCTCCGGTGCTGGTGTAGTCCTGCCCGTTGGCGCGGCCGATCAGCTCGGCGTATCCCGGCTGTTCGAGCAGCACGTCGGACGAGAAGGTGTAGTTGCTCCAGCTCACGTCGCCGAGCAGGGCGTGCGGATCGGACAGCGCGTCCCAGGTGATCGGCTTCTGCGGGCTCATCTGGCGCACGCACCTGCCGCTACGGCCGCCGCCGCAGCCGGTCACCTCGAAGGCGCCCTGCCAGTCCATGAGGTACTTCGCCTCGGTGCCGGTGGCGTAGCCGTCGAAGGAGTCGCTGTACGGCAGGCTCATCGCGCCCGCGGCGGGGCCGGTGGCGGTGCCCTTGCCCTGACCGGTGGTGGTGGTCAGGGTGTACACGCGATGGGGCTGTACGGTCAGGCTGAATCCGCCGCCGGACGGGGTGATGTCCGTGGTGTGCACGAGGTAGTCGGCCGGGTTGCCCGAGTCGACGTCGGTCGACCAGACGTGGACGGTGCCGGTGGACAGCCCTCCGGTGACACGGAAGTTCAGCGTCTGGGCACCGCCGGCGTCCATCGTCTCGACGACCGTGGAGTAGTCCGAGTCGTTCGTGGACTTCAGCGTGACGTAGCTGCCGTTGTTCCGGTTGCCGCCGATGTAGCCGCTGGAGGAGTCCAGGTACCGCCAGCCCGGGGCGGTGAACTGGGTGGTCTGCGCCATCACCCAGGCGTTCTTGCCGATCGCGTAGTGGCCGGACCACGGCTGCGCGGCCAGGGCGAGCCCCATGGTGGGGTAGGGCAGGTTCGGCGTGATCGCCGCGACCACCGGCCAGTTGAGGTAGGCGGTCATCCGGCCGTCGATGTAGCCGCGGTTGATGCCGCGGGCCACCGCCGGCGCTCCCGCGTTGTAGTCGTCCGAGCCGTTCTCGCTGGCCCACAGCTGCTTGCCGGACGACGTGGCGGCCGACGGCACCGTGCAGGAGGACTGGGACGACCGGTAGCCGCAGGGGTAGTGCGTGCCGATGACGCTCACCGCGGCGGCGAACTTCGGGTCGGCGTCGACGTCGTTCGCCACGGACCAGTCCGAGTCGGCCCCGACGATCTTGACGTTGCCGTAGCCGTGGCTGTCGAGCGCGCTGCGCAGCTGCTCGTACCAGCTGACGTTGTAGCCTCTCTCGTTCCATCCGCCGAGGTAGTCGATGCTCAGCTGGTGCTGCTTGGCGCAGCCCAGCCAGGAGAGCAGGTAGTCGATCATGTCGGTGGACCAGAAGTTCCCGCCGCCGATCCAGCCGGGGGCGCCCCAGGCGAGGCCGTACAGCTTGATGTTCGGATTGCGCGCCTTGGCCTGCTCCATCAGCCACCATTCGTAGCCCCGGCCGCAGTTCAGGTCGGACCGGGTGTGCTGGTGACTCGGCTCGGCCCCCGAGGTGGAGTTGGTGTCCCCGCCGATCTCGGCCTTGAGGATCTGCAAGGAGGCGCCGTAGCCGGGGCGGAAGAGGTAGTCCAGGATCTGGCCGCGCTCGGGCTCGGGATAGTCGACCAGGAGCCTGCTGTTGCCGCCCCCGCCGCTGATCGCGCCGACGCCGTCGAAGATCCGGCCGCCGGACGCGCCGTCGACGGTGATGGAGGTGGCGGCCTGGGCCGGCGCGGCGGCCGTGCCCACGATGCCGCCGGCGGCGAGAACAAGGCCCGTGAGCACGGCTGTCGAGCCGCGCAGGCGCCGGAACAGCCGTCTGAGTGGTGACACGGTGGAGCCTCCTTTCACAGGGTCAGTTCAGCGTCCATCGCTGGTTGGACTGGCCGTTGCAGGTCCACAGCTCGACGGGGGTGCCGTTGGCGGTGGCGGCGCCCGTCACGTCCAGGCACAGTCCGGACTGGGCGCTGGTGACGGTGCCGTCGGCGTTGAGCGTCCACTGCTGGTTGGGCTGGCCGTTGCAGGTCCAGGTGATGACCTTGGTGCCGGGGGTGGTGCCCTGCCCGGAGGCGTCCAGGCACAGGCGGCTGCCGCCGGAGGTGACGGTCAGCTCGTGGGAGGCGCTCTGGGACCAGGTCTGGTTGGCCGCGCCCGTGCAGTCGGCGATCTGTGTCTGGGCACCCGGCGTGGTGGTCCCGCCCGGCACCTCGAGACACTTCCCCGCGCCCACGGCGTGCAGCGCGCCCGTGGTGGTGCCGCCGCTTCCCGTGCCGTAGCCGGCGGCGGTGATGCTCGCCTGGACGGCGTTCTCGGTGGCGTCGGACGGGTAGCCCGCGGTCATCGCGCCTTCGAAGAACTCGCCGACTCCGTTGGGGCTGTTGTCGCCGCCGGTGCCGAGCAGGACGGAGCTGTCCAGCTTCATCGGCGAATAGCCGTTCGGCAGGGGGCCGGAGAAGGTGGTGGTCAGGCCGCCGCTGGTGCCGTTGCCGTATTTGAGCGTGAAGTTGCTGGTGCCGTTGTTCTTCAGCCATGCGCTGACGAAGGGGTAGTGCACACCGGGGTTCTTCGGGTCCTTGTTGGAGCCCGTGTTGGTGTGGTACATCCCGTTCTCCAGGTCGGCCTCGACCCACGGGCCGCTGCCGGTGCATCCGCCGAACCAGCAGGCCGTGCCCCAGTAGATGGCGTTCATGGTGGCGTTGCCGGTGTCGGTGTGGGAGTTCTCGCCGCTGCCGTAGTCGAAGCAGCACCACTGGCTGGTGTAGTTCGACGACGTCACCATGTAGATGCCCTCGGGCTGGGCGCCGGTGGCCACGCCGCTGGCGTGGTCGAGCCGGTAGCCGACACCGGGGGTGACCTTGACGCCGAAGACCTGGTGGCCGGCCGCGGTCACCGGCAGGGCCATGGCGTCCGCTCCGACGTCGGACCCGTTCGGGCCGGGGCCCTTCCAGTAGCCGCCCCAGGAGATCGGCAGGTCGTTGTGGTGGGCGGTCTGGTCGTAGATCTTCGTGATCGTGCACGACGTGCCGGCGCAGAAGGACACCTGGGACGCGGCGTCGGCGTAGCCGCCCGCGCCGAGCACCCCGATGTCGCGGTAGCCGTGGTCGGACGCGCGCTGGATCTGGTAGAGCGGCCCGTTGTACGACGCGAAGAGCGCCCTGGTCGTGGAGTGTGCCGTCACGCAGGGCGTGCCGCCCGCGGCATAGATGTCACAGGGCAGCGACGCGTCGGCCGCAAGGGCGTGCGCCGGTGCCGTTCGGACCGCGGCGGGTGTGCCGGTCCGCGGGGGTGTGGCGGACGCCGGGGTGCCCAGCGCGGCCAGGGCCATCGCCAGGGCGATCAGGAGCAGTGCGGGGAACCGCCGTCGCCGGCGGTCGCTTGCTGATCCGGACAAGGTAGACCTCCTCCGTGGCGGTACCGCCGTACGGCGGTACCGCGTCTGCCGGTGTGGCCGAGGGGGGGCGGGGTCAGCCCAGCGTCCACCGCTGGCCGCTGCCGCCGTTGCAGTTCCACAGCTCGACCTGGGTTCCGTCGGCCGTGGCACCTCCCGTGACGTCCAGGCACAGTCCGGACTGGACGCCGGTGACCGTGCCGTCGGAGTTGAGCGTCCACTGCTGGTTGGACTGGCCGTTGCAGGGCCAGATCTCCACCTTCGTTCCCGGGGTGGTCTGGTTGTCGTAGGCGTCCAGGCACATCTGGCCGCTGCCGGAGTAGACGGTGAGCTGGCCGCCGGCGGTGTGCGTCCAGGTCTGGTTGGCGCCGCCGTTGCAGCTCCAGATCTGCACCTGGGTACCGGCGGTCGTGGTGGAGTTCGGTACGTCCAGGCACTTGCCCGCGCCGACCGCGTGCAGCGGGCCCGTCGCGCTGGTGCCGCCGCCGCTGGTGCCGCCCGCGACCCGGTACATCACCGTGCCGTGCGCCGGGACCGAGGCGCTGATGGTGCCGGAGGTGGTCGAGGTCGCGCCCGACCACAGGTCGGTCAGGGTGTAGGAGGACGCCCCGGTCTTCCCGATCGCGGCCGCGTTGGTGCTGATGGTCGCCGTGGAGCCCGTCTCGTTGAACAGGGCCACCGACACGTCACCGTTGGCCAGCGGCTTGGCCAGCACGTCCAGGCCGCCCGAGGAGGACACCATGGTCCCCTGCTTGCCGAGGGAGTCCTGGTCGACCGCGATCACCCGGGAGTTGGTCAGCGTGGACAGGGTGTCCTGGCTGGCCGAGGCGATGTTGGTGCCCGCGATGAGCGGCGCGGCCATCTCGGCCCACAGGCTGAACTCGCTGCGGCTCTCGGTGGACGTCATCGACCCGTTGCCGACCTCCAGCATGTCCGGGTCGTTCCAGTGGCCGGGTCCCGCGTAGGACGCGAGTCCCACGTTGCTGTGGAAGATCGACAGCATGCTGGAGTACGTGGGGGTGATGTCCCCCGTGGTGCGCCAGCTGTTGCCCACGCCGGCGCCCCAGGTCCACACGTTCTCCTGGCCCCAGTTGCACAGGCTGAACAGGATCGGCCGGCCGGTCCCGGCCAGTGCGTCGCGCATCGCGGTGTACCGGGTCCGCGCCGACACACCGGTGTTGTTGCAGTTGTCGTACTTCAGGTAGTCCACGCCCCACGAGGCGAACGACTGCGCGTCCGTGGTCTCGTGCCCCAGGCTGCCCGGGTATCCGGCGCAGGTCTCGGTGCCCCCGTCCTCGTAGATCCCGAGCTTGAGGCCCAGCGAGTGGACGTAGTCCGCGGTGCCCTTGATGCCGTCGGGGAACTTGGCCGGGTCCGGGACCAGGTGGCCGCCGGAGTCGCGGTTGTGGGTCATCCAGCAGTCGTCGATGTTGACGTACTGGTAGCCCGCCGCCTGCATGCCGTTGGTGTGCATCGCCTGGGCGGTGGACTTGATCAGTGACTCGGAGACGTCGCAGCCGTACGCGTTCCAGTCGTTGAAGCCCATCTGCGGGGTCAGCGCGAGCCCGTTGCCGAGCGCGGCGGCGGGCTGCGCCGTGCCGAGGGTGAGAAGGGGGACGCCCACCGTGAGCAGCAGGGCCGAGAAGGCGAACGCCAGGGTTCTGCGCAGGGACAGCAGTGAAGGCTGCAACTGAAAGCGAGTGTGTAGGGGCATACCTCATCCATTTCTGGGGCGGGTTGGGAGAGCCGACGGGCGCTCAGCGGTAGCCGGCGGCGGTGATGTCGGCCTGGACCGCGTTGTCGGTCGCGTCGGAGGGGTAGCCGGCGACGATGGCTCCCTCGTAGAAGGTGCCGGCGCTCAGGTTGGCGCCGCCGCCGGGCTTGCAGCAGTCGCCGCCGCTGCCCAGGACGATGGCCCCTTGTTTCTTCATGGGGCTGTATCCGCTCGGGAGCCTGCCGTCCCACAGGGTGGTCAGGCCGCCGGACTGCGCGTTGCCGCCCTTGAGGGCGAACCGCGAGGTGCCGTCGTTCTTCAGCATCGCGGTGACGAACTTGTCGGGGAACGCACGCTGGTTGGTGTTCCAGGACTGGCTGCCGCCGGAGTACAGGCCCCATTCGAGGTCCGCCTGCACCCAGGGACCGCTGCCGGAGCAGCCGCCGAACCAGCACTCGGTGCCGAAGTTGATCGCGTCCATCGCCCCGGCGGCGTCGGCCTTCCGGTCGGTCTCGCTGTTGCCGTAGTCGAAGCAGCAGCCGCCGTTGACATGGGTACCGCTGGTCACCATGTACGCGCCTTCGGGTGCGGCACCGGTCGGCACACCCGTCAGATGGCCGTCCCGCCAGTAGCTGTTGCCGGGGTTGATGTAGAGCGAGTACGCCTTGCCGCCCCCGGCGGTCAGCGACTCGGAGGTCGCCTTCGCGGGGCTGCTCTGACTCGATCCCGGCACCTGGGCCGAGCCCTGGTACCACAGGTCGTTGCCGTGTCCCGACTGGTCGCGGACGACCGTGATCACGCAGGAGGTGCCCGCGCAGAACGCGTCCTGCGCCGCCGCGTCGGCGAAACCGCCGGGCGCCCGCACGCCGATGTCCCGTGTCGCGCTGTCCGAGGCGCGCCTGACCTGGTACAGGGGGCCGTTGTACGACCCGTAGAGCGCGCGCACCGTGCTGTGCGCGGCCACGCAGGGGGTGCCGCCCGCGGCGTAGATGTCGCACGGGCGCGACCCGCCGGCCGGGGACGTCGAGGCGGTCCACGTCTGGTTGCTGCGGCCGGTGCAGGTCCACAGGATGACCGCGGTGCCGTCGGCCGTCCCCGCCCCGCTGACGTCCAGGCAGAATCCGGACGCCGCACCGGTGACGGACCCGTCCGAGTTCTGTCGCCACACCTGGGTCGGCCGCCCGTCGCACGGCCGGATGACCACCGGTGCCCCGGGGGCCGTCCGATTGTCGTAGGCGTCCACGCAGCGGGTGCCGTTCATCGTCCTCAGCTCACCGGCCGCGGTCGACTCGAACGCCTGGTTGGGCTGGTCGTTGCAGGTCCAGATCTCCAGAACCGTGCCCGGCGCGTCGGTGTTGCCCTTGACATCCAGGCATCGCCCCGACGCCGAGCTGACCAGGGGTGCCGCCGAAGCCGGCGCCGACCAGGTCGGGGCGGTCGCCAGCAGCATGGCCAGCAGGGCCATCACGCCTACGGCTGCCGCCGCGGCCAGGCGTGGGGCACGAGCCGTGGGACGGCAGGGCGGAGCGGAGGAAGGCTGCATTCTGTGTCCTCGGATCTGCGGGGGAAGGGGACGGAGAGTGCCGTGCCTGTCGGAAGGGGCTCCGAAGGGGGTGTCGAGCCCTCCTGTCAGCGGGCCCGAGGGCACGCACAAGGAACGCTCAGACATCCCATGTCACACAGTGATCCCACAGGGCCCTGACGCTGTCAATAGATATAACCGAGCGACAGAGAGCCCTATACATCCCATGTCTGGGGGCTTCGGTGGCCGCGGTGAGGGCATGCCGAAACCCGCGTCCGGGCACGGTCGCCGTGCGGGACGCGGGTGTTCGTGAGCAGGACCGCGTGCTGGGCGCCGGCTACCTCACTTGAGGGTCCAGTGCTGGTTGGCTCCGCCGTTGGCGTCCCAGATCTGCACGGGGCTCCCGTTGGCGCCCTGCCCGCCCGGGACTTCCAGAGCGCGGCCGGAGGCGACGTTGGTCAGCGTGTAGGAACCGTCGCTGTTCTGGCTCGCCCGCCAGTGCTGGTTGGCTCCGCCGTTGGCGTCCCAGATCTCCATCCGTGTGCCGTTGCCCGTCTGCCCACCCGGCTCGTCCAGTACCCGCCCGCTCCCGACATTCGTCAGCGTGTAGGAACCGTCGCTGTTCTGGCTCGCCCGCCACTGCTGGTTCGTACCCCCGCCGGCGTCCCAGACCTGCACGGGCGTGCCGTTCGCGGTCTGCCCGGCCGGTACGTCCAGCGCGCGGCCCGCGGCGACGTCGGTCAGCGAGTACACCGCCCCCGGGACGATGCCGCCGGAGTTCCCCGTACTACCGCCCAGCGCGGACAGGACCGCGTCGTAGGCGGGCTTCTTGTTGCCGCCCCCGTCGAACAGGAGCGGGTTCTCCCCCGTCCGCCACGAGTCGCTGTCCCGGATCCCCCACACCGTCATACCGGTGCAGCGGGCGACGTTCATGCACGCCTTGACGGTGTTCGCGTACGCCGTCGGCGACGCCTGGGCGATGTCCAGCTCGGTGATCTGGACGTCGACGCCGAGCGCGGCGAAGTTCGACAGCGTGGTCTGGAAGCTCGCGGGCGGTCCGCCGGCGCCGAAGTGGGACTGGAAGCCGACGCAGTCGATGGGTACGCCGCGCGACTTGAAGTCCTTGACCATCGCGTAGACGCCCTGGGTCTTGGCGTCGGTCCAGTTCTCGATGTTGTAGTCGTTGTAGCAGAGCTTGGCCGAGGGGTCGGCGGTCCGGGCGGTGCGGAACGCCTCCTCGATGAAGCCGTTGCCGAGGACGTTCTGGAAGACCGAGCTGCGGTGCTGTCCGCTGCCGCCGTCGGCGAAGGCCTCGTTGACCACGTCCCAGGCGTAGATCTTGCCCTTGTAGTGGGACATCTCCGTGGTGATGTGGTTGTCCATCACGCTGCGCAGGGTGTTCGGGTCGGTGATGGAGCTGACCCAGCCGGGCAGTTGGGAGTGCCAGACCAGGGTGTGGCCGCGCATCCGCTGACCGTGCGCGGTGGCGTGGTTGACGATCTGGTCGGCCGGTCCGAAGTTGAAGGTGCCGCGGGACGGCTCGGTGGTGTCCCACTTCATCTCGTTCTCCGGGGTGATCATGTTGAATTCCCGGTCGAGAAGGGTGGAGTACGTCGAGTCGCCGAGCTTTCCGGCGGCCACGGCCGTACCGAAGTAGCGGCCGCTGCCGGCCGCGGCCGCGCCCAGGGTGCCGGAAGCCGCATGGGCGGCGGGGGCCGTCGTCGCGGCCAGGGCCAGTACGGTGGCGGCTGTCACGCCGGTGGCCGAGGCCAGGGTGGTGCGCAGACGGGGCCCGTCCTTGAACCAGGACATGAAGGATCATTCTCCTCGTGTGTGGGGGGAAGACGCCGATCAGGAGACCGGCAGGGTGGTCCACTGCTGGTTGGCACCGCCGTTGCAGTCCCAGAGGATCAGTTGCGTACCGTTGGTGGCAGAGGCACCGGGGTCGTCGAGGCAGCGGCCGGAGGCCGGGTTGCGGTAACCGCCGTTGTAGGCCTGCCACTGCTGCTGGGTGCCGCCGTTGCAGTCCCAGATCTCGATCTTGGTGCCGTTGGCGGTGCCACCGCCCGTGGCGTCGAGGCACTTCCCGAGCGCCCGCAGGGTGCCGTCCGAGCGCGCGGACCACGACTGCGCGTCGCCGCCGTTGCAGTCCCAGATCTGCACGGCGGTCCCGTTGGCGCTGTTGCCTCCGTTGACGTCCATGCACTTCCCGGCGACCCCGGAGCGGACCGGTCCGCCCACGGCGACCGGCGGCTTGAGCCAGCCCGCCGCGTCCGCGGCCTGGACCCCGGCGTTGAAGGCGTCCGCCATCTTGCCGTAGCCGTTGTCGTTGGGATGCAAGGGGTCGGACAGGTCCGCGGTGGTCAGAGCGCTCATGTCCACCAGGCGTACATGCTTGCCGGCGGCCTGCTCGGCCTGGACGATGCCGGGCAGCGCGGCGTTGAACGCGGGGCGGGTGGCCTCCTCGGTGCTGCTGGTGGAGACGATCACGGTGCCGACGAGGACGGTCGCGTCAGGGGCGTCGGCCGTGATCCGGTCGATGAGCGCATGGAGCCGATCGGCGGCGGGCTGGGCCGCGGAGCCGCCGTTCAGATCGTTGGTGCCGATCTCCAGGGTGATCACGTTGGGCCGGTACCGGGCCAGCACGGAGTCCGCGATGCCGGCTATCTCGTCGATGTGCCAGCCGGAGTGGCCTTCGTTGTCCGGGTCGGACATCGTGCCGTTGCGGCCCGACCCCACGAAGTCCAGGGCATGCCCCTCCCCCGCCAGCCGGTTCCACAGGAAGCTCCGGTAGCCGTTCCCGGAGGGGCTGCCGACGCCCCAGGTGATGGAGTCGCCCAGCGGCATCAGCCGCAAGGGGGTGGGCGCTGCGGCGGCCCGTGCGGCGGAGCCCGGTGATCCGGTGCCGGTGGCGGCTGCCGCGGGCACCGCGGTGGCGGTGCCGAGCGCCGCCGTCAGCGCGGCGGCCAGGAGCACCCCGTACTTCTTCATCTGTGTTCCTCACTGGGTGGGGGACAGTGGGTGGGAGTGAACGAGCGGGTGAGTCGGTCAGCGCGGCGTGAAGTCCTGGTTGCTGCCGGCCGTGTTCTTGCAGGGCCACTGGTCGAGCTGCTGGCCGGCGTTGCTGCCGCCGCCGTAGACGTCCAGGCACAGGCCGCTGTTCTGGTTCTGGAAGGAGTACGAGCCGTCGGACTGCCGTACCGGCAGCCACAGCGCGCCGGTCGCTCCGCTCGGTTCCTGCTGCACGATGTCGGGCGTCCCGGCGGCGGTGAGGCTGCCCGAAACCCCCACCACCAGCCCGGAGTTCTGCGCCTTCAGCTGCCCGTATCCGCCGGCGCCCGGCACGAACTGGAACTGCTGGTTGGCCTGCCCGTTGCAGGTCCACTGGTCGATCGCGGCGCCCGCGCTGCCGGAGTTGCCGTACACGTCCAGGCACAGACCGCCGCTGCCGATCACCAACTGGTGGGAGCCGGTGGGGAAGCCGCCGCCACCGCCCGACGACTGGACGCCGGCCTGCTGGATGACCTGCTGCGCGCCCGCCGGCCAATTGGTGCCGCTGACCTGGACGTTGCCGGTCAGGACGTTGTTGTGCGGCGGGCCGGTGGCCACGTAGGTGTTGCCGCCGTTGTACCAGTTGCCGGAGAACGTGCTGTCGTCGGTGTGGTTGTTCGCGTTGGCGTTGGTGAGCGCCCAGTTGCCCGCGTCCTGAACCACGTTGTCGGAGACCTTCAGATAGCGGGAGCCCTCGTCCAGGTACAGCGCGGTGGTGCGGTTGTTGTCGTACATGTAGTTCTCGGAGATCACCGAGCCGGGGTTCGCGGACAGGTTGTAGATGCTGCCGCCGTCGAACATCGCGTTCTTGGTGTCGAAGATCAGGTTGTGGGAGACGGTGTTGTTCTTCAGCGTCGTGGGGGTGCTGTACACGGGCTGGTAGTTGTACGTGCCCCGGTTGACGTAGTCCTGGCTGCCGCCCGGGTCGTTGGCGCCCCATCCCCAGCCGATGTCGATGCCGTCGTAGGGCAGGTGGTCGCACTGGTTGTGGGTGATGGTGGCGTTGGTGACGTAGGTGGACAGGATGGCGGCGGTCTCCTTGTAGTCGGTGCCCACCCCGCTGACCTTGTTGTTGCTGATGGTGATGTTCTGGTTGGTCATCTGCGGGTTGCCGGGGTGGTGCGCGTCCGGCTGGATCCCGCCGACCTGGATGCCGCTGCCCGCGGTGTCGGTGAACGTGTTGCCGGTGATGGTGACGCCGTTCGCGCCGAGGCCGGTGCCGGAGGCGTTGGCGACACCGTCGTTGCCCACGCCGAGCCCGGCCTGTCCAAGCTCGGAGAACGTGTCGCCGGAGAACGTGATGCCGGTGGCGGCCGAGACCTGGACGGCCGCGGGCATCTGCGCCCAGTGGTTGCGGGTGGCCTCGAACTGGGTGCAGCCCGACGCGCAGGTGCTCAGCCAGTTGGCGGGCATCGGGTAGGCGCCGGTGATGTGCGCGCCGCTCTGCTGGTCCGCGTAGCCGTCGGGTCCGCTGGGGCCGAGCCAGGAGGTTCCGGTGAACCGGATGCCGCTGAAGGCGAGCCCGGTGGCCGGTGAGCCGTAGCTGCCGCTGATGCCGAGCAGGCTCTGCAACCGGGGCAGTTCGATGTCGAGGCTGCCGGGGTTCTGCCCCGGCTGGGCCCGGTAGTACAGGTCGCCGGTGGACGCGTCGAGGTACCACTGTCCGGCCTGCTGGAGGAACGCGTAGTTGTTCTCCAGGTGCATCGTCCCGCCGGCGAACGGTGCGTTGACGGTGTCGTAGCCCCAGGAGTTGTTGTTCCACGCGGGCTGCTGCATGGTGATGGTCCTGCCGCTGATCGACTGGACCGGCGCATAGCGGTCGGTGAAGGAGTTGAGGCTCTCGACCTCCATGTGGTTCTGGTCCGAGAGCCCGGCCAGGTAGTCGAGGGAGGAGTCGGTGACGGTCAGGCCGGTCTGGGTGAAGGTGAAGGCGGAGCGGGGCACCTGGATCGCCGCTCGTGGCGCTTCCTTACCGTTCACGTACAGCTGGCGGGTGTTCACACCGGTGCCGACGTGGGCCGACCAGATGTTCTTAGCCTGATCATGCACCTGCCAACCAGTGATCTGCTGGGCGCCGGTCACGACCGGCTGCTGCCCGGAGGCGGCCTGGTAGGTGATGGTGTGGCCGTTCTGGCCGCCGTCTCCGGAGCCGAAGACGAGTGGCTTGGTCAGCCGGTAGGTGCCACCGGCCAGGTGGACGACGACGTCCGAGTCGGCCGAGAGCCGGTGCGCGGGCTGCTCCGCCTGCTCGATGGTGGCGAACGGCTGCCCGGCGGTGCCGTTGCCGCCGGGAGCCGCATCCGGCGCCACGTACAGGTCGGCGGCCGCGGCCAGGTGTTCTGCCGGTACCGCGTACGCGACCCCGGCGGTGGCCGGACTGCCGGCGAGTAGGGCGAGCAGAGCTGTGGGGGCGGCCCACAGGCCACGGAGCGCTCTGGCTCTGGGCATGGTCATCCTCCGGTGGTGGCGCGACGGGTGGCGGGTGGCCCGTGGTCGGCGGTGTGCCCGGCCACGGGCCGGAGCCGGTCGGGTCAGCTCAGGTCAGTTGAGGCTCCACTGCTGGTTGGACCCGCCGTTGCACGGCCAGAGTTCGGCCAGGGCGCCGTCGGCCGTGGAGGCGCCGGTGACGTCGAGGCAGAGTCCGGACTGGGTGCCGGTGACGGTGCCGTCCGAGTTGAACTGCCACTGCTGGTTGGCGCCGCCGTTGCACGGCCAGGTCTCCACCTTGGTGCCGGCGGACGTCTGGTTGTCGTACGCGTCCAGGCACATCTGGCTGCTGCCGCTGTACACGGTCAGCTGGTTGGAGGACGTACGGGTCCAGGTCTGGTTGGCGGCGCCGTTGCAGCTCCAGATCTGCACCTGTGTACCGGCCGTGGTGGACGAGTTCGGCACGTCCAGGCACTTGCCCGCGCCCACCGCGTGCAGCGCGCCGGTGCTCGTGCCGCCCGTGGTGTTGCTGTACCCGGCCGCGGTGATGTTGGCCTGGACGGCGTTCTCGGTGGCGTCCGACGGATAGCCGGAGGTCATCACGCCTTCGTAGAAGGTGCCCTGGGCGCCCTTGCTGTTGTCGCCGCCGGTGCCGAGGATGATGGCCCCCTGCTTGCGCATCGGGTTGTAGCCCGCGACATTGGGGCGCACCCCGTCGTAGAACGTGGACAGGTTGCCCGACTGGGCGTTGCCCCCGCGGATCGCCCAGTGGTTGGGGCCGCCCTTGATGATGGCGGTCGTGTAGCGGTAGTTGATGGTCGGATCATTGGCGTTGTAGCGCTGGTTCACGCCGGAGAAGAGGCCGTTCTCCAGGTCGGCCATGATCCACGGGCCGTTGCCCGCACCGTAGCCCCAGACCTTGATGTTGCCGAAGTAGATGGCCTCCATGGTGCCGTTGCCGTCGTCGTTGCTGTCCGTCTCGGCGTTGCCGTAGTCGAAGCAGCAGCCGCCGTTGTAGTGCGTGCCGTCGAGGACCGCGTACATGCCCTCGGGCTGGTCGCCGGTCGCGATGCCGTTGGTGTGGTTGTTCCGGTAGCCCGTGCCGGGCGCCACGAAGACGCCGTAGGCCTTGTGGCCACCGACCATGGTGGGCGCGGCGGTCGCGTTGGCGAGGTTGTCGGGGCCGCCCGCGGCCCCGCCCCCGGGCGCCTGGGTGAGGTTGTTCCCGCGGCCCGACTGGTCGTAGATGATCGTGATCAGACAGGTCGTCCCGGAGCAGAACGCGTCCTGGGCGGCGGCGTCGGCGTATCCGCCCGCGCTCAGCACACCGATGTTCCGGGTCGTGTTGTCCGAGGCACGCCGCACCTGGTACAGCGGCCCGTTGTACGCGGCGTACAGCGCTCGCGTCGTGCTGTGCGCGGCCACACAGGGCGTACCGCCCGCCGCGTAGATGTCGCACGGCCCCGAGGTGGCGGCCCCCGCCGGGCCGGCCGTGGCCGTGGCGCCGATCAGCGTCGCGGCGACGAGCGCGACCGCGGCCCCCACCCGGGCGGCCATGGTCCGCCGGGAGCGGGGCGGGTGCGACGGCGGAGGGATGTCTGCCTGGTCCGGCGCACTTTCCGGCCTGCGGCGACGTCGTACCGCCTCGAGCAACAGCTGGACGCCACCGCGGCCGGACAGCGGGTGACGTCTTCCACGTACGGTGCCCATCTGATCTCCCCACCGTGCCGACGCAACCCGGCCGGGTTGGTGCGGATGCGCCGACAGCTCCGGAAGCGCTTGAACGCGCGTTTCTTTGCAGCGTGATTGCAGAGAGGTTTCGGGGGGAGACGGTGCTCCCGGTTTCGCAGTGCTGTCAAGGGTGTGGGAGGTCCGGGACCAAGGTTGTCGCGGAATCGATTCGACGGCTGGATTGCACCGGTCAGGGCCGGACCTTGACCCGGAGTTCGTACGGTCGTAGCCTCTTTTGTCGAAGCGCTTGCGTGGAATCGGTTCGCAGCCCCCTCGCCCACGACGCCCAGGTACCCTGGCTCCCTGCGGGTGAGTGCGTGAGGAGCTGTATGAACATCGGGGAGATCGCTCGGCGCGCCGGCGTGTCACGCAGCACGGTGTCGTACGCACTCAGCGGCAAGCGACCGGTCTCGACCAGCACCCGCAAACGCATCCAGGACGTGATCAACGAACTGGGGTATCGCCCCAACGCGACCGCGAGGGCGCTCAAGGAGGGCCGGACCCGGACGATCGGTCTGGTCATACCGCCGGCCGGCAACCGGCTCACCCACATGCAACTGGACTTCGTCGCCAGCGTGGTCGACGCCGCCGCCCGGGCCGATCTCGATGTGCTGCTGTCCCCGTCCGGCGGGGGGCACGACCGTTCCTTCGAGCGGTTGGTCTCCGAGGGCCGGGTGGACGGTGTCATTCTGATGGAGATCCGCCTGGAGGACCCACGGGTGGGCCGGCTCCAGGCGGCGGGACTGCCCTTCGTCGGCATCGGGCGCACGGCCGACGACCACCGGATGTCCTGGATCGACGTCGACTACGCCGGCCTGGTCGGGCACTGTGTGCGGCACCTCGCCGATCTGGGGCACCAACGGGTGGCTCTGGTCACGCGGTCCAGGGAACTCGTCTCGGCCGGTTACGGCCCCGCGCGCAGGGCCAGTGAGGGTTTCCGGGCGGCCGTGGCGGAACGCGGTCTCGACGGCATCGAAGTGCCCTGCGAGGACGACGCCCGCTCCGGCCAGGAATGCGTCGAGGCGCTGCTGCGCGACCATCCCGGACTCACCGCGGTCACCACCATCAACGAGGCCGCGCTGCCCGGCATCGAGCGCGCGCTGGCGGACAGCGGCCTCCGTGTGCCGTACGACTTCTCCGTCACCGGAGTCGCGGCCAGGACCTGGGCCGAGGACTTCCGCCCGCCGCTCACGGCGGCCGACGTCCCGGCCCAGGAGATGGGCGAGAAGGCCGTCGCCCTGCTGGTGGAACGCATCGCCGCACCGGACACCCCGGCCCGGCACATCCTGTTGACCCCACCCATCTCACTGCGCTCCAGTACCGGCGCCGCACCCACCAGCCGCACGGCGCGGGTCGAGCGCGCGGCGCGCTGAACCGGGGACGTGTCAGAACTCGTCGGCAACGTTTCCGCGTCCTGCGGTCACTGAACAGTGCACCATCGACGCGATGCTCCGAACGGACCGACATGAAGACAGAGACCATGACCGCGCGGCGGGCCGCGCGACAGCGCCGGCGCAGACGCAGGCTGATGCTGGGCACCGCTGTCGCGCTGACCTCGGCGGGGGTGCTGGCCGCTCTGGTCCTGGCGCTGCTCCCCGACCACAGGGCCGACGCCGGGACCGCCGTCACCGCCCGGGCGATCCCGAGGACCTCGCCCGAGGCGGGCGGCCCGACCCCGCCGGGTGCCCCGGCCCGGACGGTGACCCCGACGGGGACGCGCACGGCGACTCCGGCGCACCCCCCGGCGTCACCGGCGGCATCCGCGGCGGCGCAGCCCTCGGCCACGGGTACGTCGCGGCCTCCGCGCCCGGCGCCCACCACGGCACCGGCGGCCGGACGGATCCGGCCCGGCACCACCTACCGGGGCGTCGCCACCGCCTACGAGGCCGGCGACGGAAACGGCGCCTGCCTGTTCGGCCCGAGCCCCGACCTCATGGTCGCCGCGATGAACACCACCGACTACGAGTCGTCCAGGGCGTGCGGGGCGTACGTCCTCGTCCGCGCGGCGAACGGCGCCTCCGTCACGGTGCGGATCACCAACGAGTGCCCGGCTCCCTGCGCGCCCGGCCAGATCGACCTCAGCCGGCAGGCGTTCGCCCGACTCGCCGACCTCTCCGCCGGCCGGATCCCGATCACCTGGAGGCTGGTGAGCCCCGGGGCGGTCGGCACCCTCTCGATCCGGTACAAGACGGGCTCCAGCCCCTACTGGTGCGGCATCCAGGCGATCGGCCACCGCAATCCGGTGGCCGCCCTCGAGGTCCGCACCGCGCACGGCTGGCGGCGCCTGCCGCGTACCGGCTACGACTACTTCCTCTCGGCCGACGGCAGCGGTTGCGGCGGCGCGATCAGACTCACGGACATCTACGGTGAACGGCTGACCCTCAGCGGCATCGCGCTGCGGCCGGACGTCGTACAGCCGACCGGGGTCCAGTTCTCACGCCACTGACCGCACCGCCGTCACGCAGCAAAGGAATCCACCTTGCCCTACAGCATCCGCGCGGGCGGTCTGGAACGGCACACCGCCGCAGAGATCCTCCGCATCGAGCCCTGGGGACCGGACGCCGTCCGGGTGCGGGCCTCGTCCGGGACCATCGACCCCGGCGCCCCCGGCGCGCTGGAGAGCCCCCCGCCCGGCCCGCCCGCCGAGCTGTCCGTGTCGGACGACGGCCGTGCCCGCCTGGTCAACGGCCGCCTGGCGGTCGAGGCGTCCGCGGACGGCCGGCTGATGTTCCGGCACGCCGTCTCGGGCCGC
Source organism: Streptomyces sp. NPDC127190 (assembly GCF_042672505.1). Classification (NCBI taxonomy): domain Bacteria; kingdom Bacillati; phylum Actinomycetota; class Actinomycetes; order Kitasatosporales; family Streptomycetaceae; genus Streptomyces; species Streptomyces sp. NPDC127190. Next base: position 78,533 of record NZ_JBHXVE010000023.1, read on the forward strand.
GAACTCCTCGCCGAGCGGCTCCCGAACGCGCATCACACCGGCGCTCGCGTCCACGCGGCGGGCGGCCGGACGGAACAGTCCTTCCAGGCCTACGACGGCGAACGGCTGCACGGTCTGGGGCAGCATCCGCACGGGCGCCTGGACCAGAAGGGCTGTGTGATCGACCTCGTCCAGAGCAACACCGTGGCGGCCATCCCCTTCCTGCACTCCTCGCGCGGCTACGGACTGCTGTGGAACAACCCCGCCACCGGCCGGGCCGAGCTGGGCGCGGACGCCACCCGGTGGACCGCCGACGCGGGCGGGCGCATCGACTACTGGATCACCGCCGGTGACACCCCGGCCGGGATCCTGGACTCCTACACCCGGGCCACCGGACGCCCGCCCCTGCTGCCCGAGTGGGCGTCCGGTTTCTGGCAGTCGAAGCTGCGCTACCGCACCCAGGACGAACTCCTGGCGGTGGCACGGCAGTACCGGGAGCGCGGGCTGCCGCTGTCCGTCATCGTCTGCGACTTCTTCCACTGGCCGAGGATGGGCGACTGGCGTTTCGAGGAGAGCGAGTGGCCCTCCCCCGCCGCCATGGTCGAGGAGCTGACCGGCCTCGGGGTGAGACTCGCCGTCTCGGTGTGGCCCACCGTGGAGCCCGGCAGCGACACACACGAGGAGCTGCGCGCGGCCGGACACCTCGTCCGGGACGCCGACGGCGGCCTGCTCACCTTCCCCTGGCCGTCCCGGTACGGCGGGGACGCGCCGACCCGCCCGATGGCGTACTACGACGCCACCCACCCCGGGGCACGCGCCGCGCTGTGGCAGCGGCTGAACGACAACTACCGTTCGCTGGGCGTGCAGTGCTTCTGGCTGGACGCCTGCGAACCCGACCTGCCCCGGGACCTCGCCGAGCGCGCCGTCTACGCGGCCGGGCCGGCCGCCGCCGCCGCGCACCTCTATCCGCTGGAGCACACCCGTGCGGTCGCCGACGGCCTGCGCGCGGCGGGCGAGGACCGGCCGCTGTCGCTGGTCCGCTCCGCGTGCGCGGGCAGCCAGCGGCACGGCGCCCTGCTGTGGTCCGGCGACATCCCGCCCACGTTCGACTCCCTCGCGCGCCAGATCAGGGCGGGACTCAACATCGCGATGAGCGGGATCCCCTGGTGGAACACCGACATCGGCGGCTTCGCCGGCGGCGACCCGGACGACCCCGCCTACCGCGAGCTGCTGATCCGGTGGTTCCAGTACGGCACCTTCAGCCCCGTCATGCGGCTGCACGGGGACCGCGAGCCGCACCATCCCACCTTCTCCGCGGACATGACCGGCGGGCCGAACGAGGTCTGGTCGTACGGCCAGCAGGCGTACGGCATCCTCCGCGACCACCTGCTGATGCGGGAACGCCTGCGCCCGTACCTGAAGAGGCTGTCCGAGGACGCCCACCGCACCGGCGCCCCGCCGATGCGCCCGCTGTTCTTCGACTTCCCCGCGGACGAGCACGCCTGGGACGTGGACGACCAGTTCCTGCTCGGCCCCGATGTGCTGGTGGCGCCCGTGTACGAGGCGGGTGCCCGGGCCCGCCGGGCCTATCTGCCGTCCGGCACCCGCTGGCTCGACCCGGTCACCGGGCGGGTGCTGGAGGGCGGTACGACGCTCGACGCCGCGGCCCCGCTGGAGCGCATCCCGGTCTTCGTGCGGGAAGGAGCCGACGTCGCGGCCTGCTTCGCCGAACTGTCAGGGTGAGGACGGGTCGACGTACTGTTCGCCTGCGCGCAGGTGTTCCCTCAGCCACTGCTCGGTGTTGCTCACGTGCAGCAGTGCGGCGGCCTGGCTGAGGGCGGCGTCGCGGGTGGACAGTGCGTTGAAGATCGCCTCGTGCTCGGCAAGGGTGCGGGCCGCCGCCTTGTCGTCGACCAGACCGCGCCAGATACGGGCGCGCAGGGTGCGGCCGGAGATGCCCTCCAGGAGGGTGAGGAGGGTCTCGTTGCCGGTGGCCGCCACGACGGCGCGGTGGAAGGCGGCGTCGTGGGCGTTGAGCCGTTCGACGTCGTCGCGGGCCGCGCGCATGGCGTCCAGGTGCTGCTTCACGTCGGCCAGCTGCTCGTCGGAGATCCGCGTGGCCGCCAGGGCCGTGGCGAGCGGTTCGAGGAGCCGCCGTACCTCCATGAGGTCCCGCAGGGCGACCGAGTCGCCCTGGAGCAGCTCCACCGCACCGCCGAGCCCTTCCAGCAGCAGGCTCGGCTGAAGGCTGGTCACATAGGTGCCGTCGCCGCGCCGCACCTCCAGGACCCGCGCGACGGCCAGTGCCTTGACCGCTTCCCGGGCAAGGTTGCGGGACAGCCCCAGCTGGGCGGCCAGATCCGGCTCGGGCGGGAGCTTCGAGCCCGGGGGCAGCGCGCCGGTCCGGATCAGCTCACGGATCCGCTCGATGGCCTTGTCCGTCAGCGACACCGCGCATCCCTCCCACCCCGGCCCGCGAGCACGTCCGACCTGATCAGCCCCTGAGTGCGGAGATCGGCCCAGAGGCCGTCCGGAACACGCCGGTCATGGAGTTCCACGTTCTGTCCGACCTGTTCCGCAGTGCGCATGCCGAGGGTGACGTTGATGATACTGGGATGCGTGTACGGGAAGGCAATCGCGGCCGCGGGCAGGGTGGTGCCGTGCGCCTCGCAGACCTCGGCGATGGCCTGAGCGCGCGCGACGAGGGCCGGCGGAGCGTCCTGGTAGTCGTACTTCGCGCCCTCGGCGGGCCGGTCGTGGGAGAGGATGCCGGAGTTGAAGACGCCTACCGCCACCACGCTCTTGCCGAGTTCCAGTGCGGCGGGCAGGACGTCGTCCAGCGCCGACTGGTCCAGGAGTGTGTAGCGGCCTGCCAGCATCACCACGTCGGCGGCGGTCTCGCGCAGGAAGCGGGCGAGCATGGCCGACTGGTTCATGCCCGCGCCGATCGCGCCGATCACGCCCTGGTCGCGTAGCTCGGCGAGGGTGGGCATGGCCTCGTCGGCGGCTTGGCGCCAGTGGTCGTCGGGGTCGTGCAGGTAGACGATGTCGAGGCGGTCCAGGCCGGTGCGTTCCAGGGTGTCCTCGAGGGAGCGCAGGACGCCGTCACGGCTGAAGTCCCACCGCCGGCGCAGGTCGTCCCGTACGACGAAGCCCTCGCTGTCGGTGCCGCGTGGCTCCTCGTTGGGGACGAGGAGCCTGCCGACCTTGGAGGAGATGACGTACTCCTCGCGCGGGCGGCCTCGCAGGGCGGCGCCCAGGCGGCGTTCGGAGAGGCCGAGGCCGTAGTGCGGCGCGGTGTCGAAGTACCGTATGCCGGCCTCCCAGGCCGCGTCGACGGCGGCGGTCGCCTCGTCGTCCGGGGTGACGCGGTAGAGGTTGCCGATCACGGACGCCCCGAAGCCCAGCTCGGTGAGTGCGACGGGCGTGTGCGGGATCTTCCGGTGCTGCACGGTGTGCTCCTGGGGTGCGGGCGAGTGAGGCGCCGCCGCTCATCGGCCGAGCCATCCTCCGTCGACGGGCAGGACGACGCCGTGGACGTAGGCGGCGGCGTCGGAGGCGAGGAAGACGGTGGCGCCCGCGAGGTCGTCGGCGTCGCCCCAGCGTCCGGCCGGGATGCGGTCCAGGATCGCCTTGCTGCGCACGGGGTCGTCCTGGAGCGCCTGGGTGTTGTCGGTGGCGATGTAGCCGGGCGCGATGGCGTTGACGTTGACCCCGTGCGGGGCCCACTCGTTGGCCAGCGCCTTGGTCAGTCCGGCGATGCCGTGCTTGGCGGCGGTGTAGCCGGGAACGGTGATGCCGCCCTGGAAGCTGAGCAGCGACGCGGTGAAGATGACCTTCCCGCTTCCGCGGGCCACCATGGCCGCGCCGACCGCCCGGGTCAGCGCGAACTGCGCGTTGAGGTTGACCTGGAGCACCAACTCCCAGTCGGCGTCGGTGTGTTCGGCCGCAGGGGCGCGGCGGATCGTGCCCGCGTTGTTGACCAGGATGTCCACCGGCCGCTCCCGCCCGGCCAGGTCCGCGCCCAGCGCCCGTACGGCGGCCGGGTCGGCGAAGTCGGTCCGGATCGCCTCGAAGGTACGGCCCGCGGCGGTGACGTCCTTCTCCACCGCGCTGCCGGACTCCTCCAGCGAGGCACTCACGCCGATGACGTCCGCGCCGGCCTCGGCGAGCGCCCGGGCCATGGCCCGCCCGATCCCGCGCCGGGCCCCCGTGACCACGGCGAGCCGTCCGGTGAGGTCGAAGGCGGTCATACGGCGGCCTCCTGGGCGTCGTCGGTGCAGTCCACGAGGATCTTCATCACGTCTCCGCCGCCCTCCAGCGCCTCGAACGCGGCCGGCGCCTGCGTGAGCGGCACGACCTTGCTGATCAGCCGCTCCGCCGGAATGGTCCCGTCGGCCACCAGAGCGACCGCCTTCTCGAAGTCGGAGCGGTCGTACAACCGGGCCCCCACCAGGGTCAGTTCGCGCCAGAAGAAACGGTGCAGGTTCACCTCACGGGGACGCGGGTGGATCGCCACCAGGCAGAGACGGCCGCGTACGCGCAGGACATCGACCGCCGTATCCACGCCACCCGCCGCACCGGACACCTCGAAGGCGACGTCCGCGCCCGCGTCCCCGGTCCATGCACCTACCAACGCCGGCACATCGTCCGCGGCCGGATCCCACGTCTCCAGACCCAGCTCCTCGGCGAGCAGCCGCCGGTGCGCACTCAGCTCCACCACCCGCACCTCGGCGCCCGCGGAGCGCGCGACCAGCGCGATGAGGACACCGACCGGACCACCGCCCACCACGACGACCTTCTCACCCTCGCCGACCTGGGCCCGGCCCACATCGTGCACCGCGACCGCGGTCGGCTCGACCAGCGCGGCCCGGTCCAGCGGGAGCGCGTCGGGCAGCCGTATGAGGGTCGAGGCGGGCACGGTCCAGCGCTGCTGCATCGCGCCCGGCGAGTCGATGCCGATGAAGTCCAGATGCTGACAGATGTGCTGGTGGCCGTTGCGGCAGGCGGGACAGGTGCCGTCCCAGCGCAGCGGCATCACGGTCACCGCGTCGCCGGGTGCCCAGTCATCGACGCCGGGGCCCACCCGTACGACCCGGCCGGACATCTCGTGCCCGATGACGGCGGGCGCGGCGACCCGGGCGTCCATGTCGCCGTGGAAGATATGCAGGTCGGTACCGCAGATACCGACGTAGGCGGGCGCCAGCTCCACCTCGCCCGGACCGGGCGGCGCGCTGAGCGCGGGCGCCGTGTCCAGGGTGCGGGCGGACGTGTAACGGACGGCGAGTGTCATCGTGGGGTCAGGGTCCCTTCAGCGCGGACGCCGATGGTCAGCAGCAGGTTGGCGTAGGTGCGGGTGTCGGCGGTGACGATCGCCAGTGCCAGGTCGGGCGACCGTGCGGCGTCGTAGAACTCGAACCGGCCCAGCGTCTGCACCGGGGCGGGTGCGAGCCGGGCGCGGTACTCGGCGATGGCCGGTGGCTCCGGTTCGCCCTCGGGCGCCACCATCACCTGTGCCGATTCCACGGGGATCGCCCGCAGCAGGACGTCGAGCACGGTGGTGACGTCCAGCAGGCCCGGACTGAGGTTGAGATGGACGGTTCTGGCCCGCTCACCGGTGGCCGTACCGGCGGGGTAGTGGCCGTCGGCGAGCAGGACGCGGGCGCCGTGCCCGGATCCGGCGAGGGCTTCGAGGATTCCGGGGTGCAGCAGTTCCGTCAGGAGCACCGGATTCCCTCCTTCGGGGCTTCAGACACGGGCGGTCCAGACGGGGCCCTCGGGGTAGGAGTACTCCTTGAGGGACTCGGGGTGCATCTGCGCGCTCAGCCCCGGCAGCGTCGGCGCGAGGTAGTGGCCGCGGACGACGCGCACCGGGTCGATGAAGTGTTCGTGCAGGTGGTCGACGTACTCGATGACGCGGTCCTCGGTCGTGCCGGAGACGGCGACGTAGTCGAACATCGACAGGTGCTGGACCATCTCGCACAGGCCGACGCCGCCCGCGTGCGGGCAGACCGGCACGCCGAACTTCGCGGCGAGCAGCAGGATCGCGATGTTCTCGTTGACGCCGCCGACCCTCGCGGAGTCGATCTGCACGATGTCCACCGCGCCGGCCTGGAGGAGCTGTTTGAAGACGACCCGGTTCGCGACGTGCTCGCCGGTGGCGACCTTGATGGGGCTGACGGCCTCGTGGACGGCCGCGTGCCCGAGGATGTCGTCCGGGAAGGTGGGTTCCTCGATCCAGTACGGGTCGTAGGGGGCGAGGGCGCGCATCCAGTCGATCGCTGCGCCGACGTCCCATCTCTGGTTGGCGTCGACGGCGATGCGGATGTCCGGGCCGACCGCCTCGCGGGCGACGCGCAGGCGCCGTACGTCGTCCTCCAGCGAGGCACCGACCTTCAGCTTGATCTGGGTGAAGCCGTCCGCGACCGCCTCCCGGGACAGTCGGGCCAGCTTCTCGTCGGAGTAGCCGAGCCAGCCGGGAGTGGTGGCGTAGGCCGGGTAGCCGCGCTCCAGCAGCCGCGCGGTCCGCTCCTCGCGCCCCGGTTCGGCGCGGCGCAGGATGTCCAGGGCCTCCTCGGGGGTGAGGGCGTCGCTGAGCCAGCGGAAGTCGACCTGGGCGACCAGGTCCTCGGGCGGCATCTCGGCGAGGAACCGCCACACGGGTTTGCCGGCCCGCTTGGCGGCCAGGTCCCAGGCGGCGTTGACCACCGCGCCGGTGGCCATGTGGATGGCACCCTTCTCCGGCCCCAGCCAGCGCAGTTGGGGGTCGTGGACGAGGGAGCGGGAGAAGGCCCCGAGGTCGGCGCAGACCTCCTCGACCGACCGCCCCACCACGTGCGGGGCGAGGGCGGCGATGGCGGCGGCCTGGACGTCGTTGCCGCGGCCGGTGGTGAAGGCCAGGGCGTGGCCCTCCAGTCCGTCACCGGCGTCGGTGCGCAGGACGGCGTAGGCCGCGGAGTAGTCGGGTTCGGGATTCATCGCGTCCGAGCCGTCCAGGTGCTCGGACGTCGGGAACCGCACGTCCAGCACGTCCAGGGCGGTGATGCGGGCGGATGAGGGCACGGTGGAGGACATGGCGGCAACTCCTGTGAGGACAAGGGGGAACCGGTCCCCTTGCGACGGGACGTGGACACGGCGGAGGGCGGGCGGCCGGCGGGCCGCCCGGGTCACTCCTGGACCTTGCCGCCGGTGATGCGGGAGATGGCGAGGGCGACCAGGATGATCAGGCCGTTGAGCGCGCCGATCCACTGGGCGGGGACGCCCGCCAGCGTCAGCACGTTCTGGATCATGAACAGCAGGAGGATGCCGCAGAACGCGCCGAACATCGTGCCCTTGCCGCCGTTGAGGCTGATCCCGCCGATGACGGCAGCGGCGAAGACGGTGAAGATGTAGCCGTTGCCCTGCGCCGAGGCGACCGAGGCCAGGCGTCCGGAGAGCATCAGTCCGGCGAGGGCGGCGAGCACGCTGCCGGTGACGATGACGATCCACAGCACCCGGTCGGTGCGGATGCCGGCGGCCTTGGCGGCGTCGACGTTGCCGCCGATGGCGTACAGCGAGCGGCCGAAGCCGGTCCAGCCGAGGACCACGATCGCGACCGCGAACAGGGCCAGGCAGATCCAGATGGAGGCGGGCATCCCGAACCATTCGGCGGTGCCGATGTAGAGCATCGACGGCGGCAGCTGGAAGAAGGTCTGGCCGCCGGAGATACCGGTGAGGATGCCGCGCAGGACGATCAGCATGCCCAGGGTGACGATGAAGCCGTTGAGGCCGAAGCGGATGATCAGCAGGGCGTTGACGACGCCGACGAGGGCGCCCACGGCGAGGGTGACGGGGACGGCCCAGGCACCGGGGAGGAGGCCGAGTCCGTGTCCGGCGCCGGCCGGGACGACCAGCCACGCGGCGACGCCGGGCGCGAGGCCCATGGTGGACTCCAGGGACAGGTCCATCTTCTTGACGATCAGGATCATCGTCTGGGCGAGGACCAGCAGGGCCATCTCGGACATGGTCTGGAGGACGTTGATCAGGTTGTCGGCCTGGAGGAAGACCGGGTTGACGATCTGGCCGACGACCGCGATGACGACGATCGCGGGGACGAGGGCGAGGTCGCGCAGCCGGGCCAGGGGTATCCGGCCGCCGAGCAGCGCCGTGCGCCTGCGCCCGGGTGCCGCGGCCTTGGCGGCTTGGTCCGCGAGGACGGTGTCAGGCATCGAGGTCCACTCCTTCCATCGCGGCCACGAGGTCGTGGTCGTGCCAGCCGCGGCCGATCTCGGAGGTCACACGGCCCTGGAACATCACCAGGACCCGGTCGCACATGCGCAGGTCGTCGAGTTCGTCGGAGGCGACGAGCACTCCGGTGCCGGTCTTGGCGGTCTCCTCGACCTTGCCGAGGAGGAACTCCTTGGAGCGCACGTCCACACCCGCGGTCGGGTTGATCAGCACCAGCAGCCGCGGGTCGTCGGCCAGTGCGCGGGCCATGACGACCTTCTGCTGGTTGCCTCCGGACAGGGCGGAGACGGGCAGTTCGGGACCGGGGGTCTTGATCGCGAGGTTCTCGATCAGGTCCTCGGCGAGCCGGTCCCGGCGGCTGTGGTTGAGGAACCCGTGCCGGCCGAGCCGTTTCGGGACGGACAGCGTGGCGTTGTCCGCGATCGACATGCCGGGAACGAACCCCTGGTGGTGCCGGTCCTGCGGAACGAATCCGGCGCCTGCGGCGAGGGCCGCGGGCACGCTGCCCGGCCGGGGCCGGTTCCCGGCGATCCGCACCTCGCCCGCCCGGGGCGCCCGCAGTCCTACGACGGTCTCGGCGACCTCGGTGCGGCCGCTGCCGGCCGCCCCCGCGAGGCCGACGATCTCGCCGGCCCCGACCTGGAGGCTCACGTCGTCGTATGCGTCGCCCCGCAGGCCGCGGACGGTCAGTGCGGCCGTGGCGCCGGGGTCCAGGGTGCCGGTGCGTTCGTCACGCAGGCCGGCCGGTGCCTCGCCGGTCATGGCGGCGACCAGGTCGGCGCGGGGCAGTTCGGCGACCGGCGCGGTCAGGATGTGCCGGGCGTCCCGGAACACCGTCACCATGTCGCAGATCTCGTAGATCTCCTGGAGATGGTGGCTGATGAACAGGAAGGTCACGCCCTGGCGTTGCAGGTCGCGGATGCGGTCGAAGAGCCGGTTGATGGCGGCCGCGTCGAGCTGGGCGGTCGGCTCGTCGAGGATGATGAACCGGGCACCGAAGGAGAGCGCCCGTGCGATTTCGATGAACTGCCGCTGCTCGACGCTCAGTTCACCGGCCGGGGTCTGCGGGTCGACCTCCACCGACCAGGCCGACAGCAGCTCCTGCGCGCGGCGCCGGGTGGCCTGCCAGCTGATGAGCCGGCCGGCTCCGCGGTCGTGCCGGTTCAGGAAGAGGTTCTCGGCGACGGTCAGCCCGGGGATGATCGTCGACTTCTGGTACACGCAGGCCACGCGTCGCCGCCAGGCGTCGCGGTCGCCGAGCCGGGGCGCCGGCTCGCCGCCGAAGGTCACGGTTCCCTCGTCGGGGGCCTGAAGGCCGGTGAGGACCGACACCAGGGTCGACTTGCCGGCTCCGTTGCGGCCGACGAGCGCGTGTGTCTCGCCCGGCCTGATGGTGATCCGGGCCCCGTCGAGGGCCACCGTCGGACCGAACCGTCTGACGATGCCCGCCGCCTCGACGACGGGCGGGGCTGCGGGGGTGATGTCTCGCTCCCCGTCGCTCATCTCAACCGCCTTGTTCTCGTGGGCCGTTGGTTTCCGGTTCCGGGGGAGGTCAGCCGAGGTTGTTGCCCCACAGCGACGTGGCGTCGCTCTTGACGCTGGGCACGCCGCCGTAGGTGGCGCCGTCGGCGGTGACGAGCGGGGCGGGAAGCTGGTCCTCCAGCACGCCGTCGCGGACCTTGATGATGGTGCTGTCGTGGTCGGTCTTGCCGGGCTTGAAGCTCTTCCCGTCGATCGCGGCCTTCAGGTAGTACAGGGCGTACTTGGCGTACAGGTCGGCCGGCTGGGAGACGGTGGCGTCGATCTTGCCCTCGGCGATGGACTTGAGTTCCTCGGGGATGCCGTCGTTGGACACGATGAAGACGTGCTTCTTGTCCTTCGGGCCCACCAACAAGCCCTTCTGCTTGAGCACCTGGAGCGTGCCGGACAGGGCGAAGCTGGACTCCATGTAGACGCCCTTGACGTCCGGGTTGGCGGTGAGGTCGGTCTGGAGCTTCTGGGCGGCGACCGCGCCGTCCCAGTTGGTGGCCTCGCCGAGCACCTTGATGCCGGGGTAGTTCTTCTTCATGCAGTCGTTGAACGCCTCGGTGCGGTCACGGCCGTTGATCGAGTCGAGACCGCCCTCCAGCATGACGACCTTGCCCGTGCCGTTCAGCTTCGTGCCGAGGAACCGGCAGGCCTTCTCTCCGTAGGCGCGGTTGTCGGCCCGCACCACCATGAACACCTTGCCGCTGTCGGGGCGGGTGTCGATGGTGACGACGGGGATCTTCTTGGCCTCCAGCTGCGCGAGGGTGGGTGCGATGGCGGCGGTGTCCTGGGGCGCCATCGCGATGCCCTTGACGCCCTGGCTGATGAAGGTCTGGGCGTTGGCGGTGAGCTTGGCGACGTCGTTCTGCGAGTTGGTGGTCTTCAGGTCCAGGCCCAGTTGTTTGCCGTACTGGGGCGTGTACTTGATGTAGGAGTTCCAGAAGTCGGTGTCGGAGCGCGGGTAGTCGACCCCGACCAGCGGCTCGCCGCCCGACGACGCGGAGGTGGAGCCATTGCCGCACGCGCTGAGCAGAGCCAGTGCGGACAGGGCGGAGACGGATGAACAGAGGGCGGTTCTGAGTCTCATCGATGCTTCCTCGCGCTCGTCCCTGGGCGGGAGCCGTTTCGCCTCGGCGACAGCGGTGTGTTGCCGTGCGGTAGAGATGGGATGTTTATAGACGCGGCCTTCTTGCGATGTCCAGCCTTGTGCGTCAACTTCCTTGGATTATCTGGTTTTCAGCCGCCCCTCGGTGGGGGTACTACCCTGAGAGGATCAGGGATCCATCCCATCAATCCGCTGCGTGTCGGTTCCCGGTGCCGTCACCAGCCCGTCGGCAGGCCGGCGAGGAAGGAGGTGAGCCGGTCGGCGATGAGGCGGTCGTCGTGGGCCGAGTAGTGCCAGTCGCAGCCGAGGAAGTCCAGGCCCGAGTCGTCCAGGAGCCAGTAGCGGACCCGGCTGTCGCCGGCGTCGTTGCGCGCCTTGACCACCTGCTGGACATAGCCGGCGTACTTTCCGGCGCCCACCGCCACGATGGTCGTGCCTGCCCCGTAGCGCGACCGCAGCTTCTGCACGAAGTCGCCGTAGGCGGTGCGGTAGGCCGCCGCCAGGCTGTCGGGCGTCCACGGCTCACCGGGGTTGATGGCGGTGGAGAAGTCGTTGGTGCCCAGGTTGACCACCACCACCTGGGGGCGCCAGGTACCCGGGTTCCGCCAGACATCGCCCGGCGTGTTCAGCAGGGCACGGTCGTAGAAGGTCCGGTACGTCACGTCCGGCGAGCCTCCGTTGTAGTTGCGCACCATGCCGAGGCCCGAGTAGCCGTTGATCTGGTAGTCGGCGTTCAGCCGCCGGGCGGTGAGGGCGCCGTAGCTCACATCGGCGTCGGTGTTCCGCTTGAGCTGGTCCGCGGTGCAGGTACGGGAGGTCGAGAGGTTGCCGTAGCCCACCGTGAGGGAGTCGCCGATGAACTCGATCTGGCGGCTGCGGGCCGCAGGCCTGCTCAGTACGGCACCACCGGGCGCGGCGACGAAGCCTCCGAACGCGCTGGTGCTCCACGGGGTGTCGTTGCGCTTGACCAGCCGGACGGTGTGCGTGCCGTTCGACAGGCCGTTGATCCAGTGTGTGGTGTTGCCGGGCGTGACGAGCGTGGCGACGGTGGATCCGTCGATCTGGACGTCGTAGTCGGCGGCCGAGTCGTCGAGGACGATGCCCACGCCGGTGCCGCGGACGCGGCCCTCGAAATACACGCCGGGCCAGCTGTACCGCACCGAGCTTCCGTCGTCCTCGACCCGCCCCGCGGTGTGCACCTGCGCCAGCACTCCCGCCTTGTACCGCGCGCTCGTGTCCACGGTGGCCGCATGTGCCGTCCCGGCGGCGCCTATGCCGGTCAGCAGTCCCACCATCAGGGTGGTCACCACGGTGAGCACACCCGTACGCCTGCCACGCCACTGCATCCTGAGTGTCATACCCGCACACGATATTGTCGAAGCGCTTCGCAAGTAACCGGGCGGCGACGCTTCGTGGTCGGGATCGGCCGCCATGAGGACAGGGCCGTTTCGCTAGGGCCTCTCTTTCGGATCTTGCCGGCGTCGCGGGCCCTGGCACGCACATCTGCGGCGTTGTCGTCACTCTCCCCCACGCTCGGCTTCGCTCGCGCGGGGGGACCCCCATGACCCCGCTCGGGTCGGCCGAGAAGGCGCCGGCACCGCAGCCGACCTGATCCGAAAGAAAGGCCCTAGGCGATCGGGTCGGCCTGGGTGGTCTGCTCCGTCCAGATGATCTTGCCGTGGGCGGTGTAACGGGTGCCCCATCGGTGGGCCAGCTGGGCCACGATGAGCAGGCCGCGGCCGCCCTCGTCGGTGGTCCGGGCGTGCCGCAGGCGTGGCGAGGTGCTGCTGCCGTCGGAGACCTCGCAGATCAGGCCCCGGTCCTGGATCAGCCGCAGCACGACGGGTCCGCTCGCATGCCGGATGGCGTTGGTGACCAGTTCGCTGACGATGAGTTCCGTGGTGAACGTCAGGTGGGAGATGCCCCAGTCGGTCAGCTGACGGGTGGCGAGGCTGCGGGCGTGCGCGACGGCGGCCGGATCGCTGGGCAGGTCCCAGGAGGCGACCTGCTCCGGGGCCAGCACCCGGGTCCGGGCGAGGAGCAGGGCCGCGTCGTCCATGGGCGGACCGTTCAGGAGACTGTCGATCACACTGCGGCCGGTCTCCTCCAGGGTCGGCCGGGGCACCGCGAGAACATCGCCGAGCCGGGCGATCCCGACGTCGATGTCCCGGTCGACGGACTCCACGAGGCCGTCGGTGTAGAGCGCGATGAGGCTGCCCTCGGCCAGTTCGGTCTCGGTGGCCTGGAAGGGGAGATAGCCCAGGCCGAGGGGTGGTCCGGCGGGAATGTCCAGGATCTCCGCCTCGCCGCCGGGTCCGACGACCATCGGGGGCAGATGACCGGCTCGCGCCATGACGCACCGCCCGCTGACCGGGTCGTAGACGGCGTACAGGCAGGTGGCGCCCAGGAAGGCGGCGCCCGGCGTCTCGCCCTCGGCCGCCGCCGGCGCATCGGTGTACGCTCCCATGAGACCGATGACCAGGTCGTCCAGATGGGCCAGCAGCTCGTCCGGGGAGAGGTCGAGGTTGGCGAGCGTACGGACGGCGACGCGCAGGCGCCCCATGGTCGCGGCCGCGTTGATGCCGTGCCCGGCCACGTCTCCGACGACCAGGGCGATGCGGGCACCGGACAGCGGGATCACATCGAACCAGTCGCCGCCCACGCCACTGGGGGCGTCCGCGGGGAGGTACCAGGAGGCCGCCTCCAGGGCGGAGCCCCCGTGCAGGTCCTGCGGGAGCAGATAGCGCTGCATGGAACGGGCCGCGCTGCGTTCGCGGGTGAACCGGCGCGCGTTGTCGATGCACACCGCCGCACGGGAGACGAGTTCCTCGGCCAGACGTACGTCGTCCTCCTCGAAGGGCCCCAGCCGCCCGGAGCGGGCGAAGGTCGCCACGCCCAGGGTGACACCGCGGGCCCGCACGGGGACCACCATCACCGAGCGGAGGCCGTAGTGCAGGAGCGAGGCGCCCAGCGTCTCGTCCACGGTCACCCAGGGGCTGTCCTTGGCGTCCAGGACCCGTTCGACCAGGGTTCTGCTCTCCATCAGACAGCGGGTCACGGGCGACGCAGGGGCCCGCCGGACCGTCTCCCCCACGGCCAGGGAGGCCTCGGGGCAGCCCTCGCGCACCGACTGCTGGGCCGCGCGTCGGATGACCGGCTCCATGCCGACCGGACCGGGGGCCGGCTCCTCGCCGCGCATCACCGAGTCCAGCAGATCGACGGCCACGAAGTCGGCGACGGCCGGCACCGCGTCGTCGGCGAGTTCCTGCGCGGTCCGCGACACGTCCAGGGTGCTGCCGATGCGGCTCGCGGCGTCGTTGAGCAGGGCCAGGCGTTCCTGGGCCCGCCACCGCTCGGTGATGTCGATGATCATGTACCAGACGCCCACGTTCTGGCCGTGGCGGTCCTTCATCGCGAAGAAGGAGACGGAGATCGCGCGGCTCCGGTCGGGCTGCGAGAAGTTCGCCCCCCGGTATTCGTAGTCCATCACCGGAGTGCCGGTCTCCAGGACCTGGCGCATCTGCTCCTCGAAGGCCTCGGCCTCGGCCTGCGGCAGGACCTCCACCAGCCGCCGCCCCAGCCGCCGCTTCATCGGGATCTGGTGGTCGAGCCACTCGTTCACCCAAACGTAGCGCAGGTCCGTGTCGAGCACGGCGATGCCGACCGGCGCATGGGTCAGGAAGGGCGTGAGCATCAGCTGGCTCACCCCGCCGCCCGGCATCCGCCAGAAGGCCCGTTTCGGGGGCCGGCCGACGAATCTGCCGAAGAAGAGTGCGGCGGGCGTGGCGACCAGGACGCCCGGAAGCATCTCGTAGACCCCCGACCAGGGGGGACCGAGCAGCGGACCGACCTCTTTCCACACCAGCACCGTGGCCGCACCGGACAGGATCCCGGCCATGGCTCCGGCCCAGGTCATGCGCGGCCAGTAGAGCGAGAGCACGACGACCGGACCGAAGGCGGCTCCGAAGCCCGCCCAGGCGTAGCCCACGATGCCCAGCAGCCCGCCGCCTCTGAGCGCGATCAGCGAGGCCACCAGCGTCACGCCGACGACGGCGGCGCGGCCCACCCACACCAGCGAGCTGTCCGAGGCGCGCCGGTTGAGGAACGCGTGGTAGAAGTCCTCGGTGAGGGCCACGGACGACACCAGGAGCTGGGAGTCGGCGGTCGAGATGATCGCGGCGAGTACGGCGATCAGCATCATCCCCGCGCCCCACGGGCTGAACAGCATGCGGCTCAGGGTGATGTACACCGTCTGCGGGTCGTGCAGCGGCGTACCGGCCTGCGCGGCGCCCAGCAGCCCGACGAGCGTGGCACCGGCGAGTACGACGACGACCCAGCCGGTCTCGATACGGCGGGCCACGGGAACGGCGCCGGTGCTGCGGATGCCCATGAAGCGGGCCAGGATGTGCGGCTGGCCGAAGTAGCCGAGGCCCCAGGACAGCAGCGAGATGATCGCAACGGCGCCGAGCGACCCGCCGTGCGCGGACCACTTGCCGTCGCTCAGGTCGACCTTGGCGCCCATGTCCAGCAGGCCGGGGCTCTTGCCGTTGAGGGAGTCGCGCAGCGCCCCGAAGCCGCCGAGCGCCGAGAGACCGACGACGGGGAGCACGAGCAGGGCCAGGAACATCAGCGTGGCCTGTACGACATGGGTCAGGCTCACGGCCAGGAAGCCGCCCAGTCCCGAGTAGACGACGATGACCAGGGCGGTCAGGGCCACTCCGAGCCGGAACCCGGCACCGAAGATGTGGCCGAACAGCACTCCGCCGGCCACCAGCCCGCTGGCGACGTAGAAGGTGAAGAACACGAGGGTGACCGCCGCGGAGACCAGCCGCAGCATCCGGGTACGGTCCTCGAACCGCTCCTCCAGGTACGCCGACAGGCTCACGGCGTTCCCGGCGCGCTCGGTGTAGGTGCGCAGCCTCGGCGCGACGATCAGCCAGTTCAGATAGGTGCACACCACCAGACCGACCGCGATCCAGCTCGCCCCCAGACCGGCCACGTACACGGCCCCGGGAAAGGCCAGGAAGAGCCAGCCGGACATGTCGCTGGCCCCCGCGGACAGTGCCGCGACGAGCGCGGGGAGCCGGCGGCCGCCCAGGGCGAAGTCGGCGAAGGTGTGGGTACGCCGGTAGGCCCAGACACCGGTTCCGATCATGACGGCCACGTACACGAGGAACGTGACCACGATCTGCGCACTCAAGTCGGACATAATGCCTCGCCTGCGAGGTTCATGACCATGGACACGGCCGTCGCACACCGGACGGCCGTTTCTGGGCCTACAAGGCAAATCTACAGATTCCGGCCACCACTGGCCGACAGGGAGCCCGTCCCGGCCGCGACGAGCAGGCCTGTGTCACCCCCTGTCATGCGGCCATGGCCTCGTGTCACCTTCGCCAGAACAGATGGTGGGTCACCCCGCTCGGGCTGGGGACGACCTCCAGATGGAAACGGTCGCGCAGCTCGTCGGGGGAATCCCAGAGCCGCAGGCCGGAACCGAGCTTCACCGGTGAGACCGCCACATGCAGGGTGTCCACGAGGCCGGCGTCGAGGAACTGCCGGATGGTGGTGACCCCGCCGCCGAGCCGGACGTCCTTGCCCTGCGCCGCTTCCCGTGCCCGTGCGAGGACCGTGGCCGGGTCGGCGTCCACGAAGTGGAAGGTGGTGTCGGAGAGGGTGAACGACGGACGCGGGTGGTGCGTCATGACGAACACCGGCGTGTGGAACGGGGGCTCCTCCCCCCACCAGCCGCGCCAGGCGTGGTCGTGCCAGGGCCCGCGCTGCGGCCCGAACTTGTTGCGGCCCATGATCTCGGCACCGATGTTGCGTGCGAAGTCCCGCGTGAAGTAGTCGTCCAGGCCCCGGCTCCCCCCGGGATCCGTGCGCATGGGCCAGCTGGCCGTGGCGCCGGCCCAGGAGAACAGCCTCTCGGCATGGTCGAGGCCGAACGGTCTCTCGAGGCTCTGGTGCTCACCGGCAGCGACGCCGTCACTCGAGACGTTGAAGTTCATGACCCTCAGCAGTTGCTCCATGTGTTCCTCACCAGTCCTGTCGCGTCGTCGTGCGGCAGGGCGCCGCACACAGGGATGTCGAACGGGATCCGGCGGGATCGACAGCGGCCCGCGACTTTTTTGTCACGGCCCGGCTCCGAACGCCGTGACGGCCCGCCCGCCCGGTGCTCAGCGCGCGCGGGTGCCGAGGACCGCCGCCGCGTCCGCCGTGATCTCGGCGGCCGTGGCGAGCAGCGCGGGCAGGATGGCCGTCCGCGCCTGCTCGACGGAGGTGCGTCCCGAGTGCAGGGCGACGTTGACCGCCGCGACGACCTCCCCGTCGGCGCCCCGCACAGGGACCGCGATCGAGCAGAGGCCCTGCTCCAGCTCCTGGTCGAGCACCGCGTGGCCGTCCCGGTCCACCTGCTCCAGGATGCGCGCGAGCTCGTCGCGGCCGGTGACCGTGTACGGGGTCAGGGGCAAGAGGTCGGCCGCGGACAGCCAGGCCGCGCGCTCCGCGGCCGGCAGTCCGGCGAGCAGGACCCGGCCCATCGAGGTGGCGTGGGCGGGGAAGCGGGTGCCCTCCGTGATGTCGACGCTCATGATCCGGCCGGCCGCGACCCGGCTCACGTATCGGATGTCGGGGCCGTCGAGCACCGCGAGGGAGGCCGATTCGCGTACGTCGCGTACGAGCGCGGCGAGGTGCGGGCGGGCGATGTCGCCGAGGGAGAGGCCGGACAGCAGGGGGTAGCCGAGGTCGAGCACGGACGGCAGAAGCGTGAACCGGCCGTCGTCGCAGGTGGCGTAGCCGAGCTGCTCCAGGGTGAGCAGGGACCGGCGGGCCGTGGCGCGGGCCAGCCCCGTGGCCTGCGCCACCGCGGACAGCGTCAGACCGGCGCCGGAGCGGCTGCCGAGAGCCGTCAGTACGGCGAGCCCCCGGGCCAGCGACTGGAGGTACTCGGGGCCGAGTTCCCGCTTGGCGTCGGCGGTCGGGTCCGGATCGCCGGCGGGGGCGGCCGGAGGTGCCGTTCGTACGGCGGCGAGCGCGTCGGACATCAGGGCCGCGGTGTGCCGCAGCGGTTCCAGGGCGTGCTCGCGCAGGCCTTCGGCGGTGTGGCGGCTGGTGTGGCTGACCACGCTGAGGGCGCACAGGGTGCGGCCGTCGGCGTCGCGGACCGGGACGGCGAGGGCGACCAGACCGGGCTCGACGAGCTGGTCGTCAAGGGCCCAGCCGCGTTGGGCCGCGGCGGCCGCGAGCGCGCGCAGCTCCGCGTCGTCCAGGCGCGGGCGGTAGGGGCCGGGCAGCGCCGGGAAGTCCTCGGGCCGCCGGGAGCGGCGTGCGGCGAACCGCTCGCCGGGCCAGTTGGCGGCGAACAGCGCGCCGGGGGCGCAGCGGTCGGCGGGGAGCGCATCGCCGACCCGGAAGGAGACGGACAGGGCGCGGCGCCGGGTGTGCTGGACGACGAAGCGGACGGCGTCGCCGTCGGGCACCGCGACGGAGACGGACTCGTCCAGCTCGTCGGCGAGCCGCGCGGCGAGCGGGCCGGTGGCGGCGGGCACACCGCAGGCGCGCAGATAGGCGGTGCCGAGGGTCAACGCACGGGGGGCGAGGGCGAGTTCGCGGTCCTCCTCGCGCAGGTGGCCGAGGCGGACCAGGGTGGTGGCGATGCGGTCCACGACCGACCGGGCCAGGCCGGTCTCCTTCGCCAGCGCGCTTGCGGTCAGCCGCCCTTGAGGAGACCGGGCCAGCAGCCGGAGGACCGTGAGCCCCCGTTCCAACGGGCCGACCGGCGCCTCGACTGCGCCGTTCTGCGTCATTCGTCCTCCGTGCGCGCGCGGTGCACCCGTTGACAAGCCGACGGCGGCGGATGGACACTCGCAACCATCTCCATTTATGAACTTTAGTTCACTGGGCGAACACCCGCAACGTCTCACGCCGACGAACGGACGGACGTCAATGGACAAGGTGGTTCCCTCGGCCGAGGCGGCCGTCGCCGACATAGGCGACGGCGCTTCGCTGGCCGTGGGCGGATTCGGGCTCAGCGGAGTCCCGAACGTACTCATCGACGCGCTCCACCGGCAGGGCGCCGGCCGCCTGAGCGTCGTATCGAACAACTGCGGTGTGGACGGCGGAGGTCTCGGGACGCTGCTCGCCTCGGGGCGGATCGCGCGGGTCGTCGGCTCGTACGTCGGCGACAACAAGGAGTTCGCCCGCCAGTACCTCAGCGGCGAGCTGGAACTCGAACTCACCCCCCAGGGCACGCTCGCCGAGCGGCTGCGGGCCGGCGGCGCGGGCATCCCCGCCTTCTACACCGCGGCCGGGGTGGGCACCCTGGTCGCCGAGGGCGGACTGCCCTGGCGGTACGCCGCCGACGGGAGCGTCGCCGTCGCCTCGCCGGCCAAGGAGGCGCGCGACTTCGACGGGCGCCCGTACGTCCTGGAGCACGGCATCACCACCGACTTCGCGCTGGTCCGCGCCGCCCGGGGCGACCGCCACGGAAACCTGGTGTTCGCCAAGGCTGCGCGCAACTTCAACCCGCTCGCCGCGATGGCCGGCCGGGTCGCGATCGCCGAGGTCGAGCAGCTCGTCGAGCCCGGCGAGATCGATCCCGACGAGGTGCACCTGCCCGGCGTCTTCGTGCAGCGCGTCCTGGAACTGACCCCCGAGCAGGCCGCCGACAAGGGCGTGGAGAAGAGGACGGTGCGCGGCTGATGCCCTGGACACGCGACGAGATGGCGGCCCGCGCGGCCCGTGAACTGCCCGACGGCGGCTATGTCAACCTCGGCATCGGGCTGCCCACCCGGATCCCCGGCCACCTGCCCGACGGCGTCGACGTCGTCCTCCAGTCGGAGAACGGCCTGCTCGGCGTGGGCCCCTATCCGACCGAGGACGAGGTCGACCCCGATCTGATCAACGCCGGGAAGGAGACCGTCACCGCCGTCCCCGGTGCGGCGTTCTTCGACTCCGCGCTGTCCTTCGGCATGATCCGCGGCGGCCACATCGACGTCGCCGTGCTGGGCGCGATGCAGGTCTCCGCCCAGGGCGACCTCGCCAACTGGGCCGTCCCCGGCAAGATGATCAAGGGGATGGGCGGGGCGATGGATCTCGTGCACGGCACCCGCAGGGTCATCGTGCTGATGGAGCACACCGCCAAGGACGGCTCCGCGAAACTCGTGGACCGCTGCACCCTGCCGCTCACCGGCCGGGCTTGCGTCCACCGGATCATCACCGACCTCTGCGTCCTCGACGTCACCGAGGACGGACTGCGCCTGGTCGAGCTGGCGCCCGGGGTCACTCCCGAGGAGGTCCGCCGGCGCACCGCCACCGAGGTGCACGGCCTCGACGCCGTCCGCACCGGCGAGGAGAACCGCACCGTCGGGCCAGGGGCTGGCCCTCGTCCTGGAGCGCTGACATGACACACCCGCACCTGCCCCGGCAGGCCCCCGTCCCGGACCAGGCGACCCAGGCGATCATCGACGCCGAGATGGCCGCCGTACCCCCCAGCGGTGCCGTCCATCCCGACCGCGCCTATCCGCCGTACCGCAGCAGCGTCCTGCGTCACCCCCGGCACTCCCCCGTCACCGTCCAGGGCGATCCCGACGCCGTGGAACTCACCGGCCCGGTCTTCGGGGTCACCGATGTCACCGCCCTCGACTCCGATCTCACCCGGCAGCACGCGAACCAGCCGCAGGGCGAGCGGATCACGGTCGGCGGACGGGTCCTCGACCGTCAAGGGCGCCCGGTCCGGGGCCAGTTGGTGGAGATATGGCAGGCCAACGTCTCGGGCCGGTACGCCCATCAGCTCGATCAGCACCCGGCCCCGCTCGACCCGAACTTCACCGGCGTGGGCCGCTGCCTGACCGACGACCAGGGCCGCTACCACTTCACCACGGTCAAGCCCGGCGCCTATCCGTGGCCCAACCACCGCAACGCGTGGCGCCCCGCCCACATCCACTTCTCCCTCTTCGGCACCGCCTTCACCCAACGGCTGGTCACACAGATGTACTTCCCGGGCGACCCGCTGTTCCGGTACGACCCGATCTTGCAGTCGGTCACCGACGCCGCCGCCCGCGACCGCCTCGTGGCGACCTACGACCACGATCTGTCCCGCCCCGAGTTCTCGCTCGGGTACCGCTGGGACATCGTGCTCGACGGCCCCGCCGCCACCTGGACCGAAGGAGACCCGCAGCCGTGACACCGCCCGAAGGAGTCACCGCCTCCCAGACCGTCGGGCCCTTCTACGGGTACGCACTGCCGTTCGCCGGCGGCGGCGACATCGCACCCGTGGGAGACCCGCGGACCATCACCCTGCACGGTGTCGTACGCGACGGCGCCGGCGCGCCCGTTCCCGACGCGCTCCTGGAGTTCTGGCAGGCCGCCCCGGACGGCTCGCGCACCGGAGCGCCCGGCTCCCTGCGCCGCGACCCCGTCACCGGCGCGGTCATCGGCCGCGACGGCACCACCTTCACCGGGTTCGGACGCGTCCCGACCGACGCCGACGGCCACTACGCCGTCCGCACCCTGCCGCCGAGCCCCGACGCGCCCTACCTCAGCGTGATCGTCTTCGCGCGCGGGCTGCTGCACCATCTCCACACCCGCGCCTACCTGCCCGGCCACCCGGACGACGCGCTGCTCGCCGGGCTCCCCGAGCACCGGCGGGCCACCCTGGTCGCCGCCGAGGAGCGGGACCGGGTGCACCGCTTCGACATCAGGCTCCAGGGGGACGACACCGAGGAGACGGTCTTCCTTGAGTTCCGCTGACACCACCGCCCACGAGGCGTCCGACGTCGGACTGCTGTCCCCCGGCTGGGCCGGCTCGCCCGTGGCGGCGGCGACCGGCGACCGCGCCTTCCTCCAGGCCATGCTGGACGCCGAGGTGGCACTCGCCGACGCCCTGGGCGCACCGGAGTCCGTACGGCGCGAGATCGGGGCGGCGGCGCGCGCCGACCGCTTCGACCTGCGCGCCCTCGCCGAGCGGGCGCGCGCGGGCGGCAACCCGGTGATCCCCCTCGTCGCCGACCTCCGGGCGGCGGTGAACGACGAGGCGGCCGCCTGGGTGCACCGGGGCGCCACCAGCCAGGACATCCTGGACACCGCGCTCATGCTGGTCGCCCACCGCGCCCGAGCGCTCCTCCTCGCCGACCTCGACACCACGGCCGAGGCCCTGGCGCGGCTCGCCACGGCGCACCGGAGCACCCCCATGCCGGGCCGTACGCTCACCCAGCACGCCGTGCCGACCTCGTTCGGCCTCAAGGCGGCCGGCTGGCGCCATCTGGTCCTGGACGCCAGAGACCGCCTCGCCTCGCTCGTCCTGCCCGCGCAGCTGGGCGGGGCGGCCGGCACGCTCGCCGCTCTCGACAGCCGTGTCGACCTGCTCGCCGCCTACGCCGCCCGCACCGGCCTCGCCGAACCCCTGCTTCCCTGGCATGTGCTGCGCACGCCGGTCGCCGAGCTGGGCACGGCCCTGGCCCTGGCCGGCGGCGCGCTGGGCAAGCTCGCGGCCGACGTACTGCTCCTCTCCCGCACCGAGACGGCTGAGGTGAGCGAGGGCACGGGCGGCGGTTCCAGCGCGATGCCGCACAAGGCCAACCCGGTCCGGGCCACCCTGATCGCCGCCGCGGCACGCCGCCTTCCGCAGCACGCCGCGGTGCTGCTGTCGTCGCTCGCGGCCGAGGACGAGCGCCCCGCCGGCGCCTGGCACGCCGAGTGGCAGACGGTCCGCGACGCGCTGCGCCTGGCGGGCGGCGCCGCCCGGGACGCGGCCGAACTCACCGCGGGGCTGCGGGTCCACGAGGACGCCATGCGCGCCGACCTGGGCCTGACCGAGGGCCTGATCGTCTCCGAACGGCTGGTGGCGGCCCTCGCGGAGTCCGTCGGCCGGCCCCGGGCACAGCTGCTGCTCACGGACGCCGCACGCGACGCCGCGACCGGCCCGCGGCCGCTGGCGGACGTCCTGGCGGCCCTGCCCGCCGTACGGGACGCGCTCGGCCCGGACCGGCTGCACGACCTGCTGGACCCCACACGGTACCTGGGCGCCGCGCCGGAACTGACGGACCGTGCGCTGGAGCGTACGGCACACCCCCACAAGGAGAGCTGATGCCTCTTCTGCACCATGTCGTCGAGGGCCGCCCCGACGCGCCCCCACTCCTCCTCGGCCCGTCGCTCGGCACCAGCCTCCGGCTGTGGGAGGCGCAGGTGCCGGTGCTGGCCCGCGGCCGGCGGGTCGTCCGGTACGACCTTCCCGGGCACGGCGGCTCCCCGGCGTCCCTGCTGCGGGAGAACTCCGTCGCCGCGCTCGGCGGCCTCGTCCTGGACCTGGCGGACGCGCTCGGCGTGGACCGGTTCGCGTACGCCGGGGTGTCCCTGGGCGGCGCGGTCGGCGCCTGGCTCGCCGTCCACCACCCCGAGCGCGTCGCGCAGCTGGCCCTGGTGTGCACCTCGGCCCGCTTCGGCGAGCCGGCCGCCTGGCGCGAGCGGGCCGCACGCGTCCGCTCCGAGGGCGTGGCGTGGCTCGCCGACTCGGCTCCGGCCCGCTGGTTCGCGCCCGGGTTCGAGGACACGGAAGCCACCCGGGCGCTGGTCGCCGACCAGCGGGCCGCCTCGCCCGCCGGTTACGCCGCGTGCTGCGACGCCCTGGCCTCGTACGACCTCGGTGACCGGCTCGACCGGATCACCGCCCCCACCCTGGTGATCGCCGGCCGGCAGGACGCGGCCACACCGCCCGCGCATGCGCGCCGGCTCGCCGACGGCATCGCCCGGTCCACCCTCCTGGAGATCGACGGCGCCGGCCACCTGGCGCCGGCCGAGCAGCCGGCCCGGGTGCTGACGGCGCTGACGGGCCACTTCGGCATCACCGAGCACGGGGACGGGACGGCCGTACGGCGTGCGGTGCTCGGTGAGCAGCATGTGGCGCGGGCCACCGGTGCCACCACCGCCTTCACCGCCCCCTTCCAGGACTTCATCACCCGCTACGCCTGGGCGGACATCTGGACCCGGCCCGGTCTGGACCGCCGGACCCGGAGCTGCATCACCCTCACCGCCCTGGTCGCCGGCGGGCACTACGAGGAACTGGCCCTGCACGTCCGGGCGGCCCGCAGGAACGGCCTCACGGTCGCCGAGATCCAGGAGGTGCTGTTGCACAGCGCGGTGTACTGCGGTGTGCCCGCCGCCAACCAGGCCTTCGCCGTCGCCGACCGCGTCCTCGCCGAACTCGACGTACTCGACGAAGAGAGCGCCCCATGACGATCCCCTCCCACACCACGGTCGCCGTCGTCGGCGGCGGCCCGGCGGGGCTGCTGCTCGCCCGGCTGCTGCACCGGGCCGGCGTCGACTGCGTGGTCCTGGAGTCCCGGGACCGTGGCTACGTCGAGCAGCGGCAGCGCGCCGGCATCCTCGAGCAGGGCACGGTCGACGCCCTGCGCGACTGCGGCGCGGCCGGGCGGCTGGACCGCGAAGGCCTGGTGCACGACGGCGTGGAACTGCGCTGGGGGCGCCGCGGCCACCGGATCGACTTCCCGTCGCTCACCGGTGGCCGCCGGGTCTGGGTGTACGCCCAGACCGAGGTCGTCAAGGACCTGATCGCCCTCCAACTGGCCGACGGGGCACCCCTGTTGTTCGAGGCCGAGGTCAGCGCGGTGACCGGAGCGGACACCGGGCGGCCCGTCGTCCACTACACCCACGAGGGCGTCGCGCGGACCCTGGACTGCGCGTACGTGGTGGGCTGCGACGGGTTCCACGGTGTCGTCCGCAAGGCGATACCCGAAGGGGCACTGCGGACCTGTGAGCGGGTCTACCCGTACTCGTGGTTCGGCATCCTCGCCGACGCACCGCCGGCCTGCGACGAGCTGGTCTACGCCCACTCGCCGCGCGGCTTCGCCCTGCACAGCATGCGCTCGCCCTCGGTGAGCCGGCTCTACCTCCAGGTCCCGAACGGCACCGATCCCGCCGCCTGGAGCGACGAGCGGATCTGGGACGAGCTGGAGGAGCGCTTCGCAGTCGACGGGCCGTGGCGTCTCAACCGCGGCCCCATCACCCAGCGTGCCGTCCTGCCGCTGCGCAGCCATGTCACGGAGCCGATGCGCTGGGGCCGCATCTTCCTGGCCGGCGACGCCGCGCACATCGTCCCCCCGACCGGCGCCAAGGGCCTCAACCTCGCCGCCGCCGACGTCGTCGTGCTCGCCCGCGCCTTCACCGACTGGGCCGCCACCGGCACGACGGCCGCGCTCGACGCCTACTCGGACACCTGCCTCCGGCGGGTCTGGCGGGCGGAGCACTTCTCCTGGTTCATGACGACGACGATGCACACGGCCCCGGACCAGAACCCGTTCGACACCAAGCTGCAACTCGCCCAGCTCGACCGGATCGCCACCTCCCCGCACGCGGCGGCGGAACTGGCGGAGAACTACGCGGGTCTCCCGGTGGCCTGACCCGCCCCGGGCGGCACCGGCTGTCCGGGCCGGCTACGCGGACGGCGTGCGGGTGCGCTCTGCCATCGCTCTCCAGAAGCGGCGCAGTTTGCGGCTGCTCATCCCCTGCCAGCCCGCTCTCTTGCGTCGGGGCCTTCGCCCGGACACCAGTGTCAGCTGCTGCCGGCAGAAGGGTTCACGCAGTTCACCGGCCGGCTGTTCCCCCTTCGCGGGATAGGGACACAGCTCGAACTTGCAGCCGCGCAGGCAGCAAGTGCCGGGCGCGGCCCTCCCCGGCATGCCGACCGTTCGATCGGGGTGCAGGACCGTCCGATCCGACGTGAGGCAGGGCGGCAGTTCCGTCCGGTTGGTCCGCTGGAGGCGCTCGTCGACCGAGATTCCGTCCCGCTCCGTGAGGTTGAGCAGCAGCAGTACGTCGGCGAGGAGTTGCTGGGCCCGGGGGTGCAGCGTGCTCCAGCCCACGGACGGGGGGATCCACAGGTTGTGTTTGCGATAGACCTTCGGATCCGCGGGACTCGAGCCGATCTTCAGAGTGGCCCCCGTCTCGTCGATCCAGATGAACCGCTCCGGATGCCCGGTCTGGAGCGCCAGTGCCGCGAGGTCCCCGGCCTCGGCTACGAAGGGGTGCAGGCGCTTTCCGCCCTTCACCGTCAGTTCGTCGGCGGGCCGGTCACCGGGAGCCTGCTCGGAGCCGGCCATGCTCAGCCAGCGCTCCACGGCCCGCAGCGACTCGGCCCCGTGCCGGCTCCCGTCTTTCGCGCTGTCGGGGTCGTCGTCGCTGTCCTGAAGCTCCCACAGGCACAGCGCGTGGATGAGCGTGAGCTGCGAGTACCAGTAGCGTGCGTGGGTGAGCATGCGTTCCGCCTGCTCGATCAGGAACTCGCGGGTCTCGTTGGAGGTCGCGGGGTGCCGCCTGCGGCGGTTCGCGGCCCCCTTGAACCCCTGAGCGAGAGCGATCTCCAGAGATATGGGAAGGTCGGCCCGTCCGGTCGCGGGGTTGGGGACCAGGTGCCGCAGCCAGAGATCCATACGTTCCCTGGCCACACTCCTGCGGTCGACGCCCACGGAACCCACCACCATGGGAACCAGCCACGCCCTGGTGACGAACTGGCGCCAGATCTCGACCGCGTCGGTCGGCTTCTCCGTCTGCTGCCGGGCCGGAGGGCTGAGCTTCTTCTCGCGTTCCAGGCCCTCCCAGTATTTCTGGTCGGCCATGGCCTTTCTGTACTGCTCCCAGGGATCGTCGGTTTCGGAGTCCGAGTCCTCCCTCTTCTTCGGCCAGGGAAAGAGCTGGCGCACGGCGTCGAACGCGTGGTCGCCTCCCGCGCCCATCTCCTGGGCGATAGCGAGCCTGACGGGATAGCTGGGCTCTTTCCAGCTGATCCTCATCAGATCGCTGTAAGCCGGTTTCTCCCATGCCTGGGAATCCGCACCCTTGGCTGCCTCGTCCAGTCGGCGCGCCGCCTCGCCGAAGCGCTGCACGAGCCTCAGCTTCGCGTCGTCGAGCGTCCTCGCGTCGCCGCCCTTGAGTTCGGGCCAGCGCTCCCGAACTCTGCGCGCGATATCCGCGTGAGCCGAGTCGCCGATCTTACCGGTGTCGATCTCCAGTGCCGCCGCGTACAGCTCGAACGCCTTCTCGTCCTCGCGGCCTTCGGCAGCCTTGAGGAGCAGGTCCACAGTGGACCGCTGCGGCGCCTCTCCGTTGTGCCGCGAACGCATGATCAATGCGATGAGGAGTTCACGAGCCGGGTCGGCCAGTGCCTCCTTGAGAACAGAATCGGAATTCTCCTGGACAGCGTCGAGGAAACTGGAGCCGAGATATGCCTGGAGAATACTGTGCGGAAACCTCACCTTGTGGCTGTACGCCTCCACCAGGCCAAGCTGATCCCCTTGCGCCGCAAATCGCGACAAGGTAGCTCGCCAGCACCCCTCCGAGGCGTCACGCCCCGGCAGGCCGCTGACCCGCTTTCTCAATTCGTTGACGATCGCCGGATAGCGAATCTCCGGATACCGCCAGCCTCTCTTTTTGCCGCTCCAGTTGACCAGCTCGGCGAAATTGACCTCCTGCCGGTCCCGGAGCAGACCGATACACGCCATGGCCGAGATGACCTCGACGGTTCTCACCCGCTGCTCGTGCGGGATGTCGAAGCGCTCGCGCAGATGGCCACGGACCAGGGCGTCGACCCATGACCGCAGCAGCCGCAGCCGGATCCCCGCGCGGTCACCGCCCCGCGTGTCCATCTCCCCCCGGTCGCGGGCGCCCTCGTAGTGCTCGAGCAGTTGGCGCTGTTTGAGCTGACGGGCGACCTGCAAATACAGGGGTGACTCCGCGACGGCGGCCGTCTCCACGATCCAGTCCAGCCGCCGGCCCTCGGCACCGGAGTTCTGCTGCCCCAGGTAGGTGAGCGCGGCCTCGTCGCTGAGCGGCTCCAGATCGATCACGGCCGCCCGTGTGCCTTCGACCGCGGCATGCGGGCGGGAGGCGATCACCAGGGGAATCCCCTGCTGCTCCGCTCGTTCGATGGCGTAGCGGATCAGTCCGTCCCGCTCCGCCTGGCGATCGTCGTCGCTGAACGCCTCTTCCAGTCCGTCCGCGATGACGACAACCTTGTCGTCCATGCAGAGCTGTCGCCAGATGCGTTCGGCCTGTGCCCTGGAAATCACCCCTGGGTCCACCAGGTCGCAGAACCGCTTTTTGGCCATTTCGCTGAAATTCAGCTCGCTACCGTCGAGGTCGATTCTCCGCAGATGGATGGGAACGGGGAGCACTCCCTTTTTGGCCAGTACCTGCGTCAGCTGCACGAGTACCGCCGTCTTTCCGCTGCCGACTCCGCCGACGAGCAGATACGGCCGACGCCAGCGACGGTTGCGAAGGGCCTGGGCCATCACCGAGCACAGTTCTTCCCGGCCGACGACCTCGTCGACGATCGTCCCCGCCGTCGGTACCAGTTTCCGCGGGGTCTTCCTGGCGATGCGACGCACCCGATGGATCGTCTTGACATATCGCAGAGTGAGAAACGTTGCGAGACTCAGGGCAAAGGCGAGAAATGGCGTGGCGAAACTGATGACGACACCACAGGACTCAGTCTTATGTTCACAGCGATGGTCAACAGCACCGGGTTGGTTGTTGACGATCGCATAGATGGCCCACGCCAGCCAGCCCAAAAACAGAACTGCGGCACAGTAGGACAATATCCTGATATATGTCGCGGGCGTCCTCCGCAGGCGCCAACGCCGGGCGAGCGGGACCCTGCGCTTGGCTTCCCGTTTAATTCGAAACATTCTCGATCTCTGGGGCCAGTAAGTGCCCACCCGAGACCAGAACCGTTTCCCGTGCAGACGGAGCGACTCGTTCGCCGGCCGGTACTTCCCTTCAGGGCGCCGGATGATCTGACTCATCTTGGCCTTCCCTCGGTGACCCGACTGGGTTGGTGCCAGGAACCAGGCTACGCGGTCCGGGATGACCCCGCACCTCGCCGTCGGTGCGGACGCACACCCGCAAACCTTCCGTATATAGGAAAATCATATTGACCATCGCTTCATGAGTATGCACCCTGCAACCAACGTGGCCCGGAAAGATCAAGAGCACTCGCATGAGTGAACCAGTCCGCACCATTTGGCTTCGACACACATGACTCGACTACGGTGATGGAAGAGCGGGTGCTGGGCCCCATCGACAAGAATTTCCGGCCCAGCCAGGGAACCCCGAAATCTGGAAATGGGTGCTTCCTTCCGCCCATCTGTGTGCTGCTTCGGTGTTCGCAGCACCCGGGCTCCCTGTCATACGTATGCGTAGAGAGGATGGAGCATCATGCCGCCCGTAGTACCGCCCTTCCTGGTCGGCCTCATCGCCGCGCCACTGGCCAAGCGTCTCCTCAAGCCGCTGGTGCGCGGCGTCGTCAAGACCTCCGTCGGCCTCGTCCTCGAGGTGAAGAAGGCGACCCTCGAGGCCGGGGAGAACATCCACGACCTGGCCGCCGAGGTGGCCGCCGAGATGATGGCGGCGCAGATCGCCGCCGGTGACGTCGACGCCGGTTCCGGTGACGGCCGGCAGGCCGCCGTCGAAAGCACCGCCCCGAAGAGCGAGAAGGACGAGGCCGCCGCCCGGGCCGAGGGCGAGGCGAGGGCTCCGAAGATCCGCGCGACCGCCGGCGCGGGCGCCGGCGCCGGCAAGACGCGCTGACGGTTCGGCGGTCCGGGCCGCTGCTCGGGTGCAGAAAAATGCACCCGAGCGGTGGTCGGTCCCGAATCCGCTGGTCGCATCGCTTTTCCCCAGAATTACCACTCTGCCGCATGAATGCGTCGTGCACGTGACGGATTCTGCAACCTCCGCAAACAGGGGATCGTACACATGACATCTCTGCTGGGTGCCGCAGCCGGATATCACCCCTTGGATGTGGACGTGCGCCCGCGTTCGGTCATTCCGGGCCGCCAGCGCTGGGACGTCAGGCCCGTTCTCGGGCGGCCACGGGCGGCCGACGTCCTCGCCGCGACCCTGCGACGCCTTCCCGGCATCACGGAAGCGAAGGCCAGTCCGGTCACCGGCGGCGTCCTCGTCCGGCACGACGCCCGGCTAAGAGCGACGGACGTCGGCCGGCTCGTCCGCAGAGCCGTCACCCTGGTCCTGGAGGGACAGGCCGGTGCCGGGGGCCCGGCGCCGGCCGGACCCGCCGCCGAGTCGGCCCCGCGCGCGGAGCGCGGTGTCGTGGGTCCCGTGCTCGCCGTCGGGGGCGGGGTGGCGGCCGGTGTCGCCCTGCTCCGCGGGTCGGCGCTGAGCAAGCAGCTGGTCGCGCTGGGCGGAGTCGCGGCGGCGACCGCGGCCGTCGTCCGGAAGGCCTGGCGCAGTACGGCCGAAGCGACCCGTGACCTGCCCGGAGCGGACACCGGGCCACACCCCCTGCTGGAGATCGTCGGACCGCACCGCGGGCGGCTCTACCGCGCCTCCGCGCTGTCGGTCGCCTGTCAGGTCTCGGAGATGGCACTCGGCACCTTCCTCGGCTGGACCGCACTGGTCCTCATCAAGGGCGAGGCCGCACCGCTCGTCCGCTTCGGGCTGACGACCGCGTCCGCCCAACTGTGGGGCCTGGCAGGGCTCGTGACCGCCGCCTGTGCCGCCGTGGCGGGCCTGTCGTACGCCTCGAACCTCCAGTGGCGCCGGCTCGGCCAGGACATCGAGCACGACTGGCGCAACCGGACGTACGCCCATGTGCAGCACCTCGAACTGCGGCACCTGGAGGGCGAGCGGACCAGCCGGATCGCCGGCGCGCTCACCGACGACGTCCGCCAGCTGGGCACCTTCTTCGCCACCTCGGCCAACGACGTGCTGCAACTGGGCACCAGCGTGGCCCTCCTGGTGCCGGTGTTCCTGCTGCTGGCCCCGCAGATCGCCTGGATCGCGTTCCTGCCCATCCCGGTCATCGCCTGGCTGTCGTTCCACTACCAGGACAAGGTCACGCACGACTACGCCGTCTCCGGCGAGCGCCGCGCCAGACTGCACAGCCAGTTGGTGAACACGCTGGAGGCCGGCGCCACCGTCAAGAGCTCCTGCACCGAGGACTACGAGGCCGAGCGCATCGACCGGCTGAGCGGCGAGGCCCGGCAGAGCAACGAGCAGACCGACCGGAGCACCATCCGCCACGCCGAGATCGTGCGGGTCTGCACCACCGGCTCGATGGCCGGGACCCTGCTGATCGGCGGCCGGTCGGTACTCAACGGCAGCCTGCCGTTCGAGGTGTTCAGCCCGCTGATCGGACTGCCCCAGATGGTGCTGCTGCGGATGAACCGGCTCGGCGGCATCGTCGACCAGTACCAGCGCACGATCACCGCCTACGACCGGGTCCGGCAGCTGCGCGCCCTGCCCGCCGAGACCGACGGCACCGGCGGACCGCTCGACGTCGAAACGGTGCGCGGGGAGGTCGTCCTGGACAACGTCACCTTCGCCTACCCCGGCCGGCCGCCGGCGCTGGAGGATCTCTCGCTGACCATCCCCGCCGGTCAGGTCACCGCCCTCGTCGGCGCCACCGGCTCCGGCAAGACGACCATCGCCAAACTGCTGATGCGCTTCCAGGACACGGAGTTCGGCAGCGTGCTGCTCGACGGGCGGGACGTGCGCGACCTGCCCCGGCACGACCTGCGCCACGCGATCGGCTTCGTCGCCCAGGACCCCTTCCTCTTCGACGGCACCATCGCCGACAACATCCGCTACGGCAGCTTCGACGCCTCGGACAAGGCCGTGGTCGAAGCGGCGATGCTGGCCGAGGCACACCCCTTCGTCGCGACCCTGCCGAAGGGCTACGACACCGTGATCGGCGAACGCGGCGCCGCACTCTCCGGCGGTCAGCGGCAGCGCATCGCCCTGGCCCGCGCGATCCTCAAGGACGCGCCGGTCGTGATCCTCGACGAAGCCACCTCCGCCGTGGACAACG
Organism: Streptomyces sp. NPDC127190; assembly: GCF_042672505.1. Lineage (NCBI taxonomy): Bacteria > Bacillati > Actinomycetota > Actinomycetes > Kitasatosporales > Streptomycetaceae > Streptomyces > Streptomyces sp. NPDC127190. The sequence goes on from NZ_JBHXVE010000023.1 coordinate 110,209, forward strand.
AGACCGAGGCCGCCATCCAGCGCGCGCTCCGCGGCTTCGCGGCCGGCCGGACCATGGTGATCATCGCCCACCGGCTCTCCACCGTGCGGCACGCCGACCGGATCTACGTCATGGACAAGGGCGGAGTCGTGGCCGAACAGGGCACCCACGACGAACTCCTCGCCCAGCACGGACTCTACGCATCCCTCTGGCAGCTCCAGGCCGGCGAACTCGCCGGCTGACCCCACCTGCCGCACCACCCCCCGAACGCCGGCCGCGTGACATCACCGCGGCCGGCGTGTCCCGGCGCGCCCAGCGACCCCGCCGCCCACATCTCTGGAGGTACCCCCATGTCCCGTCGCGACGGCGACGTCCTTCCCCTGACGGCGGCCCAGCGTGAGATCTGGCTCGCCGAGCAGCGCGCGCGGACAGCGCTCGAGGCCTACCGCATCGGGGATTATCTGGAGGTCCACGGCCCGGTCGACGGGGAACTCCTGGAGACCGTGCTGCGCCGGGTGGTCGACGAGATCGACGCCCTGCACGTGAGTTTCGTCGACGACGGGCAGGAGCCGCGGCAGATCGTCCGCGGGACATGGGACTGGCGGCCGGCCCTGCTCGACCTGAGCGCGGAGCCCGACCCCCGGGCGGCGGCCCTGGCATGGATGGCCCGGGACCGGATGCGTCCGCTCGACCTCGCCCGCGATCCGCTCTTCAGCTTCGCGCTGATCAGCCTCTCGCCGACGCACCACCTCATCTACCAGAACTACCACCACCTGGTCATGGACGGGTTCGGCCTCTCCCTCGTGGGGGGGCGGGCGGCCCCGCGGTTCGCGGGGGGGGGCGGCGGCGGCCCCGGGGCGCGGGGGCCCGGCGGCGGGCGGGGGGGCCTGCACGG
>NZ_JBHXVE010000023.1:111092-128590 GCF_042672505.1 Streptomyces sp. NPDC127190
CCCCGTGGTGTTGGGGGGGGTCGGCGCCCGCCCGCGGGGGCGCCGCACGACCCGGATGTACGCGGCGCTGGCCGGCGGCGGCCCGGTTCCGCGGTCGCCGTTCGGCTCGCTGGACGACCTGATCCGCAGTGACGCCGGCTACCGCGCCTCCGAGCAGTTCGGCTCCGACCGGTCGTACTGGACGGAGCGGCTCGCCGACCGGCCGGAACCGGCCCGGCTCACCGGCCGGACCCCCCGTAGTGGGAGCGACCCGCGCGGCCCGGTGGAACCGGCGGTGCTCCGGGTGGACACACTGCGCGCGGCGGCGGCGGAGACCGAAGTGCACTGGTCCCGCCCGCTGATCGCGGCGGCGGCCCTCTACGCACACCGGCTCAGCGGAGACCGGGAGGTGCTGATCGGCTTTCCCGTCACCGGGCGCGAGGGAGCCGAACGGGCCCTGCTCACCACGCCCGGCGCGGTGGCGAACGTGGTGCCGCTGCGCCTGCCGGTGCGGCCGGAGACACGGTGGCACGACCTCGTCACCGAGGTGGCGGAAGCAGCCGACGGTGCCTTCGCGCACCAGCGCTACCGCAGCGAGGACCTGTTCCGGGACCTCGGCGGCAGCGGCACGGCGTTCCCGCTGGTCGTCAACATCCTGGTCTTCGACTCCGCTCCGGCCTTCGCCGGACACCCCGCCACGCTGCACTATCTGCTCCCGGACCCGGCCACCGGGCTCGCCCTCTGGATCACCGGCCGGCGCGGGGCCGCCGAGGTCCAGGTCGAACTGAAGGGAGCGCCCGACACCTGGAGCGACGACGAACTCGCAGAGCACCAGGCGCGGTTGACCGCGCTGCTGGACGCCGTCGCGGCCTGCGACCCGCGGGAGCCGGTCGGCCGGATCGGCCTGCTGTCCGCCGAGGAGCGCGACAAGCTGTCGGGCTGGGGTACCGGTCACGCGGGGCCGGCCCGTGCCGGGAGCCTGCCGGAGGCGTTCCGGGCGCAGGTGCGGGCGGTTCCGGACGCGCTCGCGGTGGTGGGGCCGGACGCGACGCTGACGTATGCGGAGCTGGACGCGCGGGCGAACCGGCTGGCGCACGCCCTGATCGCCCGCGGGGCCGGGCCGGAGCAGCTGGTCGCCGTGGCCCTGCCGCGCTCGGCGGAACTGGTGGTGGCCGTCCTCGCGGTACTCAAATCCGGTGCCGCCTGCGTTCCCGTCGATCCGGAGTACCCCGCCGCCCGGATCGGGTACATGCTCGACGACGCCCGCCCGGTCCTGGTGGTGACGGACACCCGCACCCGGGACCGGCTGCCCGAGGCCGGTTCCACCGAACCTCTGGTGCTCGACGACCCGCGGACCGCGGCACTGCTGGCGGGTTGCCCGGCGACGGACCCGGACGTGGCCGTCGCACCGGAGCATCCGGCCTACGTCATCTACACCTCCGGTTCCACCGGGCGGCCCAAGGGCGTGCTGCCGACGCACGGGGGCCTGCTCAACCTGTTCGCCGGCCAGCAGCGGGCGCTGTACCCGCCCCTGGTCGGGGAGCGGGACCGGCTGCGCGTGGCGCTCACCACATCGGTGTCCTTCGACGCGTCCTGGAACCAGCTGCTCAGCCTGTTCGCGGGCCATGAGCTGCACGTCCTGGACCACGCGACCTGGACCGACCCGGAGGCCTTCGTCGACTACGCCAGGCGCTGCCGCCTCGACTTCGTCGAGGCCACCCCGTCGTACCTCCATGTCCTGGTCGCCCAGGGGCTGCTGGACGATCCGCAGGCGCGGCCCGCGCTGGTCGCGGCGGGCGGGGAGGCCGTCCCGCAGCAGCTGTGGGAGCGGCTGCGCACGGCCGACGGGGTGTCCTGCGTCAACTTCTACGGGCCGTCCGAGTGCACCGTGAACGCGTCCGTCGCGCCGCTGGGGTCGAGCCGGCGTCCGGTGATCGGCCGGCCGGTCGACAACACCCGGATGTACGTCCTGGACAGCGCGTTGCAGCCGATGCCCGCGGGGGTGGCGGGTGAGCTGTACATCGCCGGCGCGGGCCTGGCCCGGGGCTATCTGAACCGGCCCGGGCTGACCGCCGGACGCTTCCTGGCGGACCCGTTCGGGCCGGCCGGCGCGCGGATGTACCGCACGGGTGACCTGGTGCGGTGGGGGCCGGACGGGAACCTGGAGTTCCTCGGCCGCACCGACGACCAGGTCAAGGTCCGGGGTTTCCGGATCGAACTCGGCGAGATCGAGACCGTGCTGCTCGATCACCCGCAGATCGTCCAGGCCGCGGTCGTGGTGCCCAGCGAGGAGGACGCCCGGCTGGTCGCCTACTGCGTGCCGGCGGCCGGTGCCACGGTGGCCGTACCCGCGCTCCGGGAGCACCTGCGCGAACGGCTGCCGGAGTACCTGGTGCCGGGCGCGTTCGTGCTGCTGGACGCGCTGCCGCTGACGCCGAACCGCAAGCTCGACCGGCGGGCGCTTCCGGCCCCCGGGCAGTCCGCGGGCGTACCGGGCCGCGCTCCGCGCACGGCGACCGAGCACCTGCTGGCCGGGCTGTTCGCCGAGGTGCTGGGGGTCGCCGAGGCCGGGCCGGACGACAGCTTCTTCGACCTCGGCGGGCATTCGCTGCTGGCCACCCGGCTGGTCGCCAGGGTGCGGTCGGCGCTGGGCGTGGAGCTGCGGCTGAGCGACCTGTTCGACGCGCCGACGGTGGCGGAACTCGCGGCGGCGGTGGACGAGGCGGGCCGGGCGCGGCCGGCGCTGGGGCCGTGCGAGCGGCCCGAGCCGGTCCCGCTGTCCTTCGCGCAGCGCCGGTTGTGGTTCCTGCACCGCATGGAGGGCCCGAGCGCCACGTACAACATCCCGCTGGCGCTGCGGCTGTCCGGCCGCCTCGACCAGCGGGCCCTGGACGCCGCCCTGGCGGACGTGGTCGAGCGGCACGAGAGTCTGCGCACCGTCTTCCCGGTGGTCGACGGCGTGCCCTGCCAGCGGGTGCTGGACGCCGACCGGGCCCGGCCGCGGCTGCGGGTGACCGAGGCCGGCGCGGGCGACCTGCCGGACCGGCTGGCACAGGCGGCCCGGCACGGCTTCGACCTCTCCACGGAGCCGCCGCTGCACGCGGAGCTGTTCCAGCTGGGCGCCGACGAGCACGTACTGCTGCTGGTGGTGCACCACATCGCCGGTGACGGCTGGTCGATGGGGCCGCTCTCGCGGGACCTGACCACCGCCTACGCGGCCCGGTGCGAGGGCGCGAAGCCGGAGTGGTCCCCACTGCCGGTCCAGTACGCCGACTACACCCTCTGGCAGCGGGAGCTGCTCGGGGACGGCTCCGACCCGGACAGCCTGCTGGGTGCTCAACTGGCGTACTGGAAGGAGCGGTTGGCGGGACTTCCCGAGCAGGTCGAGCTGCCCTTCGACCGGCCTCGGCCGACGGCGATGTCCTACCGGGGCGCCCATCTGCCGGTGCGGATCGACGCCGAACTGCACCAGGGGCTGCGGGCGCTCGCCCGCGACGGCGGGGCCAGCCTCTTCATGGTGCTCCAGGCCGGGCTGGCCGCTCTGCTGGGCAAGCTCGGCGCGGGCGACGACATCCCGATCGGTACGCCGATCGCCGGGCGCACCGACGAGGCCGTGGACGAGCTGGTCGGCTTCTTCGTCAACACCCTGGTGCTGCGCACCGACCTGTCCGGCGACCCGTCGTTCACCGAGCTGCTGGGCCGGGTGCGCGCCGGCGCGCTGGCCGCGTACGGCCATCAGGACGTGCCGTTCGAGCACCTCGTGGAGGCGTTGAACCCGGCCCGGTCGCTGGCCCACCACCCCCTGTTCCAGACCATGCTCGCGTTGCAGAACGCGCCGCTCGGCACGTTCGACCTGCCGCGGCTGCGGGTGGCGGCCGATCTGGTGCACACCGGGACGGCCAAGTGCGACCTGACCTTCATGCTGACGGAGGAGCCCGGCACGGACGGGCTGTCGGGCCTGGTGGAGTACAGCACCGACCTGTTCGACGCGGTGACCGTGGAGGGGATCGTCGAGCGGTGGCTGCGGCTGCTGCGCGCCGTGGTGGCCGACCCCGGCCGGCGGATCGGCCAGGTGGACGTGGTGTCCGCCGACGAGCTCCGCGCGCTGGTGCCGGCCGCCGTCGGCCGGAGCGGAGAGCTGCCGGACAGCAGCATCCCCGCGCTCTTCGCGCGGCAGGTACGGGCGAACCCGGCGGCGGTCGCCGTGGTGAGCCCCGAAGCCACGCTGACGTACGGCGAGTTGAACGCCCGGGCCAACCGGCTCGCGCACCGGCTGATCGCCCGCGGGGTGGGGCCGGAGCAGCTGGTCGCGCTGGCCCTGCCGCGCTCGGCCGAGCTGGTGGTCGCGGTCGTCGCGGTCCTCAAGGCGGGCGCCGCCTATGTGCCGGTGGACCCGGAGTATCCCGCCGCCCGGATCGCCTATCTGCTGCGGGACGCCCGGCCGTCGCTGCTCGTGACGACGAGCCGGATCGGCGGGCTGCCGGGTGCGGAGACGGTGGAGCGGCTCCTGCTGGACGACGCCGTCCCGAGCGGGCTGCCGGACACCGACCCGGAGATTCCCCTCGACCCGGGCCATCCCGCCTATGTCATCTACACCTCCGGGTCCACCGGCGCCCCCAAGGGTGTCGTGGTCCAGCACCGCAACGTGGTCCGGCTGTTCGGCACCGCCGAGGAGCTGTTCGGCTTCTCCGCCGAGGACGTGTGGACCCTCTTCCACTCCTACGCCTTCGACTTCTCGGTGTGGGAGCTGTGGGGCCCGCTGCTGTACGGCGGCCGGCTGGTGGTCGTGGACCACGAGACCAGCCGCTCGCCACACCGGTTCCTGGAGCTGCTCGCCCGTGAGCGGGTGACGGTGCTCAACCAGACGCCGTCCGCCTTCTACCAGCTGATGCAGGCGGACGCGGAGGCGCCGGGGACCAGCCGTTCGCTGGCCCTGCGCACGGTGGTGTTCGGCGGCGAGGCGCTGGAGCACGCCCGGCTGGCGAGCTGGTACGAGCGGCACCCGGACGACGCTCCGCTGCTGGTCAACATGTACGGCATCACCGAGACCACGGTGCATGTGACCCACGCGGCGCTGGACGGGTCCGGTACCGTCGCCGGCCGGATCGGTACGGCCCTCCCGGACCTGCGCACCTATGTGCTGGACGCCCGTCTGCGGCCGGTGCCCCCGGGGGTGCCCGGCGAGCTGTACGTCGCGGGCGCCGGGCTGGCGCGCGGCTACCTGAACCGGCCCGGGCTGACCGCCGGGCGCTTCGTGGCCGACCCGTTCGGGCCGGCCGGTGCGCGCATGTACCGCAGCGGCGATGTCGTGCGCCGGTCCGCGGACGGCGGCCTGCGGTTCGTGGGCCGGGCCGACGACCAGGTGAAGGTCCGCGGCTTCCGGATCGAACTCGGTGAGATCGAGGCGGCGCTCGCGGCGCATTCCGGCGTCGCCCAGGTCGCCGTCCTGGCGCGGAAGGACCGGGCCGACGACACCCGGCTGGTCGCCTACCTGGTGCCGCCCGCCGGTGCCGCCCCGCGCCCGGCCGAACTGCGCGAGCATCTGCGGGCGCAGCTGCCGGAGTACATGGTGCCGGCCGCGTTCGTCACGCTGGAGAGCCTGCCGCTGACGGCCAACGGCAAGCTGGACCGGCGGGCGCTGCCCGAGCCGGAGTCGGCTCCGGTGACCACCGGCCGGGCTCCGCGGACGCCGCAGGAGCAGGTCCTGTGCGACCTGTTCGCGGAGGTGCTCGGGGTGGCCGAGGCCGGTGTCGAGGACAGCTTCTTCGACCTCGGCGGGCACTCGCTGCTGGCGACCCGGCTGGCCGCCCGGGTCCGGGCGACCCTGGGGGTGGAGCTGGAGCTGCGCACCCTGTTCGAGACCCCGACCCCGGCCGGGGTGGCCGCCGCGCTGGCGGGGGCCGGCCGGGCGCAGTCGGCGCTGGTGCCCCGGCCGCGATCCGAGCGGGTGCCGCTGTCGTTCGCGCAGCGCCGGCTCTGGTTCCTGCACCAGCTGGACGGTGCGGGCGCCAACTACCACATCTCCCTGGCGTGGCGGCTGTCCGGGAAGCTGGACCGGCCGGCCCTGGAAGCCGCCCTGGCGGATGTGGCGGGCCGGCACGAGAGTCTGCGTACCCTCTTCCCGGCGGTGGACGGGGTGCCGTACCAGCAGGTGCTGGACGTCGTGGCGGGCCGTCCGCGGCTGGACGTGTGCCGGACCGGCGAGGCGGAGCTGCCGGGCGTGCTGGCGGCGGCGCAGGCCCGTCCGTTCGACCTGGCGGCCGAAGTGCCGCTGCGCACCCAGCTGTTCGAGCTGGGGCCGGACGAGCATGTGCTCCAGCTGGTGCTCCACCACATCGCGGGTGACGGCTGGTCGCTGGGCCCGCTGACGCGGGACCTGACCGCCGCCTACGCGGCACGCTGCCGTGGCGAGGAGCCGCGGTGGGAGGAGCTGCCGGTCCAGTACGCCGACTACACGCTGTGGCAGCACCAGCTGCTCGGTGACACCGCCGACGCGGACAGCCTGCTGGCCCGTCAGGCGGACTACTGGAAGCAGCAGTTGGCCGGTCTGCCGGAACAGATCCAGCTGCCGGCCGACCGGCCCCGCGCGGCGGTCGCCTCGCACCGGGGCGGCTTTGTGCGGGCCGGGCTGGACGCGGAGCTGCACCGCGGGCTGCGCGAGCTGGCCCGCGCGCACGGGACCAGTCTGTTCATGGTGCTCCAGGCCGGGCTGGCGGCGCTGCTGAGCAGGCTCGGCGCGGGCGACGACATCGCGGTCGGCAGCCCGGTCGCCGGCCGCACCGACCAGGCGCTCGACGAGCTGGTCGGCTACTTCGTCAACACGCTGGTGTTCCGTACGGACACCTCGGGCGATCCGACCTTCGCCGAGCTGCTCGGCCGGGTCCGGGACACCTCGCTGGCCGGGTACGCCCACCAGGACCTGCCGTTCGAGTACCTGGTCGAGGCCCTCAACCCGGCGCGGTCGCTGGCACACCACCCGCTGTTCCAGGTCATGCTGGTGCTCCAGAACGTGCCCCGGGCCGACTTCGCCCCACCGGGGCTGCGCGCCGACGAGGTGCAGCTGCCCACGACCACGTCCAAGTTCGACCTGGTCTTCTCGCTGTCCGAGCGGCACGCCGGGGACGGCTCCCCGGCCGGGATGGACGCGTTCGTCCAGTTCGCGAGCGACCTGTACGACCCGGCCACCGTCGACACGATGCTCGCCCGCTGGGTGCGGCTGCTGCGGGCGGCCGTCGCCGACCCGCGACAGCGGCTCGGCCGGCTGGATCTGCTGTCCGCCGAGGAGCGCCGTGCGCTGCTGCCCCCCGTCGAGGGCGGGGCGGCCACCCTGAGCCTGCCGGAGATGTTCGCGGCGCAGGTGGCGGCGACACCCGAGAACGTCGCGCTGTCCTTCGAGGGCGTGGAGACGACCTACCGTCAGCTGGACGCCTGGGCGAACCGGTTCGCGCACGCGCTGATCGCCCGGGGGGTGGGTCCGGAGCAGCTCGTGGCGGTCGCACTGCCCCGGTCGACGGAGTTCGTGGTGGCCGTCCTGGGCGTGCTGAAGACGGGGGCCGCCTATCTGCCGGTCGACCCGGGCTATCCGGAGTCGCGCATCGCGTTCATGCTGGACGACGCGCGGCCGGCCGTGGTGGTCGACGACCCGGCGATGGTCGCCGACGTGTCCGGGTGGCCGGACACCGACCCCGCCGTCGCCGTGGACGCCCGGAACGCGGCCTACGTGATCTACACGTCCGGGTCGACGGGACGCCCCAAGGGCGTGGTGGTGAGCCACGCGGGCCTGCGTGGGATGGTGGCCGAGCAGGTCGAGCGGCTCGGCATCGACACGGCCGCCCGGGTGCTCCAGTTCTCCTCGCCCGGCTTCGACGTCTCGCTGTGGGACCTGTGCGGGGCCCTGCTCACCGGTGCCACCCTGGTGCCGGCGTCCGCGACCGAGCCGGTCTCCGCGCTGACCGACCCGCGCCTTGCCCTCACCCATGCGACGGTGCCGCCGTCCGTGCTGGCGGCGCTGTCGCCGGACGCCGTGGCCGTGCCGACGCTGGCGGTCGCCGGTGAGGCATGCCCGCCGGAGCTGGTGGCGCGCTGGGCGCCCGGGCGCCGGATGATCAACGCGTACGGCCCGACGGAGACGACGGTCATCGCGACGATGAGCGAGCCGCTGGCACCGGGTTCGGGCGTGCCGCCGATCGGCTCGGCCGTCGCCGGGTTCCGCGCCTTCGTGCTGGACCAGCGGCTGGAGCTGGTGCCGCCGGGGGTGACCGGGGAGCTGTACGTCGCCGGGCCGGGCCTCGCGCGCGGCTATCTGAACCGGGCCGGGCTCACCGCCGGACGGTTCGTGGCCTGCCCGTACGGCGCGGCGGGTGAGCGCATGTACCGCACCGGGGACCTGGTGCGCCGGCGCACCGACGGGCAGCTGGAATACGTCGGCCGCGCCGACGGCCAGGTGAAGGTGCGCGGGTTCCGGATCGAACTCGGCGAGATCGAGACGGCGTTGGCCGGGCACCCGCAGGTCGGCCAGGTCGCGGTGATCGCCCGGCGGGACCAGACGGAGGACGTTCGCCTGGTCGCGTACGTGGTGCCCGCCACCGGCGCCGGACTCCGGCCGGAGGAACTCCGCGCCCACCTGCGCGCTTGGCTGCCGGACTACATGGTGCCCGCCGCGTTCGTCACCCTCGACGCCCTGCCGCTGACCGCCAACGGCAAGCTCGACCGGCAGGCGCTGCCCGCGCCCGAGTTCACCGGATCACGGGCCGGCGGCGCCCCGCACACACCACAGGAGCAGGTGCTGGCCGGGCTGTTCGCCGAGGTCCTCGGCCTGACGCAGGTCGGCCTCCACGACAGCTTCTTCGACCTGGGCGGACACTCCCTGCTCGCCACCCGGCTGGTGGCCCGGGTCCGGGCGACCCTGGGCGTCGAACTGGCGCTGCACACCCTGTTCCGGAACCCGACGGTGGCCGGCGTGGCCACTGCGCTGGGCGGCGCCGACCGGGCGCGGCTCGCCCTGGTGCGGACGGAGCGGCCCGAGCGGGTGCCGCTGTCGTCCGCGCAGCGCCGGCTGTGGTTCCTGCACCAGCTGGAGGGCGCTGCACCGATCTACAACATGCCGCTGGCGTGGCGGCTCTCCGGGGCGCTGGACCGCACGGCACTTCAGCAGGCGCTGGCCGACCTCGTGGCCCGGCACGAGAGCCTGCGCACGGTCTGTCCGCAGGTCGACGGGGTGCCGTACCAGGAGGTGCTGGACGCGCGGACGGTACGGCCGCAGCTGCCGGTCACCCGGGCGGACGAGACGGAGCTGCCCGGGCTGCTGGTCGCGGCGGCGGGGCGCGGATTCGACCTCGCGACCGAACCGCCGCTGCGCGCCGAGCTGTTCGAGGCGGCACCGGACGAGCACGTGCTGCTGGTGGTGGTGCACCACATCGCCGGTGACGGCTGGTCGCTGGGCCCGCTGTCGGGCGACCTGGCCACCGCGTACGCGGCGCGCTGCCGGGGCGAGGAGCCGCAGTGGGCGCCGCTGCCGGTGCAGTACGCCGACTACACCCTCTGGCAGGACCGGCTGCTGGGCGACCCGGACGACCCGGACAGCCTGTTCGCCCGCCAGGCGGCCTACTGGACGCGGGCGTTGGCGGACCTGCCGGAGCAGCTCCGGTTGCCCGCCGACCGGCACCGCCCCTCCGCTCCCTCCTACGCCGGCGGTCACCTGGCCGTCGAGCTGGACGCCGACCTGCACGCCGGGCTGGTCCGGCTGGGCCGGGAGCACGGCGCCAGCGTGTACATGGTGTTGCAGGCCGCGCTGGCGGCTGTGCTGGACAAGCTCGGCGCGGGGACGGACATCCCGGTCGGCAGTCTGATCGCCGGCCGGACCGATCAGGCGCTGGACGACCTGGTCGGGTTCTTCGTCAACACCCTGGTGCTGCGCACCGACACCAGCGGGGACCCCACCTTCGCCGAGCTGCTGGGCCGGGTCCGGGAGAACGCGCTGGCCGCGTACGCGCACCAGGACCTGCCGTTCGAGCACGTGGTCGAGGCCCTCAACCCGTCCCGGTCGCTGGCCCGTCAGCCGCTGTTCCAGGTGCTGCTCGCGCTCCAGAACGTGCCCCGCACCGAGTTCGCGCTGAGCGGTCTGGCCGCCGAGATCGTCCTGGTGCGGACGCCGACGGCCATGTTCGACCTGGGCTTCCACCTGCTGGAGCGCGGCGGTACCGGAGGACCGGCCGAGGGCATCGTCGGGCGGGTCGAGTACAGCACCGACCTGTTCGACCGCACCACGGTGGAGGCGCTGGTCGCCCGGTGGCTGCGCCTGCTGGCCTCGGTGGTCGCCGAGCCGGGCCGACCGCTGAGCCGGATCGACGTCCTCACCGCCGAGGAACGGCACGAGCTGCTGGTCGTCCGCAACGACACCGCCCGCCCGGTCCCGGATGCCACCCTGCCGTCCCTGTTCGAGGACCAGGCGCGGGCGACCCCCGAGGCGCCGGCGGTGGTGTTCGAGGACACCGTGCTGACGTACCGGGAGCTGAACCGCCGGGCCAACCGGCTGGCGCACGCGCTGATCGCACGCGGAGTGGGGCCGGAGCAGGTCGTCGCCCTGCGGCTGCCGCGCTCGGCCGAGCTGGTGGTCGCCGTCCTCGCGGTCCTCAAGACGGGCGCCGCCTACCTGCCGGTCGACCCGGACTACCCGGCCGCCCGGATCGCGTACATGCTCCAGGACGCGCGGCCGGCCGTGGTGCTGGACGACCTCGCGGCCGTCACCCCGGCCGGGGAGCTGCCGGAGCACGACCCGGCCGTGGCCGTGGACGGGCGGCACCCCGCCTATGTCATCTACACCTCCGGGTCCACCGGCCGCCCCAAGGCCGTGGTGATGCCCGCGGCCGGGCTGCTGAACCTGCTGGCGTGGCATCACCGGGCCGTCGGCGGCGAACCGGGCACGCGCACCGCGCAGTTCACCGCGATCAGCTTCGACGTCTCGGTGCAGGAGACCCTCTCCGCGCTGCTGTACGGCAAGACCCTGGTGGTGCCGACCGAGGAGCAGCGCCGTAGCGCCGAGCTGTTCGCCCGGTGGCTGGACCGGCACCGGGTCGAGGAGCTGTTCGCGCCGAACCTGGTGGTCGAGGCGGTGGCCGAGGCCGCCGAGGAAGCCGGGCTGGAGCTGCCGCACCTGCGGCTGGTCGCACAGGCCGGCGAGGCGATGCGCCTGGGCGGTGCCGTACGCCGCTTCCAGGCCCGGCGGCCGGGCCGGGTGCTGCACAACCACTACGGCCCCGCCGAGACCCATGTGATCACCGCGTACGCGCTGCCGGCCGACCCCGCGGACTGCCCGCTGCCGGTGCCGATCGGGCGCCCAATCGCCAACTGCCGGACCTATGTGCTGGATTCGGCCCTGCGGCCGGTCGCCCCCGGTGTGACGGGTGAGCTCTACCTCGCCGGGGAGGGACTCGCCCGCGGCTATCTGAACCGGCCCGGACTGAGCGCCGGGCGGTTCGTCGCCGACCCGTACGGCCCGGCCGGCGCGCGGATGTACCGCACCGGCGACCTGGTCCGCTGGCGCGCCGGCGGCGAGCTGGAGTTCGCCGGCCGGGTCGACCACCAGGTCAAGGTCCGCGGGTTCCGGATCGAGCCGGGCGAGATCGAGGCCGAGCTGACCGCGCACCCGGGTGTCGCGCAGGTCGCGGTGCTCGCCCTGGAGGGCCGGATCGTCGCGTACGTCGTCCCCTCGGCCGGGACCGGGGCGAGCGCGGCGGCGCTCGCGGCGTACCTGCGCGACCGCGTGCCGGACTATCTGGTGCCGTCGGCGTTCGTGCTGCTGGACGCGTTGCCGCTGACGCCGAACGGGAAGCTGGACCGGGCGGCGCTGCCCGCGCCCGAGCCGGGTGCCGCCGGGGGCGGCCGCGCGCCGCGCACCCCGCAGGAGCAGATCCTGTGCGAGCTGTTCGCCGAGGTGCTGGGCGTGCCCCGGGCCGGGGTGGACGACGACTTCTTCGACCTGGGCGGGCACTCCCTGCTCGCCACCCGGCTGGTCTCGCGGGTCCGGGCGACCCTCGGTGTCGAGCTGGAGCTGCGCGCCCTGTTCCGGTCGCCGACGCCCGCCGGGCTCGCCGCCGGGCTGCACGCCGCCGGTACCGCGCGGCAGGCCCTGGTGCCGCGGCCCCGCCGCGAGCCGATGCCGCTGTCGTTCGCGCAGCGGCGGCTCTGGTTCCTCCAGCAGTTCGGGATGCCGAGCGCCACGTACCACATCCCGTTCGCGCTGCGGCTGTCCGGTGCTCTCGACCGGGAGGCGCTGAGCGCCACGCTCGCCGATGTGGTGGCCCGGCACGAGACCCTGCGCACGGTCTTCCCGCACACCGCCGGTGTTCCGCACCAGCGGGTGCTGGACGCCGCCGAAGCCGCCGTCCCGCTGACGGTCCGCACGGCCGCGGAGGCCGAGGTACCGGCCCTGCTGCGCGAGGCGGCCGTGCGTGCCTTCGACCTGACGTCGGAACCGCCGCTGCGGGCGGAGCTGTTCGCCGTGGCGCCGCAGGAGCACGTCCTGCTGGTGGTGCTGCACCACATCGCGGGTGACGGCTGGTCCATGGGCCCGCTGGCCCGCGATCTCGCCGCGGCCTACGCGAGCCGGCGGGACGGCGGGGCGCCCGACTGGCCCGCGCTGCCGGTGGCGTACGGCGACTACACCCTGTGGCAGCACGAGATCCTGGGCGACGAGCGCGACGCGGACAGTGTGTTCGCGCGCCAGGTGGGCTACTGGACCGAGGCACTGGCCGGGCTGCCCGAGCAGCTGTCCCTGCCCGTCGACCGGCCGCGTCCGGCCGCCATGTCGTACCGCGGCGGACTGCTGGACGTCCGGATCGACGCGGAACTGCACGCGGGGCTGGCGGAGTTGGCGCGGCATACCGGCACCAGTCTGTTCATGGTGCTCCAGGCGGCGTTGGCGGCGCTGTTCACGCGGTTGGGCGCGGGGACGGACATCCCGATCGGCAGCCCGATCGCGGGGCGTACCGACGAGGCGCTGGACGACCTGGTCGGGCTGTTCGTGAACACGCTGGTGCTGCGCACCGACACGAGCGGGGACCCGACGTTCGCCGAGCTGCTGGCGCGGGTGCGGGAGACGGCGCTGTCGGCCTATGCGCACCAGGACGTGCCGTTCGAGCACCTGGTCGAGGTGCTGAACCCGTCCCGGTCGCTCTCCCACCACCCGCTGTTCCAGACCGGACTGGTCGTGCAGAACGCGCCGGGCGGCGACTTCGAGCTGCCCGGTCTGCGGGCGACCCAGGTGGCCGTGCCGACCGGGACGTCCCGGCTGGACCTGACCTTCGGCCTGGCGGAGCAGCACGGGTCCGACGGCACGCCGGCCGGTCTGAGCGGCGCGGTCGAGTACAGCGCCGATCTGTTCGACCACTCGACGGTGGAGACCCTGTTCGCCCGGTGGACCAGGCTGCTGTCCGCGGTCGCGGCCGCTCCGGACCGGCCGATCGGCGAGATCGATCTGCTGTCCGCCGAGGAGCGCCGCGAGCTGCTGCCCGCCGCCGAGCGCGGGGCTGCCGTCACGACCCTGCCGGAGCTGCTCGCGGCGCAGGTGGCGGCGGTGCCGGACGCGGTCGCGCTGGTCTGCGGCGACACCGAGCTGACCTACCGTCAGCTGAACGCCCGGGCCAACCGGTTCGCCCACGAGCTGATCGCCCAGGGCGTCGGCCCGGAGCAGATCGTGGCGGTGGCCCTGCCCCGGTCGGTGGAGTCCGTCGTGGCTGTCCTCGGTGTGCTGAAGGCCGGAGCCGCCTACCTTCCCGTGGACCCGTCGTACCCCCCGTCCCGGATCGCCTTCATGCTGGACGACGCCCGCCCCACGGCGGTCATCGACGACCCCGCCATGGTCACCGCGGACGACCGGCCGGACACCGACCCCAAGATCGCCCACGACGCCCGGCATCCCGCCTACGTGATCTACACATCCGGCTCCACCGGCCGCCCCAAGGGCGTCATGGTCAGCCACACCGGTGTGGCGGGGCTGGTGGCGGCGCAGGTCGAGCGGCTCGGCGTGGCGCCGGGCAGCCGGGTGCTCCAGTTCGCCTCGCCCAGCTTCGACGCGTCGTTCTGGGACCTGTGCAGCGCGCTGCTCACCGGTGCCGCCCTCGTCCTGGCCCCGGCCGAGGCCCCGGCGGAGGCCCTGACGGACCGCGGGCTCGACGTCACCCATGTGACCCTTCCGCCCTCGGTCCTGGCGGCGCTCGACGGCGCGGACGTCACGGCGGCCACCCTGGTGGTGGCGGGTGAGGCGTGTGCGCCGGAGCTGGTGGCCCGGTGGGCGCCGGGACGGCGGATGATCAACGCGTACGGACCGACGGAGACGACGGTGTGCGCGACGATGAGCGCGCCCCTGTCGCCGGACTCGGGCGTCCCGCCGATCGGCCGGCCGGTCGCGGGGTTCCGGGCCTACGTGCTGGACGATCGTCTGCGTGTCGTGCCGCCGGGCGTGCCCGGGGAGTTGTACGTCGCCGGTCCGGGACTGGCGCGCGGATACCTCAACCAGCCCGCACTGACGGCCACCCGCTTCGTCCCCTGCCCCTTCGGCACCCCCGGCGAACGCATGTACCGCACCGGCGACCTCGTACGCCGCCGCACCGACGGCGACCTCGAATACATCGGCCGCGCCGACCAGCAGGTCAAGGTACGCGGCTTCCGCATCGAACCCGGCGAGATCGAAGCCGCCCTCGCCGAACACCCCGCCGTCGCCCAGACCACCGTCCTCCCCGACGGCGACCGGCTCATCGGCTATGTGGTGGCGCGTCCCGGCACGGTCGTACGTCCGGCGGAGCTGACGGCGTACCTGCGCGACCGTCTGCCCGACTATCTGGTGCCGTCCGCGTTCGTGGTGCTGGACGCGCTGCCGCTGACGCCGAACGGGAAGCTGGACCGGGCGGCGCTGCCGGCGCCGGAGTCGGTGGCCACGGCGCCGGGCCGGGCGGCGCGCACCCCGCAGGAGCAGATCCTGTGCGAGCTGTTCGCGGAGGTGCTGGGCGTACCGCGGGTCTGGGCCGACGACGACTTCTTCGACCTGGGCGGACACTCCCTGCTCGCCACCCGGCTGGTCGCGCGGATCCGCTCGGTGCTCGGCGTGGAGCTGGGGCTGCGCGCGCTCTTCCAGGCGCCCACCGCGGCGGGAGTGGCGGCGGCGCTGGCCGAGGCCGGCCGGGCCCGCCCGGCGCTGACGGCGCACGCGCGTCCGGACGTGGTCCCGCTGTCGTTCGCTCAGCGGCGGCTCTGGTTCCTGCACCGCATGGACGGCACCGCGGCGACGTACCACATCCCGCTGGCGCTGCGGCTGACCGGAACGCTCGACACCGCGGCGCTGGACGGGGCGCTGTCCGACGTGGTGGCCCGCCACGAGAGTCTGCGGACGGTCTTCCCTGAGGTCGACGGCGTGCCCTGCCAGCGCGTCCTGGACCCGGGTGCGGCCCGGCCCCGGGTGCGGTCGACGGAGGTGTCGGAGGCCGAACTGCCCGGGCGGCTGGCCGAGTTCGCGCGGCTGCCGTTCGACCTGGCGGCGGAGCCGCCGCTGCGGGCGGAGCTGTTCACGCTCTCGCCTACGGAGCATGTGCTGCTGCTGGTGATGCACCACATCGCGGGCGACGGCTGGTCCACCGGTCCGCTCGCCCGTGATCTGGCGGAGGCGTACGCCGCCCGGTGCGAGGGCCGCACACCGGACCGGCCGGTCCTGCCGGTGCAGTACGCGGACTACACGCTGTGGCAGCGCGAGCTGCTCGGTGACGCCGCCGACCCGGAGAGCCGGTTCGCCGAGCAGCTCGCGTACTGGAAGGACCAGCTGTCCGAGCTGCCGGAGCTGCTCCAGCTGCCCACCGACCGGCCCCGGCCGGCCGTCGCCCGCTGGCACGGCGACCAGGTCGGCCTGGAGCTGGGCCCCGAACTGCACGCGGCGCTGGTGGAGTTGGCGCGGCGCACCGGGACCAGTCTGTTCATGGTGCTGCACGCGGCTCTGGCTGCGTTGTACACGCGGTTGGGCGCGGGGACGGACATCCCGATCGGCAGCCCGATCGCGGGGCGTACCGACGAGGCGCTGGACGACCTGGTCGGGTTCTTCGTGAACACGCTGGTGCTGCGCACCGACACCAGTGGTGACCCGACGTTCGCCGAGCTGCTGGCGCGGGTGCGGGAGACGGCGCTGTCGGCCTACGCGCACCAGGACGTGCCGTTCGAGCACCTGGTCGAGGTGCTGAACCCCTCCCGGTCGCTCTCCCACCACCCGCTGTTCCAGACCATCCTGGCCGTGCAGAACGCGCCGATGGGCCGCTTCTCGCTGCCCGGTCTGGAGGTCGCCACCTATGCGGTGGCCACCGGAACCGCCAAGTTCGACCTCGGTGTGAACCTCGCCGAGCGGTTCGGTCCGGACGGCTCCCCGGCCGGGATCACCGGTGTGGTCGAGTACGCCACCGACCTGTTCGACCGGGACACGGTCGCCGCGCTCGCCCGGCGCTGGACGCTCCTGCTGGAGGCGGTCACGGCCGACCCGGAGCAGCCGATCGGGCTGATCGACATCCTGGACGCCGAGGAGCGGCACCGGCTGCTGGAGGGCGGCAACGCGACCGCCCGTGAGGTGGACGCGGTACCGGTGGCGCAGGCGTTCGCGGCGCGGGTGGCGGCGGTGCCGGACGCGGTCGCACTGGTCTGCGGCGACACCGAGCTGACCTACCGTCAGCTGAACGCCCGGGCCAACCAGTTCGCCCACGAGCTGATCGCCCAGGGCGTCGGCCCGGAGCAGATCGTGGCGGTGGCCCTGCCCCGGTCGGTCGAGTCCGTCGTGGCGGTCCTCGGCGTGCTGAAGGCCGGAGCCGCCTACCTTCCCGTGGACCCGTCCTATCCCCCGTCCCGGATCGCCTTCATGCTGGACGACGCCCGCCCCACGGCGGTGATCGACGACCCCGCCATGGTCACCGCGGACGACCGGCCGGACACCGACCCCGAGATCGCCGTCGACCTCCGGCATCCGGCCTACGTGATCTACACATCCGGCTCCACCGGCCGCCCCAAGGGCGTCATGGTGAGCCACACCGGCGTGGCGAGTCTGGTCGCCGCCCAGATCGAGCGGTTCGCGATCGAACCCGACAGCCGGGTGCTCCAGTTCGCCTCGCCCAGCTTCGACGCCTCGGTGTCGGAGGTCTTCACCGCCCTGCTGCGCGGCGCGGCCCTGGTGCTGCCCCCGGCGGCGGAGCCGGTCGCCGCGCTGACCGACCCGCAGCTCGCGGTCACCCATGCGACCGTGCCCCCGTCCGTGCTGGCCGCCCTGCCGCAGGCCGCGGTGACCGTGTCGACACTGGTGGTGGCGGGTGAGGCGTGTGCCCCGGAGCTGGTGGCCCGGTGGGCGCCCGGACGCCGGATGATCAACGCGTACGGACCGACGGAGACGACGGTGTGCGCGACGATGAGCGCACCCCTCTCACCGGACTCGGGCACCCCGCCGATCGGGCGGCCGAGCGCCCCCGCCCGCGGGATCAACCTAGACGAGCGGCGGCGGGCGG
>NZ_JBHXVE010000024.1:0-123484 GCF_042672505.1 Streptomyces sp. NPDC127190
AACTCACCCTGCCACTGGTCGACTTCGGCTATCGCCTCCATACCCGGACAACGACAACCACCAGCTCAGGACACGAAATCTGACTGGAGTACTAGCCACTGTCCGGCGTGGCCGGTGGAGGAGTCGGCGTAGGGGCCGGGCGCGGGTGGGTTGTGGTTGCTCGCGCAGTTCCCCGCGCCCCCGGGGGGCGCAGCCCTGGCTGAGACGGTGCGGCATGTGGTGCCGAAGGGCGCGAAGGCCACTGTCGTCAGCCCTGACAGGAAGGGGCCCTATGCCGCTCCGAATGCTGCGAAGGCCCAGCCCGTGGCCTGGTGGAGGGGGTCGTCCGGCAGGGTCGTGCGGGCGTCGCGGAGGGCCTCGGCCAGGCTGAGGCCGGTGTCGAGGCCCTTGTGCAGGGCGAGCATCAGCGGGACCACCGCCGCGTCGTTGACCGGTGCGCTGGCCGCCACCACCCCGGCCGTGCCCAGCGGCAGCAGCGCGGTGACCAGGCCGAGGAGTTCGTCGGCGCCGACCGAGGCCAGCCGGGCGGTGTCGCAGCTGGAGAGGATGATCCGGTACGGGCTGCGGGCCAGACGCTCGAAGTCGTGCACGATCAGCGGGCCGTCGGCCATCCGCAGAGCGGAGAACAGCGGGCTGTCGGCGCGGAACGTGCCATGGGCGGCGAGATGGGCGAGACCCGCGCCGTCCAGCTCCGCCAGCACCCGGGGGACCTGGGCGTCCTCGCCCTCCAGGACCGTCGCGGTGCCGTACCGGTCCGCCAGCGCGGGCACCTCGGCGCCGCCCGTGGCCAGGCCCGGGCCGCGCACCAGCACCGGGCGGCCGGCCGGCGGGGGTGACGTCTCGCGGGCGCGCAGCCAGCTGCCCGCCGACGGCGACACGCTCAGCACCCGCTCGCGCAGCGCGGGCAGCAGCGCCCACGGCACCCGGTGCAGCGCCCCGGGCGGCACGATCACCACCGGGCCGGGGCCCAGATGCGGTACGGCGCCCGCGAGCAGCAGTTCCTCCAGCCGCCGGCCCCCCGCCTCCACCAGCGGCAGCCGCGCCTCCGCGCCGGGATGGGCGAGCCGTCGCAGCCCCGCCTGGACGTGCTCGGCCTCGGCCACCGCCTCGGCGAGCGCCCCGCCGGCGAACCGCCGTACCCGCCCCCGCCCGCACAGCAGGATGTGCACCCGGCCCCGCACCACGGCGAGTTCGACCAGCGTGGCCTCGCCCAGCCGGTCCAGCAGCCGGGCCACGTCCAGGCGGTTGCCCGCGTGCGGGGCGGCGCCGCGGATGTGATGGGTGCGGGAGCGGATCTCCCGCTCCAGGCGCCGCTGTTCCCGGTCGAGCGCGGGGACCGGCCGCCCGTCCATCCGGGCGCCCTCCGCCCGGGCCGCGATCTCCCGGTAGGCGGTCAGGCTGCTCAGCAGCGCCGGATCCGCGGGCGGCCGGGTCGGCGGCGCGGACAGCACGGTCGCCCGCCACCGTTCGCTCCACCCCAGCAGCCGCCGCGGGTCGCCCTGGTCCAGGGTCACCTCCTGGGCCAGCGCGGCCAGTTCGGCGCCCTTGGCGGTCACATGGGCGCGCAGCTCGGAGGCGCCGAGCGTCATCCGGTGGTCGTCGAGGACGTCGAGGCCGCGCCGGCAGGCCTCCAGCACCCCGCGCCGGGACCCGGCCGCCCGGGCCCGCAGCGCCTCGGCCACCCAGCCCGTCATCCGGGCGAGCGGCGGACCCGAGCGCCGGCCGCGGGCCGCCACCGCCAGGTGCCGTTCGGCGTCCGCCGTCCAGCCCAGCGCCAGCGCGATCCGGCCCGCGAGCAACGACGCCTCCGGCGCGGCCGGCGAGTCGAAGGCGGCCAGCCGCTCCGCGACCGCCGCCGCGTCGCCGACCAGCCGACCGGAGCGCCGCCCGGCCGCCACCCGGGCCTCGATCAGCACCAGCCGGGCGTGCGTCTCCCACCACAGCCGCCGCTGCGCCGTGAACAGCCGTACGGCGACGGCGGCCCGGGCGACGGCCGTCTGCGCGTCCCCGGCCGACCGGGCGGCCCGCGCGGCGGCCAGCAGCAGCTCGGCCCGGCGCGTGGACTGACCGCCGATCCGCTCCAGCACCGCGATCGCCGCGTCCGCCTCGGCCTGCGCCTCCGGCGCCAGACCCGCCGCCATCAGCACCTCGCAGCGCCGGATGGACAGGTTGTACGTCGGCGTGCCCAGCTTGGCGTACCGCTCCTCGGCCTCGTCCAGCAGGCGCAGCGCCACCGGGATGTCCCCGGACCGGAACGCCGCCAGGCCCCGGCTCTCCACCGCGTCCGCCTTGTCGTGCTCCTGGCCGGTGGTGTCCCACAGCCGCTCCGCCGCCGTGAAGTCGGCGGCCGCCCGGTCCACCGCGCCCAGTGCCAGATGCACCGTCGCCCGCAGGGTCAGCGCCCGCGCCGTCCAGATGTCGTCGGCGACCTGGCGCAGCACCGGCAGCGCCCGCCGGACGTCCTCCAGCGCCTCCCGGTGATGTCCCAGCACCCACCACACATAGGCCCGCCGGTACAGCACCCGGGCCCGGGTGTGTCCGGTGCCCCGGGCGACCCCCCGCTCGAAGGAGGCGAGCCCCTGTCGCGTGCGCCCCGCGTGCACCAGTGCGACCCCCAGTGTGGCGAGGACATCCGCCTCCCGGTCGGCGGAGTCGGCGCGCGCGGCCAGATCGCGGGCCCGCCGCAGATGGGTGAGCGCGACCCGGAGATCCCCGAAGTCCCGCTGCCAGATGCCCAGCACCTGGTGGGCGACGCTGGCGTGCAGCGGCGGCGGATTCTCCCGCAGCACCTGTTCGGCGCGTGCCCGGGCCTCGCCCGGGTCGGCGAACACCATGGGCAGCAGCTCCGCCACCGCCGCGCTTCCCGCTGTCACGTCTCGCATGGTAGTGGCCTGCTGTATCAGACGGTGGTCCCACGGCTCTCACTGTCGAACACCGTCGTCGAGGGGGAGACACACCATGGCACCACAGCGATTCCACGAGCAGTTCGCACACATCCAGCGCTCCATGCCCGACGTCCCGCTCGCCATGGGACCGGACGACGACGCCCACTTCCTGTACGAGAAGGGTGTCGTCCTCGCCCGCACCGGCCAGGAGGCACAGGTCGTCGAGGACACCGTGCGTGCCCACTTCACCGAGGCCCCGGGGCTGTCCCCCGAGCATGTGCGCCGCGCCGGCCCGGAGTCCGACCGCACCGGTGTCACCCGCATCCGGGTCGGCGACCCGGCCCTCGCCGACGACCAGGTGCCGCACGCCCTGCGCGCCCTGCGGGAGGCCGAGGAGCGCCAGGGGCGCCGGCTGGCCGGCCGCAACCATGTGGTGCACATCGCGGTCAACGCCTGCCCCGGCGACGAACCGGTGCCCGTCGCCCGCAGCGGGCGGGCCAACCCCGCGGCCGATCCCACCGGTTACGACCCCGACCGCGCCGTACGCGTCCTGGTGATCGACACCGGGCTGGTGCACGACCACCGCGCCTACCCGCTGCTGGCCCACACCACGGGCGACCCCCAGCGGCACGAGACCGACGCCGACGGGGTGCTCCACCAGTACGTCGGACACGGCACGTTCATCGCCGGGCTGCTCGCGGCCGTCGCCCCCGACACCGACCTTACTGTCCGCGGCACCCTCGACGACGCCGGTGCCGTGCTGGAGTCCGAGTTCGGCGGCAGGCTCTTCGACGCGGTGGAGGGAAGCGGCTGGCCCGACATCCTCAGCCTCTCCGCGGGCACCCCCGCGGACACCACGGACGGCCTGCTCGGCCTGGACGCCTTCATGCGCGCACTGCGCGAGCAGCGCACCCTGCTGGTGGCCGCCGCCGGCAACAACGGCAGCGACGTGCCGTTCTGGCCGGCCGCCTACGCCGCGCTGCCCGAGTACGCCGACAGCGTGCTCTCGGTCGGCGCCCTGCGCTCCGACGGCGACGGCCCGGCCTGCTTCAGCAACCACGGCCCCTGGGTCGGCGTCTACGCCCCCGGCGAGCGGCTCACCAGCGCCCTCACCGGCTTCGGCACACCGGTGCCGTACCGCTACCAGCACTCCACCTACGACGCCTGCCGGTACGGCTTCGACTACGCCTGCACCTGCCAGTTCCCGCGCCACACCGGTGTGTTGAGCGAGGGACGGGAGAGCACCGGGGGCAAGCCGGACCAGGTGATGTTCGACGGCCTGGCGCAGTGGAGCGGCACCTCCTTCGCCACTCCGGTCGCCGCGGGCCTCGTCGCCGCGCAGATGACGGCGCTGGGGGAGCGCGATCCGCGCGTGGCCCGCGACCGGCTGCTGGCGGCCGCCGACCGGGCCGAGGTGCGCGGGGCGCACGTCCCGGTGCTCCGGCCGGCCACCTGGCGCCCGGTCCCGCTGGCGACCCCCGCGCTGCCCGCATGAGCGCCGGAACCCTCCGCTCCACGGCGTACGATGACGTGCCGTACACAAGGGGTGGAGACGTGGACCGAACAGAGGTCGGCGCGTTGGTCCGGTCCGCCGTCGACGGAGACGCCGCGGCCTGGAAAGCGCTCGTGGAAGGTTTGAGCCCGCTGGTGTGGTCGGTGGTGCGCGCGCACCGGCTGTCCGACGCCGACGGTCACGAGGTCTTCCAGACCGTGTGGTTCCGCTTCGCCCAGCACCTGGGCCGGATCCGCGAACCCGACAAGGCCGGCTCCTGGCTGGCCGCCACGGCCCGGCACGAGTGCGTGAAGGTGCTCAAGGGCCTGAACCGGCTGACCCTCACGGACGATCCACGGGTCCTGGACCGGGCCAGCGAGGAGCGCACCCCGGAACAGACCCTGATCGACTCGGAGGAGGCGGCGGACCGCGCCGAGCGGATCCGCCGGCTGCGGCAGGAACTGGACGGACTGGGCGAGCGCTGCCGTCAGCTGCTGCGGGTCCTGGTGGCCTCACCGCCGCCCAGTTATCTGGAGATCTCGGCCGCGCTCGGTATCGCGGTCGGCAGTATCGGCCCCCTCCGCCAGCGCTGTCTGCGCCGGCTGCGGGCCCGGATGGACGCACGGGGAGCGGCATGAGCGGCGAGGACCAGAACCGGATGCCCGAACACGACGCAGCGGACGGCGGGTTCGAGGACGGACTGCTGGAGGAGGAGCTGCGCCGGGCGATCGCCGTCCTCGACCCCGTCCCGGAGCAGTTGTGCCAACTCGCCCTGGACGCCTACGCCCTGCACGACCTGGACGCCCGCGTCGCCGAGCTGACCTTCGACTCGCTCGTGGACGCCCTGCCGGTCAGGGGGGCCGTGGACGCGCCGCGGATGCTGACCTTCCGCGCGGGCGGGGTGACCGTCGACGTCGAGGTCACCGAGGACGGCCTGATCGGGCAGCTGCTGCCGCCCCGGGCGGCCGACGTCGAGGTGCTCGGCGGTCCGGGGAGCGCCCGCCCGGTCGCCGTCGACACCCTCGGCCGCTTCACCAGCGACACCCCGCCGGCCGGCCCGTTCGCCCTCAGGCTGCGGACCGGCGGCGAGGTGATCGTCACGGAGTGGCTGCGGGCCTGACCGCCCTCACCAGGTGACCGGCAGCGTCAGCGGACCGCGGATCATCGTCCGGTGCCGCCACCGCACCTCCTGCGGCGGCACCGCGAGCCGCAGTCCGGGCAGCCGGTCCAGCACCGTGTCCACCAGCAGCTCCAGCTGGAGCCGGGCCAGCACCGCGCCGGTGCAGTGGTGCGGGCCGTTGCCGAACGCCAGGTGCGGGTTGGGCTCGCGGTCGGGGTGGATGCGGTCCGGGTCGGGAAAGACGTCCGGGTCGCGGTTGGCGGCGAGATAGGAGACGTAGACCGGATCGCCCGCCGCGATCCGGTGGCCCGCGATCTCCACGTCCTCCAGCGCGATCCGGGCGAGCCCCACCGAGCTGCGGTGCGAGATCCAGCGCAGCAGCTCGTCCAGCACCGGCCCGCGTTCCCCGGGCCGCGCCCGCATCCGCTCCATCAGCTCCGGGCGGGTCAGCAGCAGATACAGCATCTGCCCGCAGTTGTGCGTGACCGCCTCACCGCCGATCTGGAGCGGACCGGCCAGCCCGACGGCCTCCTCCTCACGGATCTCACCGGCCGCCACGGCCCGGCCCAGCAGCGAGTAGACGTCCTCGTCCGTGCTGTTCGCGCGGGCCCGCACGGTCGCGGTGATCCAGCCGTACAGCCCGTTCTTGGCCTCGCCGGCCGCCTCCGCCCCGGTGGTGCAGATGATCTCCCGGGTCCACGCGTGCACCCGGTCCCGGTCGGCGGCCGGCACCCCCATCACCTCGCTGACCACGATGATCGGGAAGGGCTCCAGCACCCGCTCGACCAGGTCGGCCGGGGGACCGTCCCGTACGACGCCGTCCATCAGCTCGTCCAGGATCGCCTGGGCGCGCGGCCGCAGCCGTTTCATCCCGGACACGGTGAAGGCCGCCGCGACCGGCTTGCGCAGCCGGTTGTGGTCGGGCTGGTCGACCCAGGCCAGAGAGCCCGGCCGGGGCGCGAAGTTGGGCGCCATCCGGGTCACCTGACGGCGGGTGACCTCCGCGCGGCTGAACCGCGGGTCGTTGGTGATCAGCCGTACGTCGTGATAGCGGGTCGCCAGCCATGCCCAGCCCTCGCCGAACGGCAGCCTGATCCGGGTCAGCGGACCTTCGCGCATGAGGTCGGCGAGGACCGGGTCGAAGTCCGGGCCGTCCAGGTCGAGGGCGGGCCAGACCCGTTCGGGCGGCGGGGCCTGGCCGGCCAGCGTGATCTCCTCGGTCATGCCCACCACCCTGGTACGGGCCCCGCTCGCTGTCCTGCGGACGTGCTCCACCCGGGCTACAGTGCGTCCACCAGCGCGGCCAGTGCGCCGGCGAGCCGCTCCAGCCCCGGCCCGGCCGCGCCGCCCGGCTCGGTCATGTAGAGGTCCCGGCGGATCTCCACCATCAGGGCGCCGACCCGGGCGTCCGTGCCGTAGAACTCCAGCGGTACGTAGGTCCCGGCGAACGGGCTGTCCAGCCCGGTGCCGCCGCAGCCGGCGAACGCCGTGCGGGCGGCCTCGACCAGTTCCGGCGGGGTGTGGAAGGCGTCCGTGCCCAGGCAGACGGGCGGGCGCGGACCGGTGCCGTGCAGCTCGTAGGGGAGCGGCCGGCTGGGGTATGAGTGCACGTCGACGATGACGGCCCGCCCGGTGGCGGCCAGCCGGTCCGCGACCGCCTCGGTCATGGCCCGGGCGTACGGCCGGAAGTACCGGGCGAGCAGCGGCTCCGGATCGGTGTCGGCGGGCCGCAGCTCCGCCCGGTGCGTGGTGCGCGTGTAGACCGCCCCCATCCCGGCCGCGAGCATCTCCTCACGCTCGTCCGGGAACCGCTCGGGGTCCACGACCAGCCGCGACAGCCGGTTCACGAACCGCCAGGGCGTCACCCCGGCCAGCCCGGCCGCCCGCTCGGCGAGCTGTGCGGTGTGCGCGTCGGTGATGTGGTCCAGCTCCCGCTCCAGTTCCGCGTCGCTCAGTACGATCCCGGCCCGCACCTCTGCGGGCACCGTCCGTGCCGAGTGCGGTATGTGCAGCAGGACCGGCGAGTCGGGGGCGCCGGGAAGGAGGTCGTACGAGGACACGGGCGGCTCCGGGGGCGGCGGGGGCGTACTGCTGGACGGCGGTGCGGGACCGAGGGGCCGGCATGCCTCCGCCCCCGGCCTAAGACACCGGCCGGGGGCGGAGTACGGGCTCAGGCGGGCAGCCGGAGCGCCGCGGGCGTCAGCTGCTCAGGGACGCCAGCGCGGCGTTCCAGGTGGCCGACGGGCGCATGACCGCGTCCGCCTTGGCCTTGTCCACCTGGTAGTAGCCGCCGATGTCGGCCGGCGAGCCCTGGACGGCGATCAGCTCGTCCACGATCTTCTGCTCGTCGGCGGCGAGGGACTCGGCGAGCGGCGCGAACGCCTTGGCCAGGTCGGCGTCGTCGGTCTGCCGGGCCAGCTCCTGCGCCCAGTACAGGGACAGGTAGAAGTGGCTGCCGCGGTTGTCGATGCCGCCGACGCGACGGGTCGGGGACTTGTCCTCGTTGAGGAAGGTCGCCGTGGCGCGGTCGAGGGTGTCGGCGAGCACCTTGGCGCGGGTGTTGCCGGTGGCCGCCGCGTACTGCTCGAAGGCCGGGACGAGCGCGAAGAACTCACCGAGCGAGTCCCAGCGCAGGTAGTTCTCCTTGACCAGCTGCTGGACGTGCTTCGGCGCGGAACCGCCGGCACCCGTCTCGAACAGGCCGCCGCCCGCCATCAGCGGG
Organism: Streptomyces sp. NPDC127190; assembly: GCF_042672505.1. Classification (NCBI taxonomy): domain Bacteria; kingdom Bacillati; phylum Actinomycetota; class Actinomycetes; order Kitasatosporales; family Streptomycetaceae; genus Streptomyces; species Streptomyces sp. NPDC127190. The sequence continues at coordinate 8,220 of NZ_JBHXVE010000024.1, forward strand.
ACGACCGACAGCATCTTGGCGCTGGTGCCCAGCTCCAGGATCGGGAACAGGTCGGTCAGGTAGTCACGCAGCACGTTGCCGGTCACCGAGATGGTGTTCTCGCCGCGGCGGATGCGCTCCACCGACAGCTTGGTGGCCTCGACGGGGGGCAGGATGCGGATGTCCAGGCCCTCGGTGTCGTGCTCCGTCAGGTACTGGCGGACCTTGGCGATCAGCTGCGCGTCGTGGGCGCGGTCCTCGTCCAGCCAGAACACGGCCGGGTCGCCGGTGGCGCGGGCGCGGGTGACGGCCAGCTTCACCCAGTCGCGGATCGGGGCGTCCTTGGTCTGGCAGGCGCGGAAGATGTCGCCGGCGGAGACCGGCTGCTCCAGGACGACGTCGCCGTTCTGGTCGACCAGGCGGACCGTGCCCGCGGCCGGGACCTCGAAGGTCTTGTCGTGGGAGCCGTACTCCTCGGCCTTCTGCGCCATCAGGCCGACGTTCGGCACCGAGCCCATGGTGGACGGGTCGTAGGCGCCGTGGGCGCGGCAGTCCTCGATCACGGCCTGGTAGACACCGGCGTAGGAGGAGTCCGGCAGCACCGCGAGGGTGTCGTGCTCCTGGCCGTCCGGGCCCCACATGTGGCCGGAGGTGCGGATCATCGCCGGCATGGAGGCGTCGACGATGACGTCCGAGGGGACGTGCAGGTTGGTGATGCCCTTGTCGGAGTCGACCATCGCCAGGGCCGGGCCCTCGGCCAGCTCGGCGTCGAAGGAGGCCTTGATCTCGGCGCCCTCGGGCAGGTTCTCCAGGCCCTTCAGGATGCCGCCGAGGCCGTCGTTCGGGGTGAGGCCGGCGGCCTTGAGGGTCTCGCCGTACTTCGCGAACGTCTTCGGGAAGAAGACGCGCACCACATGGCCGAAGACGATCGGGTCGGAGACCTTCATCATCGTGGCCTTCAGGTGCACGGAGAACAGGACGCCCTCCTCTTTGGCGCGCGCGACCTGCGCGGCGAGGAAGCGGTTCAGGGCGGCGACGCGCATCACGGAGGCGTCGACGACCTCGTCCTTCAGGACCGGCACGGACTCGCGCAGCACGGTGGTCGTGCCGTCCTCGCCGACCAGCTCGATCCGCAGCGTGCCGTCCTCGGCGATGACGGTCGACTTCTCGGTGGAGCGGAAGTCGTTCTCGCCCATGGTCGCCACGTTCGTCTTGGACTCGGCGGTCCAGGCGCCCATGCGGTGCGGGTGGGTCTTGGCGTAGTTCTTCACCGACGCCGGGGCACGGCGGTCGGAGTTGCCCTCGCGCAGGACCGGGTTGACGGCGGAGCCCTTGACCTTGTCGTAGCGGGCGCGGATCTCGCGCTCCTCGTCGGTCTTCGGGTCGTCCGGGTAGTCCGGCAGCGCGTAGCCCTTGCCCTGGAGCTCGGCGACGGCGGCGCGCAGCTGCGGGATGGACGCCGAGATGTTCGGCAGCTTGACGATGTTCGCGGCGGGCGTCTTGGCCAGGTCACCCAGCTCGGCCAGGGCGTCCGGGATGCGCTGGTCCTCGTTCAGGTACTCCGGGAAGTGGGCGATGATGCGTCCGGCCAGCGAGATGTCCCGGGTCTCCACGGGCACACCGGCCTGCGCGGCATAGGCCTGGATCACCGGCAGGAACGAATGCGTCGCCAGGGCCGGGGCCTCGTCAGTGTAGGTGTAGATGATGGTCGAGTCAGTCACCGGGTGCTCCGCTCCACGTCTGCAACATTGCTCGACATCAAGATATCTCGTGATCGGGTCCGACTCGACAGGGGTCCGCTCACGGGCGTCTGTTTTCGATCAGCCGGGCCCGGCTGTCATCTCCCGCTCGATCCACCGGCAGATCACGGCCACCACGTAGTCCCGCTCCGCGTGGCTCAGCTCCCGCCCCTTCGGGATGCCGTGCCAGCGCTCCAGGCAGCTCCGGCAGCAGGTGGCGGTCGCATGCTGCGCGACGAAGACCGGGTGGCCGCGGTACGGGGTCTGCCGGCCGTCCTTGTGCGGCTCGGCCGGTGCCAGACGCCTGGCGATCAGGTCGTACGCGTGCCGGCGCACCGTCGCCGGTCCCTTCAGCTCCGCGGTCGCCCGGTCCCGGCCGCGCAGCCGGAACCGGGCCCGGAACGGCTGGCGGGCGAGGGCGTCCAGACGCCGGTCCAGAAAGCCCGGCTCCGGGACGGGCGGGTGCGGGGAGTTCGGCTCGGGCATCAGCCCAGCAGCAGGCGCTTCTGCTGCTCGAACTCCTCCTGGGTCAGAATTCCCTGGCTTCGCATGTCGCCCAGCTGCTTGAGCTGGTCGATCTTCTGGCTCATGTCGTCGTCGGCGGCGGGCGCAGCCGGCGGCGGTGGGGGCGGGGGCGGTTGCTGCTGTGCGTACTGCGGTGCAGCCTGGCTCTGCTGCTGCTCGTCGTCCTGCTGCGCCCAGCGGCCCGCCTGCCGCCGCGAGACGCGGTTGGACACGGCGGTCGCCGTTCCGGCGACGACGGCGGTGCGCGCTACTCCCCGAAGCAGTCCGGGCATGTGCGGTCATCTCCCTGTGTCGATGCGTGGATGCTCAGGCGGCCGCGGAGCCACCGGGCGGCACCGGCTCCTCCGTGGCGTCCAGGGCCGCCAGCAGGGCCTGGACGGGGATGCGGCCGCTGGCCACGAGCTGTGCCCCGCTGCGCCTCAGCGCGGCGGCCAGCGGTGCGGCCCACAGGTTCTCGTACACCAGTACGGCGGCCGAGTTGCCGGGTTCCAGGGCGTTGGCGGCCTCCTCGAGGTCGCCCTGGTCCAGCACGCCGGCCGAGGCTCCCTCGAAGAGGGACACATCGATCGTGTCGCCGAGGTCCCGCAGCTCCAGACCGGTCGTCGTGCCGTCGGTCTCCTTGCGGACGAAGGCGAGGTCGATGATCCGGATGATGCCGCGTTCGGCGAGATCGACCAGGAGCGGGAACGCCTCCCCCGTCATGCGGTTGCCGACGAATTCGATGACCAGGTAGTCGACGGGTCCCATCTCTTCGACGCTGTCCATGGCCTCTCCTCACGAGAAGGATCGGAGTCGGTACGGCCGACACTCGTCAGAACGCCGTTTCCCCCAGTCCAGCACGCGCGGGAGGGGCCCGCACTTCTGCGGGCGGAGCGGTGACCAGGGATGCGCGGACGGTGAACGGACTCGCCCGTGCGGGCCACTCCGGCGCGCGGAGCGGCCGCGGGACTGACGGAATGGAGGGTGTCCAGCCATCGCCCCGCCGGAGGGTCCCGTGACCGAGCCACCCGCCCCGAACCCGCAGGAGCCCGACCGGGACCGGCCCGCCCCGAACCCGCAGGACGCCGACCGGGACCGGAACCGTGCGGAGGCGGCGGGCCCCGCAGCCGGGGGAGCTGGTGCGAGTTCCGGGGCCGGAGGCGGAGGCGGACGGCCGGGGACGCCCGGGGGGCGGTCGGGGGGCGGCGGCGCCGGACGTGCCGTGCGGAGCACCGCCTCCGCCGTGCTCATCGTGCTCACCTGCATCCTCGTCCCGGTCGCGCTCCTCGCCACCTGGGTGCACGACATCGCGCTCGACACCGACCGCTACGTGGCCACGGTGGCACCGCTGGCCACCGAGCCCGCCGTCCAGGACGCGGCGGTCCACCGGATCACCGAGGCCGTGGGCACCCGCGTGGACGGCAAGCAGGTCGCCGGGGACATCGCCTCCTGGCTCCAGTCCCAGGGACTGCCGCCGCTGGCCGCCGACGCGGTCAGCCGGCTCGGGCCGCAGATCGACTCCGCCGTGGACGCGTCGGTGACCAAGATCGCCACCCGTGTCGTCCACAGCGACGTCTTCGTCACGGTGTGGCGCAACGCCAACCGCGCCGCTCACAACGCCGTCGTCCACGCGTTGACCGGTGAGGGACGCGGTGCGGTCGGGGTCAGCGACGGCACCGTCACCCTGGACGTCGGCACGGCCGTCGACCGGGTCAAGACGGAGCTGGTGGACGCCGGTCTGAAGCCCGCCGCCAAGATCCCGCAGGTGAACAAGCAGCTGGTGCTGTTCCACTCCGACCAGCTCGCCAAGTTCCGCAAGGGCGCCCACCTCCTGGATGTCGTGGGGAACTGGCTGCCGGTGCTGGTCGTCCTGCTGGGCGTCGCCGGAGTGTTCCTGGCCCGCCACCGGCGCCGGGCCCTCGCGCGCACCGCGCTGGGCGCCGCCTTCGCCTGCCTGGTGGTGGCCCTCGCGCTGGTCGTGGCCCGCCGCTACTACCTCGACCATCTGCCGCCGCAGGTGCAGTCCAAGGCGGCGGCCGCCGCCGTCTTCGACACCCTCCTCAGGTTCCTCCGGGTCAGCCTGCGTACGGCCGTCGTCCTGGGCGTGGTCATCGCTCTCGGCGCCTATCTCGTCGGACCGGGCCGGCTGCCCGTGGCCGTGCGCGGCTACTCCGACCACACGGCGGACTCCGCGGCGCGCTGGGCGGCCGGCCACCACATCCACGCCGGGCGCGTCGGCGCCTGGGCACTGGCCTACCGCCGGGCCATCGCCCTCGCCGGCCTGCTGATCATCGCGCTCGTCTTCGCGCTGTGGAACCATCCGACGGCGCTCACGGTGCTGCTGCTGGTCCTGGTGCTGCTCGGCATCCTGGCGCTGCTCGCGCTGCTGGCGGCCGGGGGCCGGGTGCAGCTGGAGGCGGCACGGACCAAGCCGGAACCGCCCGCGGACGAGCACTGACGGCGGCCGCGCGGGACGGACCGGGGTACACCGGGGGCCGCTGCGCCCGGTCCGGGGACGGATGGGCGGACGAAAGGGCCCGACCGGTCCATGTGCGCGCCGCGGCCGGACCGGCAAACTGGGTATGACAGACGAAAGCCTCTCCACGGGCCCGAGGGACAGGGTGGTGACCCTGTGGCTACCAGGCACGAGCACACGAGGGGATCGGCCGGAGAGCACGTCGATCCGCTGGGAGAGCCGTTCTTGCGGACCCGGTTCGCGCTGCCGGCCAGGCCCGCCACCTTTCTGCTCCGCCGACGGCTCACCGACCACCTCGACCAGGCCTTCGGGACACCGCTGACGATGGTCAACGGCTCGGCGGGCGCGGGCAAGACCCTCCTGGTCGCGGACTGGGCCGCCCGGCTCGGACAGCCCGTCGCCTGGTTCACCGTCGAAGCGGGCGACCAGGGCAGCGGAATGTTCTGGGCCTATGTGCTCCAGTCCCTGCGCGCCGCCGGCGTACCGCTGACGGCCGCCGTCGGCTGCCCGGCGGACGCGGGCCGGGTGGACCGCAACCTGCTGGCCCGGCTCGCCGGTGAACTGAGCGCGCGCGAGCGGCCCGTCGTCCTCGTGCTCGACGAGTTCGACCGGGTGGTCTCCGCGCGGATCGCGGAGGAGCTGGAGTTCGTCCTGCACCACGCCGGGCAGGGGCTGCGCCTGGTCCTCGTCACCCGCACCGAGCCGCTGCTTCCGCTGCACCGCTACCGGGCGGCCGGGACCGTGACCGAGATCCGCGACGCCGAGCTGGCCTTCACCGCGGAGGAGGCCGCCGCGCTGCTGGAGCTGCACGGGCTGCGGCTGCCCGCACAGGCCGTCCAGGCCCTGCTGGCGCGCACCCGGGGCTGGGCCGCCGGGCTGCGGCTGTGCGCCCTGGCGGCCCGGCAGAGCCCGGACCCCGACACGTATCTGACGGATTTCGAGGCGGACCGCAGCACGATCGCCGACTTCCTGCTGGCCGAGGTGCTGAAACGGCAGCCGGCCCGCACCCAGGAGCTGCTGCTGCGCGTCAGTGTCGTGGAGCGGTTCTCCCCGGTGCTGGTGGCGGAGCTGACCGGGCGCGGCGGCGCCGAGCGGACCCTGGCCGAACTGCACGGCCAGAACGCGTTCGTGGAGGACCTCGGGCACTCGTGGTACCGGCTGCACCCGCTGTTCGGCGAGATCCTCCGGGCCCATCTGAGGGCCCGTTCGCCGGGGCTCGAAACAGAACTCCACCGGCGCGCCGCGCGCTGGCTGCGCGCCGCCGGCGCCCTGCCCGAGGCGCTGACGCACGGCGCCGCGGCGGGCGACTGGAACTTCGCCGCCCAGGCCCTCGTCGACGACCTGGCGATCGGCCAGCTCTTCACCGGGCTGCGCGCGGACGACCTCGCCGATCTGTTCTCGCGGATGGGCCCCGAGCCGACGAGCGCGGCGGCGGAGCTGGTGCGCGCCGCGCACGACCTGTCCGTGGGCGACGCCGACCGCGGCCTGGTCCGGCTGCGCCGAGTGGAGGGCCGGCTGGCCGCGGGGCCGGCCGATGCCGCGGGCCGGCTGAGCTGTGTGCTGCTGGAATCCCTGGCGGCCCGGCTGACCGGTTCGCCGGGCATGGCGGAGCGGGCCGTGGCGACGGCCGAGGAACTGCGCGGCGAGGTCTCCGCCCGACTCCTGGAGAACCACCCCGAGTTCCAGGCCCTGCTGCTGACCCATCTGGGCTCGGCCCGGCTGTGGGCCGGGCGCTTCGACGACGCGCGGGCCGCCCTGTCCGAGGCCGCCGGCTTCCCGAGCGGTGTCTCCACCGCACTGCCGCGGCAGGACTCCTTGGGGCAGCTGGCGCTGATCGACTACCTGAACGGCCGGCTGTGCCGGGCGGAGCGCACGGCGCAGGCGGCGCTGCGCGAGACGGAGAAGTTCGGCCTGTGCCGCCCCCGCTGCTCCGGCGCCGACCTGGGGCAGCTGGTCCTCGCGGCGGTCGCCGTCGACCGCGGCGAACTCCGGCACGCCGAGACGCTTCTGGGCGAGGCGGACGGCTGCGCCTGCCCGGCCGACCCCGTCACCGCCGCCGGCCGCTCGCTGGTCACGGCCCGGCTGCTGCTGGCGCGCGGCGAACCGCAGGCGGCCGCGGCGGCCGCCGGCCTCACGGTCCCGGCCATGGTGGCCTCCCCCTGGGCCGAGGCCCAGACGGCGCTGGTCGCCTCCGCGGCCCAGCTGGCCGAGGGCCGCCCGGACAGCGCCGTGAAGGTCCTGGACGACGTCTCCTGCGACGGTGAACCCGTGTGCACGGCGGAGCTGGCCTGGGCCCAGTTCGCCGCCGGAAACCAGCGGGCGGCGATCGACCTGCTCGACCACATGACGGCGGGCAGCACCGGCCCGCGGGCGACCGTACAGGCGGCCCTGGTGCGCGCCGGAGCCGCGCAGGAGACGGACGTCGACACCACCCGCAGACTGCTCGCCCGTGCCCTGCGGGAGGCCCGCCGGGAGCGGCTGCGCCGGCCCTTCCTCGAAGCCGGACCGCGGATCCGGCGCCTGCTGGACACCCCGCCCCTGCAAGGCCTGGCCGCCGGGTGGCTCGTCCCGGACCGCCCCGTGGCCGATGCCGGGCGGGAGGCGGCCGGGGATGCCCCGCCCCTGGTCGTCGAGGAGCTGAGCGGGCGCGAGCGCGACGTCGTGGACCGGCTGGCCCAGCTGATGTCCACCGAGGAGATCGCCGCCGACCTGTACGTCTCCGTCAACACGGTGAAGACCCACCTGAAGAGCGTCTACCGGAAGCTCGACGTGAACGGGCGCGGCGCCGCGGTGCGCCGGGCCCGCGACCGCGGGCTGATCCGGCCTCCCGCCGGATGATTCCCCCGCGACGGGTGAGGCGCGGCCCACACGCCTGACGCTGCGATGAGGGGGGCGGCCGAGTTCCCGGCCGCCGGCCGGCAGGACTCGGCGAGGTGGACACCATGGGACACTGGCGCGCTCTGATGGTGCTCGGGACGGCCCAGTTCCTGATGGTCCTGGACACCTCCGTGATGAACGTCTCGATCAGCCAACTGGTCGAGGACTTCCACACCGAGGTCACCGCCATCCAGGGCGTCATCACGCTGTACGCCCTGGTCATGGCGGCATTCATGATCATAGGAGGCAGGCTCGGCGACATCCACGGCCGTCGCCGCCTCTTCGTCGTCGGCCTGGTCGTCTACGGCATCGGCTCGGCCCTCACCGCGCTGGCCCCGACCCTCTGGGTGCTCGCGCTGGGCTGGTCGGTGATCGAGGGGCTCGGCGCCGCGATGGTGCTGCCCGCCATGGCTGCCCTGGTCGCCGAGTCCTACCAGGGCAGGGACCGGGCGGTCGCCTACGGTGTGATCGGCGGACTGGCGGGGGCCGGAATCGCGGTCGGCCCGCTGCTGGGCGGCTGGGTGACGACGTATCTGACCTGGCGGCTCGTGTTCGCGGGCGAGGTCGTGGTCGTCGCCGTCGTGCTGCTGTTCCACCGGGTGGTCAAGGAGGTCGCGCGGACCGGACCGCCGCCCCGGCTGGACCTGCCCGGCGCGGCCCTCTCGGCGGCCGGACTCGCGCTGGGCGTCCTCGGGGTGCTCCAGAGCAGCACCTGGGGCTGGGTGCACCCGCGCAACCCGCCCTTCACCGTCTTCGGGTTCGCCCCCACCCTGTTCGTGGTCGGCGCCGGGGTGGCCGTACTGGCCCTCTTCGTGCACGCGGAGCGGCGGCGGGAGGCAGCGGCGGTCGACCCCCTGGTGCACCTGTCCCTGTTCCGGGTGGCGCCGCTGCGCTCGGGCCTGCTCACCCTGCTCTGCCAGAACCTCATCCTGCTGGGCCTGTTCTTCACCATCCCCCTGTACCTCCAGGTCGTGCAGGGCTACGACGCCTTCCAGACCGGGCTGCGGCTGGTGCCGGTGTCCGTCACGATGCTCGTCACCTCCCTCGGCGCCGCCCGGCTCGGCCGGATCCTGGGCCCGCGCAGGGTCGTCCGGCTGGGGCTGCTGACCCTGGCCGCGGCCGTGCTGTGGCTGCTCGCCACGATCGATCCGGTGATCGACAACGCCCAGTTCGCCGGGGCGATGGCGGTGCTCGGCATCGGCATGGGGCTGCTCGCCTCCCAACTGGGCAACGTCGTCCAGTCGAGCGTGGGCGAGGAGCAGCGCAGCGAGGTCGGCGGCCTCCAGTTCACGGCGCAGAACCTGGGCTCGGCCCTGGGCACCGCACTCATCGGGTCGCTGCTCATCGGCGCGCTCGTGCACGCCTTCACGGCCGAGGTGGAAAGCAACCCCCAGCTGTCGTCCGAGGCCAAGCACCAGACCAGCGTCGCCCTGGAGGCCGGGGTCAGTTTCGTGCCCACCAGCCAGGTGCGCACGGCCGCCCAGGACGCCGGACTGCCGCCGTCCGAGGTGGACGCCGTCACCTCCTCGTACGCCTCCGCCCAGCTGGACGGCCTGAAGGCGGCGATCCTCGCCACCGGCGGGATCACCATGGCGGCCTTCCTGGTCACCGGCCATCTGCCGGGCGCGCCGGCCCGGGGGCCGAAACAGTCCAGAAGCGGCGCCTCGGCGGGCGCGGCCGGTGCCCGGGAGTGAGGGGGAGAACGGCCCATGCACTACGAGATCCGCGTCGACGGACATATGTCGGAGACCCTCGTCCAGGCCTTCCCGGAGCTGGAGCATGTGCGGATGTCCGGCCAGACGGTGCTGTTCGGTCCCGTCATCGACGAGGCGCACCTGTACGGCCTGCTGAACCGCTGTCAGTCGCTGGGGCTGCGGGTCGTGGAACTGCGGCAGCTGCCCGAGTGACCGCGGTGGCCGGGGGGATCACTCGCCGCGGGTGATGCGCGGCGCGGGCCGCGCACGCACGCTGGCCGGGTGAGGGATCACAAGCCGCCCCGCCGGGTGTTCCGCGGGCGGGCCGGATCACGCGAGGAGGAGCCATGACCGAGTCGCGTGGACAGGCGCCGCGCAGCGGCCTGTCGTATCTGCCCGGCGAGGCGGCCACCGACCCCGACGGGACGCTCACGGCGATCGGGCGCTCGTGGACCTGGATCCTCGGGTCGGCGATCGCGACGCTCGTACCGGGCGTGCTGGTCCTCGTCTGGCCGGACGAGACCCTGCACGTCCTCGCCGTGCTCATCGGCCTCTATCTGCTGCTCACGGGCGCCTTCCGGTTCGTGACGGCGTTCGGGCGGGAGCACGGCGAGCGGGTTCCGGGACTGCTGGTGGCCGTGCTCTTCGTACTGGCCGGCGTGCTCTGCCTGCGCCATCCCATGCAGACGGTCGCGGCGCTGTCGCTGATCGTCGGGCTCACCTGGCTGGTGTCCGGCATCCTCACGCTGTATGCCGCGCTCGCCGCCCCGGATCTGCCGCACCGCGGGGTCGTGGTCGGTGTCGCGCTGCTCGGCATCGTCGCCGGGATCGTGGTGCTGGCCATGCCCACGGCCTCGGCGCGGGCGCTGACCCGGCTGCTCGGTCTGTGGCTGGTGCTGCTGGGCATCGGCGAACTCGTGTTCGCCTTCGCATGGCGGGCGGCGCTGCGCAGGGGCGACGCGCTGCCGGGCGCGGCCCTCGGCGTGTGCACGCTGAGAGCGTCACGGACCGGCTTGGTGAACCCGGCGGGCCGGCGCCACGGACGGAGAAAGAGACATGAGCGCACAGACCTACCTCGCGTACGACTATCCGCTGCTGAGCGCCTTCTGGACCATGCTGGTGTTCTTCCTGTGGATCATGTGGTTCATCCTGCTGTTCCGGATCATCGTCGACATCTTCCGCGACGACGACCTGAGCGGCTGGGCCAAGGCCGGCTGGACGCTCTTCGTGATCGTGCTGCCCTTCCTGGGCGTCTTCGTCTACCTGATCGCCCGCGGCAAGGGCATGGGCGCCCGGGAGATCAACGAGGCGCGGACCCGGCAGGAGGCCTTCGACTCCTACGTCCGGGAGACCGCCCGGGGCGGCCCCAGCAGCGCCGACGAACTCAGCAAGCTCTCCGACATGCGCTCCCGCGGTGACATCACCGACGAGGAGTTCCGCAGGGCGAAGGAACTCGTCCTCAGCGGCGCCGGACCGCAGCAGCGGTAGTCCGTTTCCCACCCCTCACGGGCGCTGACCCGCGCCCCGTGTGAATCGAGGCATGCACATGGCTACGACGCACCACACCCGCGGCCACACCTCCTCCGCCAAGCAGGCGTGGGCGGGCGGGCTCACGATGTTCGCGGGCGTCATGCTGATGGTCGCCGGGATGCTCGGTGTGTTCCGCGGCATCATGGCGATCGCGCAGGACGACGTCTTCGTCACGACACCCAACTACGTCTTCAAGTTCGACCTCACCAGCTGGGGCTGGATCCATCTGGTGCTGGGCGTGATCGCCCTGGTGGTCAGCTTCGGGCTGTTCCAGCCGTCGCTGTGGGCACGCGTCGGCGGCATCACCATCGCCGGGCTGGTCATCATCGCCAACTTCCTCTCGCTGCCGTACTACCCGGTGTGGTCCGTGGTGATGATCGCCCTGTCCGGCTTCATCATCTGGGCCCTGTGCGTGGTCCAGCGGGACGAGTTCGCCGAGAGCCCGTAGCGGCACGAGCAGCTCCGGCACCGTCGCCCCGCGCCGGCGGGCCCCGAAAGGGGCCTGCCGGCCGCCGACGTTTTCAGGCCGCTCCGCCGCCGACGCCCTGGCCCGACCGCTGCTGGGGGATCACCACCGCTCCCTGCTGGAGGGAGACCGAACGGGTCGGGGCCGGGACGGAGATGCCCTCCTGCTGGAAGCGCCGGTGCAGACGCTTGATGAACTCGTGCTTGATCCGGTACTGGTCGCTGAACTCGCCGACGCCCAGGACCACCGTGAAGCCGATGCGGGAGTCGCCGAAGGTGTGGAAGCGGATCGCGGGCTCGTGCTCCGCGACGGCGCCCTCGACCTCGCGCATGGTCTCCGCGACGACCTCCGCCGTGACCCGCTCCACGTGCTCCAGATCGGCGTCGTAGCCCACGCCCGCCTGGACCAGCACCGTCAACCGCTGTTCGGGGCGGGTGTAGTTGGTCATGTTGGCCTTCGCCAGCTGGCCGTTGGGGATGACCACGAGGTTGTTGGAGAGCTGGCGGACCGTCGTCTGGCGCCAGTTGATGTCCACCACATAGCCCTCCTCCCCGCTGCTCAGCCGGATGTAGTCGCCCGGCTGGACGGTCCGGGAGGCGAGGATGTGGACGCCCGCGAAGAGGTTGGCGAGCGTGTCCTGGAGGGCCAGCGCGACGGCCAGACCGCCCACGCCGAGGGCGGTCAGCAGCGGCGCTATGGAGATGCCGAGGGTTTGCAGCACCACCAGGAAGCCGATGGCGAGGACCAGCACCCGGGTGATGTTGACGAAGATGGTCGCCGAACCGGCCACGCCGGAGCGGGACTGGGTGACCGTCTGCACCAGACCGGCGATGACCCGGGCGGCGGACAGGGTCACCACGAAGATGACCCCGACCTCGAGGATCTGGTTCACATGGTGCTGGACGGGCCGGGTGAGCGGCAGCACGGCCGCGGCCGCCGCCGCGCCGCCCGCGATCGCCGCCCACGGCACGACCGAGCGCAGCGCGTCCACGATGACGTCGTCGCCGCTCCAGCGGGTCCGCTTGGCGTGCTTGGCGAGCCACCGCAGCACCGCCCGGGAGAGGAAGGCGAGCAGCAGGCCCGCGGCCAGGGCGATGCCGGCGAGGACCAGGTCGTCCAGGGTCAGGGCGCGGTTCACCGGTCACCTCCGAGGCGCGGAGCGGCTGCGGGGAGCCTGGTGTGAAGTCTCGTCACGGTGTCACCTGCTCGATGTCCGGGATGTGCGATCGCGCCGGCCCGGAACTCCGGTGACCGGCGCGATGGCTCATCCTGCCGTATCCGGCACACCAGTTCGCACCCGGACCGGCGCTTGCCGGACAGCCGCTCAGATGATGCCCTCCGCGAGTTCCTCCTGGTCGCGGCCGCTGCCATAGGCGGCGGTGGGCGTGCCGTACGACCGGCGGGCCACGTACCACCAGACGCTGGCGAGGACCAGGACCACGGCGAGCGCCAGCGACGCGTAGTTCATCGTGTCGACCGTGACCGGCGAGGACTGCGGCAGACAGAACAGCACCGTCACACACGTCACCCAGACCACGGCGATCCAGCCGACCGGCCGGCTCCAGCGGCCCAGGTGCCACGGACCCGGCCGGAACCGGTCCCCGGCGCGCAGCCGCAGCAGTACCGGGATGGCGTAGGCGGGGGTGATGCCGATGACGTTGATGGCGGTCACCGCGTTGTACGCGGTCGACGAGTACAGCGACGGCAGCGCGAGGACGCCGGCCACGACCACCGACAGCCATACGGCGGCCACCGGGGTCTGGGTGCGGCCGCTGACCGTGCGCCACAGGTGGGAGCCGGGCAGCGCGCGGTCCCGGCTGAACGCGAACACCATCCGGCTGGCCGCGGCGACTTCGGCGTTCCCGCAGAACAGCTGGGCGATGATCACGACGAGCAGCAGCGCGCTCGCGCCGTTCGTGCCGAGGCCGTCGAGCAGGATCTGCGCGGGCGGCACCCCGGTGGCGGTGGTGCGGGTGGCGTCGTAGTCCTGGATGGCGAAGGTCAGCCCGGCGAGCAGGACGAAGCCCGCGAGCCAGGAGACCCAGATGGACCGGACGATGCCGCGCGCGGCGGCCACCGAGGCACGCGAGGTCTCCTCGGACAGATGGGCGGAGGCGTCGTAGCCGGAGAAGGTGTACTGCGCGAGCAGCAGCCCGATCGCCGCCACGTAGAGGGGGTTGTGCCAGCCGGTCTCGTTGGCGAACTTCCCGAAGACGAAGGACGGCGACTGGTGGTGGTCGGGGACGATGGCGAGCGCGCCGACGATCAGGGCGACACCCGCCAGATGCCACCACACGCTGACCGAGTTGAGCAGGCTGACCAGGCGGACCCCGAACAGGTTCAGCACGGCGTGCAGCAGCAGGATGGCGCAGAAGATCAGCATGGTCCGGCCCGGTGTCGGCGTGAAGCCCCACCGCAGGTTGGCGAAGGCGCCGGTGAACAGCGCGGCGCCGTAGTCGATGCCGGCGATCGCGCCGAGCAGGCCGAGCAGGTTCAGCCAGCCCGTGTACCAGCCCCAGCGGCGCCCGCCGAGCCGGTCGGCCATGTAGTACAGGGCGCCGGAGGTCGGATAGGCGCTGGTGACCTCGGCGAGCGCGAGCCCGACGCACAGGACGAACAGGCCGACCCCCGCCCAGCCCCACAGCATCACGGCGGGGCCGCCGGTGTTCAGGCCGAAGCCGTACAGGGTCATGCAGCCGGACAGGATCGAGATCACCGAGAAGCTGATCGCGAAGTTGCCGAAGCCGCCCATCCGGCGGGCCAGCACCGGCTGGTAGCCGAGTTCGCGCAGCCGCTGCTCCTCGTCCTGGGGCGGCGGCCCCGAGGCGGGCACGGGGTCGGAAGTGCGGGGGGACATGCGGAAACCTCCGGAGTCAAGGGGCCTGCGATCAGGGGGAGTTCACGGACGGGGGTCGTCGGCGGCCGCCCGGCAGCGGTCCCGGGCCTGGGTGAAGACCTCCACGGCACGGCCCCGGTCCGGGGTGCGGTACATCCAGGGCGCGGGGGTGACATAGGGGCCGATCGCCTCGAACACCCGGGCCGCGTCCGGGAAGAGCAGCGCACCCCACAGGGCGTGCGCGAGGTGGTTGAGGTCCAGCGGCGAGGCCTCGGCGTGCGGCGCCCGGTCGAACCAGGAACGCAGCCCGTGCCGTGCCTCGCGGGTCGCGTCGTCGGCCACCCAGTGCAGATCGAGCGCCGCGTCGTACCCGCTGCTCCGGCGGTAGCGCTCGACCCGGACGTACAGCGGCAGCAGATGCACCGCGGAACCCGGCGGGGCCTCGGCGGCGGCCCACTGGGCGTAGCCGGCGGCCTCCGTGAGCCGGTCCGAGCCGCCGCGCGCGTACAGGAACTGGAGCATCCGGTGGTGGGCCTCACGGTTGTACGGGTCGCGGGCGTGCGCCTCGGCCAGCAGCCCCCACGGACCCGGCGGCAGCAGCGGCCCGGGCGGCGCGGCCCGGTGCTCCTCCCAGCGCTGCTCCGGATCGAGCTGGGCCAGCGCCAGCAGGCATATCCAGGGCACCGGGTCCCGCGGTGCGATGCGGGTGGCCGTCTGCGCGGCGTCCCAGGCCTCGATCCACAACTCGTGGGTACGGCGGTGCCGTTCGCGCTGCGCCCGCAGCGCCCGCTCGACCCCCACCCGGGCCTGCATCACCGCCGCGTGGACGCTGTCCGGTTCCTCCGTGAGCCAGGCCCGCACCACGTCGCTGCCGGCCGCGACGGTCGCGAGGACCTGGGTGCGCCGGGTCCACTCCCAGCCCCGCGTGGTCTCCGCGAGCAGCGCGCGCATGGCCATCCAGCGGCCGGTGCGCAGCTCCTGGAGCGCGGCGCGCAGGGCGTGGTCGGGGCCCGCGGGGTCGTAGGAGAGCCGTGCTCCTTCCCTGGCCATCAGCCGTCGGCCCCGTGGCCCGGGGGCGCGGGCGAGGCGGCGGGGTGACGTGGCAACAGCCCTCCCCTGGGCGGTGTTCGTGATGTTCCTGGTCCTGGTCGGCGGTCACTATAGAGGGGTCGCCGGAACCCCGCCATTGTTATCAACTCAACTAACCAGCCATGTGAGTTGATAACCCGTCAGTAGCGCTTGACGCTGGGCGCGGCACGGCGGCAGGCTGACGCGGTGATCTTCACAGCGAAGTGCGGGAGGACGCGATGACCGGGCCGGTGCTCGCCGTCGACCAGGGCACGTCCGGCACCAAGGCGCTCGTCGTCTGCCCGGACCGCGGTGTGCTCGGCACCGGCTTCGCCGAGGTACGGCCGCGCCACCTGCCCGGCGGCCTGGTCGAGGTGGACCCGGCCGAGCTGTACGCCTCGGTCCTCGACGCCGGCCGGCAGGCGCTCGCCGCGGCGGGGGAGGACGTCGTCGCGCTGGGCCTGGCCAACCAGGGCGAGACCGTCCTCGCCTGGGACCCCGGCACCGGCCGCCCGCTCGCCGACGCTCTGGTGTGGCAGGACCGGCGCGCCGCCACCGTGTGCGAGGAACTCGCCGAGCACGCCGAGGAGTTGCACCACCTCACCGGGCTCCCGCTGGACCCGTACTTCGCCGCGCCCAAGATGGCCTGGATTCGCCGTCACCTCACCCGCGACGGCGTCGTCACCACCTCCGACGCCTGGCTGGTCCACCGCCTCACCGGCGCCTTCGCCACCGACGCCGCCACCGCCGGCCGCACCCAGCTGCTCGGCCTCGACGACACCGAGTGGTCCCCGCGCGCCCTCGACCTGTACGGCCTGACCGGTGAACGCCTCCCCGAGGTGACCGACGTCGCCCAGCCGGTCGGTACGACCACGGCGTTCGGCCGGGAGATCCCGCTCACCGGACTGATCGTCGACCAGCAGGCCGCCCTGCTCGCCCAGCGCGTCACCGCGCCGGGGGCGGCCAAGTGCACCTACGGCACCGGGGCGTTCCTGCTCGCCCACACCGGCGAGCGCCCGCTGCGCAGCGCCTCCGGCCTGGTCGGCTGCGTGGCCTGGCGGCTGGCCGGAGCCACCGGCTACTGCCTGGACGGCCAGGTGTACACGGCCGCGTCCGCCGTCCGCTGGCTCACCGACCTCGGTGTCCTCGCCTCCGCGGCCGACCTCGACCGGGTCGGCGGCTCGGTCGCCGACAGCGGCGGCGTCACCTTCGTCCCCGCCCTCGCCGGGCTCGCCGCCCCCTGGTGGCGCGGCGACCTGCGCGGCTCGCTCACCGGCCTCGGCCTCGACACCACTGCCGGGCACCTGGTGCGCGCCCTGTGCGAGGGGCTCGCCGCCCAGGTCGCCGAACTCGCGGACGCCGCCGCAGCCGACCTGGGCGGCCCGCTGGAGGTGCTCCGCGTGGACGGCGGGCTGACCCGTTCCGCGCTGCTCATGCAGGCGCAGGCGGATCTGCTCCAGCGCCCGGTGGAGGTCTCGGCACTCGCCGACGCCACGGCCCTGGGCGCGGCGGCCCTGGCCCGGGTGGGGGCCGCCGACGGGCTGAGCATCGAGGAGGCGCTGCCCGAGTGGAAGCCGGCCGCGGTGTACGAGCCGCGCATCCCGCCGGAGACGGCGGAGGAACGCCGGGCGGCTTTCCGGGCGGCGGTCGCTTCCATGCTGGGCGGGGGCTGAGCGGGGGATAGGGGGCGACGGCGGCGTGGGGAGCGGGGGCCGGGGGCGACGGCTGGTGTCCGGAGCGGGGGCCGGGGCAACGGCCGGTGTCCGGAGCGGGGGAGAGGGACACGGTCGCGGACCGGAGCGCCGGTCCGTGGGAGCCGCATGCCGACCTGGGCGGCCCGCCGGAGGAGCTTCGCGCGGACGATGCTGAGCCGGGGGGAGGGGGACGGCCGGTGTCCGGATCGCCGGTCCGGCGGGGCTGGTCGCGTCCATCCGGCGGAGCCGTATGCCGACCTGGGCGGCCTGCTGGGGGTGCTCCGTGTGGACGGCGGGCTGACCCGTTCCGCGCTGCTCATGCAGGCGCAGGCGGATCTGCTCCGGCGGCCGGTCGGGGTCTCGGCGGCGGTCTCTCACCTGCTGGGCGGGGAACAGGGGAGCGACGGAGGCGTCCGGAATGCCGGCCGGCGGGGCTGGTCGCGTCCGCCCGGCGGAGCCGTGCTGCGCCTCAGATCACCTTCAGCCGGACCAGTGCCCCCAGCGTCAGCGCGCCCGGCACCAGGGGGAGCCACACCGTGATGATCCGGTAGGCCAGGACCACCGCCGTGGCCACCGCCACCGGACCGCCCACCGCGACCAGCGCCACGATCAGTGACGCCTCGACCGAGCCCAGGCCGCCCGGCGTGGGTACCAGCGCCACCGCGGCCGTGGCGGCGAGATAGGCGAGCACCATGTGCGCGGGCGGCACCGGCAGCCGCAGCGCCTGGCCGACCGCCGCCAGACCGGCCGCCTGGAGCGCCGGGAAGGCCAGCGAGCCGCCCCACAGGGCCAGCGCCCGGACCGGCCGGGTGTGCACCGAGCGCGCCTCGCCGAGGGCGTCCCGCACGAACCCCGAGACGCGCCGGCGCAGCGGTCGTACCCAGGCCAGGGCGGCCGCCCCGCCCGCCAGCAGACCGGCCGCGCCGAGCAGCAGCGGGAGCGCCGACCCGCCCGGGAGCAGCGGGCCGAGCCGCAGCGCGTCCGGGAAGGCGATCAGCAGCGTGGCCAGCAGACCCAGCCGGCCCACGCACTCGGCGAGCAGATACAGGGCGAGCGCGGCCGAGGAACGGGCGAGCGGCACCCCGCACACGGTCATGAACCGCAGGTTCACCGCGCTCGCGCCGAGCCCGGTCGGCAGCAGATGGTTGGCGGCGGCCGCCGCGAACTGGGTGGCCAGCAGCCGCCCCTTCGGCAGCGGCTGCACCACCGCGCCCTGCCGGGTGCACGCGGCCGCCACCCAGGTCAGACAGGTCGCGCCGGCCGCGGCCAGCAACCACGGCCAGGACGCGGTACGCAGCTGGCCGAAGCCCTCGGCGAGCACCGAGCGGTTCCGTACGGCGGCCACGGCGACCAGCAGGACCGGCAGCAGGCACAGCACCTGGCGCAGCGGGACGCGACGGGGGAGTCGTCCCCGGGACAGCGGCGGCAGCGGAGGGAGCGGGACGGCGGTCATATCCGCAGAGGTTCTCCCGGCCGCGCCAACGGCGGGTGGCAGCAGCGGGGACGGCGGCTTACAGACGGGGGTCATCGGGGCCTTCGCGAGAGTCGGGGCCTGCACGGGCGCGGTCGCCGGGCGGGGTGAAAAGGCAGGAACATTGACCTCAACGAAGCTTGAGGTTCTACGTTCTCTCCCATGAGCATGGAGACCACCGCCTGGACGCAGCTGCACAGCGTGATGAACGCGCAGGCAGACCGCCGTCCCCTCGCCCGCGCCACACTGCGCCGCATCGCCGCCTTCGCCCGCCCGCACCGCGCGGGCATCGTCCGGTTCGTCCTGCTCGGGGTGGTGACGGCACTCCTCGCCGTGGCCACCCCCGTGCTCGCCGGCCGCGTCGTCGACGCGATCGTGGCGGGGCACGACTCCGGCAGGGTGATCCGGCTCTCCCTGCTCATCGCCCTCGTCGCGTTCGCCGAGGCAGGGCTCGGCATCCTCGGCCGGCGGCTGTCGGCGACGCTCGGGGAGGGACTCATCCTCGATCTCAGAACGGCTGTGTTCGATCATGTGCAGCGCATGCCCGTCGCGTTCTTCACACGGACTCGTACGGGAGCGCTGGTCAGCCGTCTCAACAACGACGTGATCGGCGCCCAGCGCGCCTTCGCCAACACCCTGTCCGGCGTGGTGAGCAACCTGGTCACGCTGCTGCTCACGCTCGCCGTGATGCTCACCCTCTCCTGGCAGATCACCCTGCTCGCGCTCGTCCTGCTGCCGGTGTTCGTGCTGCCCGCGCGCCGCATGGGCAGCAGGATGGCCCGGATGCAGCGGGAGGCGGCGGCGCTGAACGCGGCCATGGGCACCCGGATGACCGAGCGCTTCTCGGCCCCCGGCGCCACCCTGGTCAAGCTGTTCGGCCGCCCCGAGGAGGAGTCGGACGAGTTCGCGGCCCGCGCCGCCCGGGTCCGGGACATCGGCGTCCGCACGGCCACCGCCCAGTCCGTCTTCATCACCTCCCTCACCCTCGTCTCCGCCCTCGCCCTGGCCCTCGTCTACGGCCTCGGCGGCTGGTTCGCGCTGCACGGCACCCTCCAGCCGGGCGCCGTCGTCTCCCTCGCCCTGCTGCTGACCCGCCTGTACGCCCCGCTGACCGCGCTCGCCGGGGCCCGGGTCGAGGTGATGAGCGCCCTGGTCAGCTTCGAGCGGGTCTTCGAGGTGCTGGACCTGAAGCCGCTGATCGAGGAGAAGCCGGACGCGGTCCCGGCGCCCGAGGGCCCGGTCGCCGTCGAGTTCGACGACGTCCGCTTCGGCTACCCCGCGGCCGACCAGGTCTCGCTGGCCTCCCTGGAGGAGGTCGCCGCGCTCGACACCCGGGGCGGCACCGAGGTCCTGCACGGCATCTCCTTCCGCGCCGGACCCGGCCAGACCGTCGCCCTCGTGGGCTCCTCCGGCGCCGGCAAGTCCACCATCGCCCAGCTGCTGCCGCGTCTGTACGACGTCGATTCCGGCGCCGTCCGGATCGGCGGCGTCGACGTCCGGGACCTGACCGCCGCCTCGCTGCGCGGCACCCTCGGCATGGTGACCCAGGACGGTCACCTGTTCCACGACAGCGTCCGCGCCAACCTGCTGCTGGCCCGGCCCGACGCGTCGGACGCCGAGCTGTGGGACGCCCTGGAACGCGCCCGCCTCGCCGAGGTCGTACGGTCCCTGCCCGACGGCCTGGACACGGTCGTCGGCGAGCGCGGCTACCGGCTCTCCGGCGGGGAGCGCCAGCGCATGACCATCGCCCGGCTGCTGCTGGCCCGGCAGCGCGTGGTCATCCTGGACGAGGCCACCGCACACCTGGACAACACCTCCGAGGCGGCCGTGCAGGAGGCCCTCACCGAGGCCCTGGAGGGGCGCACCGCCGTGGTGATCGCCCACCGCCTGTCCACCGTGCGGGCCGCCGACCAGATCCTGGTGGTGGAGGCGGGCCGGATCGCGGAACGCGGCACGCACGAGGAGCTGCTGGCGGCGGACGGACGCTACGCCGAGCTGTACCGGACGCAGTTCGCCCAGCGCGAGCCGGCCGAGCCGGCGGGGGAGGCGGCGGCGATCTGAGCCCCGGACGTCCGGATCACCCCTCCCGACGTGTGAGCACCGCGGGTCTGGATACGCGGTCGTACGGCAGCACGCCTGACGGGACGGGGAATCCATGCCATGACCAGCGAACACCAGTCCGGCCACCGCTCCCACCACTCCGAGGTCACCCTCAGGGTGAACGGGAAACCGCACACACTGCTCGTCGACCACCGGCGCGTCCTGCTGGACCTGCTGCGCGAGGACCTCGGTCTCACCGGGTCCAAGAAGGGCTGCGACCACGGCCAGTGCGGCGCCTGCACCGTGCTGGTCGACGGCCGCCGGCTCAACAGCTGTCTGCTGCTCGCCGTCGCCCTCGACGGCAGCGAGATCACCACCGTCGAGGGCCTCGGCGGCGACGGCGAGGGGCCGCACCCGCTGCAACGGGCCTTCCTGGACCGCGACGCCTTCCAGTGCGGCTACTGCACCCCGGGACAGCTCTGCTCCGCCGTGGGCATGATCGCCGAGGCCCGGGCCGGCCACCCCTCCCAGGTCACCGACCCCACGGCCCCCTCCGGCCGGCCCGTCCCGCTGGACCGGTCCGAGATCCGGGAGCGCATGAGCGGCAACCTGTGCCGCTGCGGCGCCTATCCGCGCATCGTGGAGGCGGTGGAGGACGTGATCCCGTGAACGGCTTCGGATACCTCAGGCCCGCCACCGTCCAGGAGGCCGTCGAGGCCTGCGCCGCCCACCCCGGCGCCCGCTTCCTGGCCGGCGGCACCAACCTGGTCGACCTGATGAAACTCGGCGTGGAACGCCCCGCCGTCCTCATCGACGTGAACCGGCTGCCGCTGGACACCGTCGAGGAACTGCCCGACGGGGCGCTGCGGGTCGGCGCCACCGTCCGCAACAGCGACCTCGCCGCCGACCCCCGGGTCCGCGACCGCTACCCGGTGCTGTCCCAGGCCCTCCTGGCCGGCGCCTCCGGTCAGCTGCGCAACGCCGCCACCACCGGCGGCAACCTGCTCCAGCGCACCCGCTGCCCCTACTTCCAGGACCTGGACAAGCCCTGCAACAAGCGCGAGCCGGGCAGCGGCTGCGGCGCCCGGGACGGCGTCCACCGCGACCACGCCGTCCTCGGCCACTCCGCGCACTGCATCGCCACCCACCCCTCCGACCTGGCTGTCGCCCTCGCCGCCCTGGACGCCCAGGTCGAGCTGTACGGCACCGAGGGCCCCCGCACCGTCCCGGTGGCCGACTTCCACCGGCTGCCCGGCGACCACCCGGAGCGGGACACCGAGATCCGCCCCGGCGAGCTGATCACCGGCGTGCTGCTCCCGGCCGCCCCCGCCGGTGCCCCCTCCGCCTACCGCAAGGCCCGGGACCGGGCGTCGTACGCCTTCGCGCTCGCCTCCGTCGCCGTCGTGCTGCGGGTGACGGACGGGACCGTCGAGCACGTCGGACTCGCCTTCGGCGGCCTCGCCCACCGGCCCTGGAAGGCGCGCCACGCCGAACGGGCCCTGCACGGCGCTCCCGCCACGCCGGCCGCCTTCGAGGGAGCCGTCGACCTGGAACTCGACCACGCCGAGCCCCTGCGCGACAACGCCTACAAGGTGCCCCTGGCCCACAACCTCGCCCTGGACGTCCTCAACCGCCTCGCCCCCACGCCCGCCGGCGTCTGAGCCGGCCGGCCCACCCCGGGAGGAACCCATGACCGGAACTGCCCTGGGCGCCCCCGCCGAGCGGCGGGAAGGACGGCAGAAGGTCACCGGCGCCGCCCGCTACGCCGCCGAGTACCCGCAGCCCGGCCGCGCCTATGGCTGGCCGGTGCCCGCCGCGGTCGCCCGTGGCCGGGTCGCGGCCGTGGACACCTCCGCCGCCCTCGCGCTGCCCGGCGTCCTCGCCGTCCTCACCCCCGGCGACGCGGCGCGCCTCGCCGAGCCGGAGGACGCCACCCTCGCCGTACTGCGGGGGCCGGACGTGCCGCACCGGGGCTGGTGCGTGGCGCTGGCCGTCGCCGACACCCTGGAGACGGCCCGCGCCGCGGCCCGGGCGGTCCGCGTCACCTACGCCACCGAACCCCACGACGCCGTCCTGGACCCCGATCACCCGGACGCCTTCGAGCCGGAGGAGGCCAACGCCGGCTATCCCGGCCGGGTGGAGCAGGGCGACCCGGAGGCCGCCTTCGCCGCCGCCGAGGTCCGGGTCGACGCCGTCTACCGGGTGCCCCCGCTGCACAACCACCCCATGGAGCCGCACACCAGCACCGCCCACTGGGACGGGGACCGGCTCACCGTCCACACCTCCAGCCAGGGCGGTACGACCGTACGCTCCGTGCTCGCCGAGATGTTCGAGCTGCCCGAAGAGCGGATCACCGTCGTCACCGAGCACGTCGGCGGCGGCTTCGGCTCCAAGGGCACGCCCCGCCCCGACGTCGTGCTCGCCGTGCTGGCGGCGCGCCGCACCGGCCGCCCGGTCACCGTCGCCTGGCCCCGCCGGTATCTGCCCGTCACCGTCGGCCACCGCGCGCCCACCCTCCAGCGGCTGCGGCTCGGCGCGGACCGCACCGGCCGGCTCACCGCCCTGTTGCACGAGGCGACCACTTACACCTCCCGGGTCAAGGAGTTCGTGGAGCAGGCCGCGGTGCCGGCCCGCGTCATGTACGCCACCGAGAACCTGCTCAGCGCCCACCGGGTCGTCCCCCTGGACGTGCCCACCCCGTCCTGGATGCGCGCCCCCGGCGAGGCTCCCGGCATGTACGCCCTGGAGTCGGCGATGGACGAACTCGCCGACGCGCTCGGCATGGACCCGGTGGAGCTGCGGGTCGCCAACGAACCGGACCGGGAGCCCGGCAGCGACAGGCCGTTCAGCAGCCGGCACCTGGTGGAGTGCCTGCGCGAGGGAGCCCGCCGCTTCGGCTGGGCCGACCGCGACCCGCACCCCGGCACCCGCCGCGAGGGCCCGCTGCTGATCGGCACCGGGGTGGCCGCGGCCACCTACCCGGCCTCGGCCGTCCCGGCCACCGCCACGGCCGAGGCCCGCGCCGACGGCAGCTTCGTCGTACGGACCAACGCCACCGACATCGGAACCGGCGCCCGGACCGTGCTCGCGCAGATCGCCGCCGACGCCCTCGGCGTGCCCCTCGGCCGGGTGAGCATCGAGATCGGGAACAGCGACCTGCCCTCGGCATGGCTGGCCGGCGGCTCCATGGGCACCGCGTCCTGGGGCTGGGCGGTGCACCAGGCGTGCACCGACCTCGCGGCCCGGCTCACCGGCCCGCCACCGCCCGAGGGAGTCACCGCGCGCGCCGACACCAACGGCATCGCCGACGCGGACAGCCCCTATGCCCGGCACGCCTTCGGCGCGCACTTCGCCGAGGTCGCCGTCGACACGGTGACCGGCGAGATCCGGGTGCGGCGGCTGCTCGGCGTCTTCGCCGCCGGGCGGATCCTCAACGCCCGTACCGGCCGCTCCCAGTTCGTCGGCGGCATGATCATGGGTCTGGGCATGGCCCTCACCGAACACAGCACCCTGGACCGGGCGTTCGGCGACTTCCCGGAGGCCGACCTCGCCTCCTACCATGTGCCCGCCCACGCGGACGTGCCCGACGTCGAGGCCTACTGGGTGGACGAGGACGACCCCCATCTCAACCCCATGGGCAGCAAGGGCATCGGCGAGATCGGCATCGTCGGCACGGCCGCCGCCCTCGGCAACGCCGTGCACCACGCCACCGGCATCCGGTTCCGCGACCTGCCCCTGACCCCGGACCGGATCCTCACGGCGCTGCTGTCCGAGGGGTGAGGGCCGGCCGGAGGAGCGTGGTACGGGAGGGCGGGCCTGGGTGTCGGGGGGCTAACCCGCCTTCGATCTGTTGGGGCGTCACGCCGGGCCGGGCGGCAGGTGCACCGTCATGATCAGATGGCAGGTCCCGGTGCCCGCGCCACGGTAGGTGTGGGCGGTGTCGCCGTCGAACGTCGCCGTCTGTCCCGCCGTGACCGGGTACTCGGCGCCGTCGACCACGAGCGCCATCCGCCCGGCGGTGACGCTGACCGTTTCGGTCACGCCCGCCTGGTGGGGGTGGCTGGGGTACTCCTCGCCGGGCTCCAGGGTCCAGCGCCAGACCTCGGTGGCCGCCGGGCCGCCGGTGGTCAGCATGAGCCGGGCCTCGCTGCCGTGCTCCCCCTTCCACAGGGGCGGGACGGCGTCGGCGCTCACCACCCGGACCCGTTCCTCGGCCCGGCCCTCCATCAGGGCCGAGACGGAGACGCCGAGGGTGTCGGCGAGGCGGACCAGGGTGGCGAAGTTCGGGTTGCCCTGGGCCTTCTCGAGGGCGACCAGGGCACCCTTGCTCACCTTGGCGCGGCGGCCGAGTTCGTCCAGGGACAGCCCGGCGCGGGTGCGGGCCGCGCGAACGTTGTGCGCCAGCGTCCGCAGGGCCGCCTCGGTCCCGGTCATCGCTCTCACCCCTCCAGGGCGGTTCAGTGGAATGCACCAAGCGGTCGTTCAGTTGACGAATGGCGGTCGGTGCGTTGTACGGTGTGGTCGTTCCATTGATGGTAAGGGATGTGCCGTGATCGCTCTGCTGCTGGCCCTGGGCAGCTCGCTGGCCTACGGATGCGCCGACTTCCTGGGCGGTCTCGGCGCCCGCAAGGCCCACGTGCTGCGCACCGTGCTGATCGCCGCCCCGGCCTCGCTCACCGTCGAACTGCTGCTGTGGCCCTTCCTCGGCGCCTCCTTCGCCCCCGCCACCCTCGCGTGGGGCGCCGCGTCCGGGGTGGCGTCGGCGGCCGCGTTCGCCCTGCTGTACCGCACGCTCGCGATCGGCCCGATGAACGTGCTGTCCCCGGTCACCGCGCTGGTCTCGGCGACGCTGCCGGTCGCGGTCGGGCTGGTGCAGGGCGAGCAGCTGGGGCCGGCCGGCCTGACCGGCCTGCCGCTGGCGCTGGCGGCGGTGGTGCTGGTCAGCGCCGGACACGGGGCGAAGTCGGGCCGCCCGTCGCGCACCGCGCTGCTGCTCGCCCTCGGCGCCGGCGCCGCCATCGCCCTTCAGCTCGTCTTCCTGCACCAGGCTCCCTCCGACAGCGGCGTCGGCCCGCTCATCGTCGGCCGCGCCGTGTCCTCGGCTGTCACCCTGGCCGCGGCCGGGCTGCTGTACCGGCGGCTGGGCCCGGAGAAGCCGGCGTACGCCATCTCGGCGACGGCCGGCGTGCTGGACTCGGTGGCCAACCTGCTGTTCCTGCTCGCCGCCCGCGGCGGCGACCTGGCCGTCGTCGCCGTGATCACCGCCCTGTACCCGGCCGGCACCGTCCTGCTCGCCCGCAGCGTGCTCGCCGAGCGCATCCACCGCGGACAGCTGATCGGCCTGGGCGCGGCCGCCGTCGCCGTCAGCCTGCTCGCCCTCGCCTGACCCCGCCCCCGCCCCCGCCCGGAGGAACCCGCGCATGTTCATCCTCAGCGTCAACGGCCTGCCCGGCCGGGCGCCGACGTCCCGCCCGGCTCCTACGTTCACCTGCCAGGCCACGATCGGCGACGATCCCGAGCGCGAGGCCGAGGCCGAGCTGCTGCGCGGCAACGACGCCGTCTCGACCGTATAGAGACCTGGAAGCCCTGACGCGCCCTCCCTTCCCCGCCCGCCCCTTCCCGGAACGGACCCCCTGTGACCACCTTCCGCATCAGCCCCGCCGTCGTGGACGCCTTCCCCGACACCCTGATCGCCGTCGTCACCGCCGTCGGACTGCGCGGCCACGAACCCTGGCCCGCCACCACCGCCGCCCTCCAGGAGCTGGAAGAGCAGCTCGCCGCCGGCGCCTGGCAGCCCGCCGACGAGAGCGACCCGCGCATCGAGGCCTGGCACACCGCCTACCGCTCCTTCGGCACCAACCCCCGCCGCATCCGCCCCAGCGTCGACGCCCTCGGCCGCCGCCTCGCCAAGAGGGGCACCCTGCCCCGCATCAACCCGGCCGTCGACTCCTACAATGCCGTCTCCGTCCGCCACGGTCTGCCCGCCGGCGCCTTCGACCTGGACCAGGTCACCGGTGCCGTAGAGATCCGCCCTGCCGACGGCACCGAGACCTTCACCCCGCTCGGCGAACCCGACACGGTCGAGAACCCCAGGCCGGGCGAGATCATCTACACCGACACCACCGACGTGCTCACCCGGCACTGGAACCACCGCGACGCGCACCGCACCCGCGTCACCGAAGACTCCACCCGGGTCGCCTTCGTCCTGGAGACCGTCGCCGCCGCCCGCGACGGGCACCTGCTCAAGACCGCGGCCGACGACCTGCTGACCCTGCTCCAGCCGCACTGCGAGACGAGTACCGTGCACTACCTCGGCCCGGCACAGCCCGCCGCCACCGTCTGACCCCGCGTCACGGCGGCCCCGGTCACGCGCCCGCACGCGGACCGCGCAGGTGGCCTCGACGGCGGCGGCCGGGGGCGGCACCATGCACACGGTCGACGGGGAAGGGAGTTGCCGGTATGAGCGCGACCGGCCGGTGGGGGCAGGCGCAGCCGCAGGGCGACCGGCTGCGGGTGCTCGCGGTGGACGACGAGGAACCCGCGCTCGAGGAACTGCTGTACCTGCTGGGCGAGGACCCCCGGGTCGGCGGTGTCGTGCCCGCCTCCTCGGCGACTGAGGCGCTGCGCCGGCTGAGCCGGGCCGTGGCGGCGGGCCCGGACGGCGCCGAACGCGTGGACGTCGTCTTCCTCGACATCGACATGCCCGGCCTCAACGGACTCGAACTGGCCGCGCTGCTCGGCGGGTTCGCGGACCCGCCGCTGATCGTCTTCGTCACCGCCCACGAGGACTTCGCCGTCCGCGCCTTCGACCTCAAGGCCGTCGACTACCTGCTCAAGCCCCTGCGCAAGGAGCGCTTCGCCGAGGCCGTACGGCGGGTCGCCGAGCTGACCCGGACCGGCCCCGCTCCCGCGCCCGGACCCGGCCGCGGCGACCACGTCCCCGTCGAACTCGGCGGCGTCACCCGGTTCGTGCCCATCGCGGACATCACCTACGTCGAGGCGCAGGGCGACTACGCGCGGCTGCACACCGGCGACGGCAGCCATCTGGTGCGCGTCCCGCTGACCGCGCTGGAGGAGCAGTGGCGCCCGCACGGGTTCGTACGGATCCACCGCAGCCGCCTCGTCGCCCTCGGCCGGATCGAGGAACTCCGCCTGGACGGCGGCAACGTGACCGTCCGGATCGGCGACCGGGTGCTCGCCGTCAGCCGCCGCAACGCCCGCGAACTGCGGGATCTGCTGGCCAGCCACGCGGCGGGCCGGGCCCGCCGCGCGGACGGCACCGCGTCGAGGTGACGGACGTGTAGCGATTCTCGTACGGCGGCTGTGCCGGCGGTGGCGCTCTGCGTACACTCGCCGCACACAAGGTGATCACCGCGGCGTCGGGGAGAGCGTGATGGGTGCGGAGTCCGTCCCTCGCAGAGAGGTGGTCACCGGACGGCCGCACACACTGCACACACCGGACGGTGTGCCCGGCGCGCCGCACCCCACGGCCCCCGCGTCCCGGCCCGGCGTGGACGACCTGATGAGACGTCAACTGCGGGCGGCGATCGCCGTGTCGGCCGCACTGGCCGTCCTGCTCGGCCTGCTCCCGGTTCTGCTGCGGCTGCTGCCGGCCGCCGCCGACGCCTCCCCCCGGGTCCCGCTCGCCGTCTGGCTGCTGCTGGGCGTCGCGCCGTACCCGGCCCTGCTGGCCATCGGCGCCTGGTACGTGCGCCGGGCCGAACGCAACGAGACCCGTTCCGCCGCCCCGGCGGAGCGCCCCTGACCATGCGCCGCGCACCCGCCGGGACCCGCCCTTGAACCAGACGTACGGCATCGCGGGCGTCACGGCCGTGGTCCTCGCCACGGTCCTCGTCGGCGCGCTCGGCCTGCGGATCTCCCGCACCACCTCCGACTTCTACGTCGCCTCGCGCACCGTCGCGCCCCGGCTCAACGCCTGTGCCGTCAGCGGCGAGTACCTGTCCGCCGCCTCCTTCCTCGGCGTCGCCGGGCTCGTCCTCGCACAGGGCGTCGACATGCTGTGGTTCCCCATCGGCTACACGGCCGGATTCCTGGTCCTGCTCGCCTTCGTCGCCGCCCCGCTGCGCCGCTCCGGCGCCTACACCCTGCCCGACTTCGCCGAGGCCCGGCTGGAGTCCCGGGCCGTCCGCCGGGTCGCCGGTGTGCTCGTCGTCGGCGTCGGCTGGCTCTATCTGCTGCCCCAGCTGAGCGGCGCCGGACTGACCCTGCGGCTGCTCACCGGTCTGCCCGGCTGGCTCGGCGGGCTGGTCGTCGCGGGCGTGGTCACCGTGGCCGTGGCCGCCGGAGGCATGCGCAGCATCACCTTCGTCCAGGCCTTCCAGTACTGGCTGAAACTCACCGCCCTGCTGGTGCCCATAGCGTTCCTGCTGCTCGCCTGGCGCGCCGACCGGACCCCGGCCCCCTCCTGGGACGAGCGGCCCCTGTTCCACCGTTCCACCGAGGTGCGCGTCGACCGGCCGCTCACCCTGACCGTGCGCCGGCCGGTCCGGGTGACCGCCTCCGGAACCGTCGACGGCCGGGCCCTGCACGGCAGTTCCCTCACCCTGCCCGCGGGCCGCCACCGCATCGGCACCGGCACGGCCCTGCGCTTCCCGGCCGGAGCCGAGGTCCCCCTGCCGGACCGCCCGCCCCACGACACCGCGCCCACCAGCTGGGGCAACCCGCTTTCGGCGGACCGCGCGCAGCACAGCCTCTACGCCACCTACGGGCTGATTCTCGCCACCTTCCTCGGCACCATGGGCCTGCCGCATGTCGTCGTCCGCTTCTACACCAACCCCGACGGCCGCGCCGCCCGCCGCACCACCGTGATCGTGCTGGCCCTGCTGGGCGCGTTCTATGTGCTGGTCCCGTTGTACGGCCTGCTGGGCCGCCTGTACGCCCCCGACCTGCTCCTCACGGGCGACACCGACGCGGCCGTCCTGGTCCTGCCCGGGCGTCTGGTGGGCGGGGCCGCGGGCGATCTGCTGGGCGCGTTGGTGGCCGGCGGGGCGTGCGCGGCGTTCCTGTCCACCGCCGCCGGGCTCACCATGTCCGTGGCCGGGGTGCTCGCCCAGGACGTGCTGCCCAGCCTGGGCATCCGGCACGTGCGGCACTTCCGGCTCGCCACCGTGCCCGCGATCGCGGTGCCCACCGTCGCGGGCGCGCTGGTCGGCGATCTGCCCGTGGCCGACGCGGTCGGGCTGGCCTTCGCCGTCTCGGCGTCCTCGTTCTGTCCGTTGCTCGTCCTCGGCATCTGGTGGCGCGGCCTCACTCCGGCGGGCGCCATCGCCGGGCTCCTGCTGGGCGGCGGCTCGGCGCTCACCGCGGTGACGGCCACCATCGCCGGTATCGCCCGTTCGGGCTGGCTGCACACGCTGCTGGCCTGGCCCGCGGTGTGGTCGGTCCCGGTCGGCTTCACGGCCATGATCGTGACGTCCCTGGCCACCCGGCACCGCGTTCCGCCCGGCACCGCCGCCACCATGACCCGCCTGCACCAGCCCGAGCCCCTCCCCTGAGAAGGAGTGCCCGCATGCCCACCGCCGCCCCTCCGCCACGGCATCCGCCGGTGCCGGCCGACGCAGCGCAGCGGGGCACACCCGTGCCGGCCCCACGGCGCGGGCGCGGGGGGTCCGGGTGAGCGTGTCGCCCATGACCGTGCTCGTCACCGCGGGGCTGGTGCTGACGGGGCTGGCCCTGTTCGTGCTGGGGGCCGGGCTCGGGCACGCCGCCGCCCGGCGGCAGTCGGAGCACACGGCCGGTGCCGACGGGCTGCGTGCCGTCGCGCACGCCCTGCACGGCGCCGCGCTCGCCGCCGCTCCGCTGCGGGCCGGTCTGACCGAGGAGACCGCGCGCAGAGCGGCCCGCCGGCTCCGCCCGCTGCTGGGGGTGCCCGCCCTCGCACTGACCGACGGATCGGCGGTGCTCGCCTGGGACGGCGCCGCCGAACACCACCGCGATCAGCTCACGGCGCAGCTCGCCCACGGCCTCCGCCCCCGGGGCTTCACGCTGTCCTGCGCCACCGAGGAGTGCGCCGTCCGCTGGGGCGCCCTGGTGCCGCTCACGGCCGACGGCGAAACCGCGGGCGCGCTCGCCGTGTTCACCGGCACCGAGTCCGCCGCCGCCCTTAGGGCCGCCGAGGAGGTCGCCCGAAGGCTCGCCGTGGAGCTGGACCTCGCCGGTCTGGACCGGGCCCGGTCCAGCGCCCACGAGGCGGAGGTACGGGCCCTGCGCGCGCAGATCTCCCCGCACTTCATCTACAACTCCCTCGCGAGCATCGCCTCCTTCGTCCGCACCGACCCCGAGCGCGCCCGTGAACTCCTCCAGGAGTTCGCCGACTTCACCCGCTACTCCTTCCGCCGCAACGGCGACTTCACCACCCTCGCCGAGGAGTTGCGCTCCATCGAGCAGTACCTGGAACTCGCCCGCGCCCGCTTCGGCCGCCGCCTGCGGGTCACCCTGCGCATCGCGCCCGAGGTGCTGCCCGTGACCCTGCCCTTCCTGTGTCTCCAGCCCCTGGTGGAGAACGCCCTCAAACACGGTCTGGAGGAGTCCGTCGAGCGCAGCAGCATCACGATCGCCGCCGAGGACGAGGGCACCGAGGCCCGCGTCGTCATCGAGGACAACGGCGTCGGCATGGAACCGGAACACCTGCGCGCCGTCCTGGCGGGCACCGCCGGTCCGGCGACCGGCATCGGCCTGCGGAACGTGGACCGCAGGCTGCGCCAGGTGTACGGCGACGACCACGGCCTGGTCATCGAGACCGGCGTCGGCGCCGGCACCAAGATCACGGTCCGGGTCCCGAAGTTCCGCCCCGGGATCCAGGCACCGCCGCCCTGACCGGCCCGGGGCCGCACAGGTCCGGGCTCGTATCCGCGGCCGAAGGTGTGTAGGTTCGCTCGCGAGACGTCCGCGCGCGGGCCGTCTCGGCTGTACTGGTGTTGTTGCTGGAGGTGTGTGGGCTGTGCTGATGACCGGCAAGGTGCTGCGTTTCGACGAGGTCCGGGGGTATGGGTTCATCGCCCCGTCGGAGCCGGGCGAGGACGTGTTCATGCACGCGAACGACCTGCTGGACGAGAAGTACCTCTACCGTGAGGGCAGCGAGGTCGAGTTCCATCTGGAGATGGGGGACAAGGGCCCGAAGGCCTCGCAGATCCGGTTGGTCTACCAGCCGTCCCCGAACCGGCTGCCCAGCCGTCCCGTCCTGGCGGAGGAGCCGGTCGCCGCCCGTTTCCAGGCGCCCGGGGAGGCCACGAGCGCCGCCCTGTTCCGTACCGAACTGACCGAGGCGCTGGTCGAGTCGGTCGACTCGCTGACCGCCGCGCAGATCCGGCAGATCCGCGGCTGCGTCCTCGAACTGGCCCGCGGCAAGGGCTGGTTGAGCGCCTGACCCCGGGCCGCTCCGCGGCTCAGCAGGGGTGGCCGGCCGCGTCCTGCGCGGCCGGCCGTGCGGAGTCTCAGAGGGTGGCCGGCTCCGGGTGCCGCGCCGTCAGCCGTCCCCGCCGTTCGAGTACGGCCACGAAGGCGGCGCACACCAGTCCGGTGGCCGTCAGCGCCGTCCAGGTCAGCCGGAGCGCGTCGTGCCGTACGGCGAAGTCCCACAGGGCGCCGACGCCCAGGTTGCCCACCGTGATGCCCAGGCCGGAGACCGTGTTGTACAGGCCGTAGTGCGTGGCGACGAGACGGCCGCCGGACAACGCGACCACGGTCTCCATCTCGAACGGGTAGACCACCGCGGAACCCGCCGCGAGGAGCACCACCGCCGCCACCAGGGCGACGAGCACCGCGAGCGACGAACCGGGCGGGGCGGCGACGAGCGGCAGGAACGCGAGCCCCAGCGCCGCCAGCCCGTACACCAGCGCCTGCTCGGGCCGCCACCGTCGCTTCGCCCAGACCGTCAGCCGCAGTTGACCGGCCACCGCCACACCGGCCGAGACCACGAAGAGCCCGCTGGTGACCGTCGTACCGTCGGAACCCAGGGCGACCGCCGCGGCGAGCGGCAGCGCCAGGTACACCTGGAACGTCAGCACATAGGAACCGGTCATCGCGGTGGCGAAGAGCAGGAACGGCCGGTTCGTGACGACACCGCGCCACTGCGCGGCCACCCCGCCCGCCCCGGAACCGGCCGGGCGGCCGTGCCGGGCGGGCAGGGCGCGCCACTGGAGCAGGGTCAGCCCGGCGAACACGGCCGCGGCCGTCGTGCACACCAGCCGGAAGTCGGCCGCCAGCAGGGCGAGTCCGACCAGCGGCCCGAGCAGCATGCCGGCCTGGTAGTACACGTTGAACACGGCGAACGCGTCGACGCGCCGCTCGCCCGCCTCCCCGGCCAGATACGCGCGGACGGCCGGGTTGAACAACGCGCCCGCGAAACCGGTCGCGGCGGAGACGGCGAGCAGCGCGGGCAGGTCGTCCACCCAGCCGAGCAGGCCGAAACCGACGGTGCGCAGCAGGCACCCGGCCATGATCGGCGCCTTGTAGCCGAAGCGGTCGGCGAGGGTCCCGCCGATCAGGAACATCCCCTGCTGGGAGAAGTTCCGCACCCCCAGCACGAGCCCCACGGCCCAGGCGGCGAGCCCCAGCCCGTGCGAGAGATGCCCGGCCAGGTAGGGCATCAGCATGTAGAAGGCGAGGTTGATGGCGAACTGGTTCACCATCAACAGCCGGGCCGGCGCCGGGAAGGAACGGGTCTGCCGCCACAGGCTCCTCATCGGGCGGCCCCCTGCGGCAGCGTCGGGTCGGTGACCCGGGTGCAGCGGGTCCAGCGGGTGACGGTGCGCTCGCCGGGGTGCGCGATCTCGTCCGGGTCGTCGGCGGGCGGCCGGTCCAGCAGCTGGTGGACCCGGCAGTAGGCGTCGTCGTAGACGGTGCCCACATACCGCTGCGGCCCGTCGGGGAAGACGGCGACGATACGGTTCCCGGCGGGCAGGGTGCGGGCCAGCCAGCGCGCGACCAGGGCGACGGCGCCGACGCTCCAGCCGCCGGTGGCGTAGTGGTCGCGGGCCAGCCGCCGGGCGGCCCAGACCGCGTCGGCGGCGGCGACCCAGTGCACCTCGTCGAAGAGCCGGTGGGCGACGTTGCGCGGGTGGATGCTGCTGCCCAGGCCGCGCATCAGCCGGGGCGCGGCGGGCTGGCCGAAGATCGTCGAGCCGGTCGCGTCGACGCCGACCACGCGCAGCCCCGGGAAGGAGCCGCGCAGCACCGAGGCGACGCCGGCGGAGTGGCCGCCGGTGCCGACGGAGACGACGAGGGTGTCGACACGGTCGAGCTGGGCGGCCAGTTCACGGGCGAGCGGGGCGTACGCGGCGACGTTGTCGGGGTTGTCGTACTGGTCCGGGTGCCAGGCGCCGGGGTGCCGGGCCAGGAGCTGCCCGACGCGCCGGCGCCGGGCCTGCTGCCAGCCGCCGACCGGGTGCGCCTCGGTGACCACGTCGACCTCCGCGCCGTACGCCGTGAGCAGCCCGGTCAGCAGGGGCTCCATACCGGGGTCGGTGACCACGGTCACCGGGTGGCCGAACGTGGCTCCGGCCAGCGCCAGACCGAGGCCGAGCGTGCCCGAGCTGGACTCCACGATCCGGGCGCCGGGCCGCAACTGCCCGCGCTCCCGGGCCGCGCGCACCATGTGCAGGGCGGCGCGGTCCTTGATACCGCCGGGATTGTGTCCCTCCAGCTTGGCCCAGAAGCCGCGGCCGGCGGCGGTGAAGGGCTCTCCGATCCACAGGACCGGGGTGTCGCCGACGAGCCCGGCCGGCGTGCGCAGGGGGTGCCTGGCGGGGGTGGGCAGGGGTGTGTGGTTCATGGCGTGCTGCTCCTGCGGCCGCTCGGCGGACGGCTGAGGGCCGTGAGGTGGGGGGCGAGATGAACGGAGACGGCGGCCGCGCCCCGGCGGGTCCCGAGGGACGGCCGGGGTCACGGCCGGGGGCCGCTCAGGTCCGCCACACCCCGAGCCGGGCCGGTGACGGCCCGGTCGACCGGACCTCCGCCCTCCTGTCCGATGCCCTGCCGGGCCCGGACGACGTCCCCGCGGGGACGTGCGCCGGTCCGGCCAGGGTGGTCGCCTCGTGCCCGGCCGGCACCGGCCCGGCGGTGCCGCGGGGCGCCTGGAGCGTCGGCTCGTCGCCGCCGCAGCAGTGCGGGTCGGGGACCGAACCGGGCGCGCCGGAAGTGGCCGCGGCCGCGACGGGCCCGCCGGCCCGGGGCAGTGACACGGGGTCGTGTCCGCACACCGCGAGATGCGTGAGGACGGCCAGGAGCAGCACGACCGCCGCGCCGGCACGCAGCACGGCGCGGCGGGTGCGCGAGGCGGGGCCGTTCCTCATGGCCGCCTAGAGTAACCGATCAATTGCACAGAGTTGCGATCTCGGGGCTCCGGGTTTCAGCTGCGCTGACGGAACTCCACCTCCGCGACCGCGACATGACGGCCGGACGTCAGCCCCGTGACCGACCGCAGCACCAGCCGCACCCTGACGACGTCGCTCACCCCGGTGGGGAAGGTCTGGGGCCCCGGTGTGTCGCTGAGCGAGAGCGTGCTGCGGTGCACCGTGCCGTCCGCCGAGGTGACCTCCGCATCCATCCGGAGCGCCCGGGCCTCGCGGGCGTACTGCTCCGGTGCCGTGGCCGCGCCGTTCGTGATGATGAGGTCGACCAGCCGGAACGGTTTGTCGAAGGTGTACGTCACCGAGGCGCCCGCTCCCGGCGCCCCCCAGTAGCGGTTGTTGAGACCGTCCGTCGTGTCCGCCGCCGGATGCCCGGGCACCTGGGCGCTCGCCGTGACATGCGCCGGGGTGACGGCCTTGGCGTTGCCGAGTTTGTCGCGGGTGTCCTCGACCAGGGCGCGCCCGGCGGGCAGCAGCAGGAAACCGGCCACGCACAGGCCCACCACCACGGCGAGGATCACCAGCAGTCGTACCGCCCGGCCGGAGCCGGCCCGCACCCGGCGGCGCAACGGCCAGATGGTGCGCCACCAGGGCAGCGGGGCGGCGGCTTCCGTCGGGCGCAGGGGGGCGGCGCAGCGGCGGCAGAACCGGCGGTCGGGCGGGTTCGGCGTGCCGCACACCCGGCAGGGCGGCCCGGTGGCCTCCTCGGGTGCGGGTGCGGCGGGACGTACGACAGGACGCGGCGCGACCGGCTTCGCGGGCTGCACGGGCAACACCGGCCCGTCGTGCGGCCCGCTCTGCTCGATGGACGCGGGAGCCCGGGGGCCGGGGAAGGCGCGTGCGGGGGGTGTGGGGGTGGAGGGGCGGGTGGGTGAGGGGCCGGGTGTGGAGCGGCTCGGTGCCGGGTTGTCGGTGGGTGGGGGTTCGGGGGCCGGGGGTTCGGAGGTCGGGGCGCCGGTCGCCGGGGCACGGGTCGACGGAGATGCCGGTCCGGATGCGGCCGGGCGGTCCGTTCGGGTCGTATCGGGGCGGTTGCGGTCACCGGCGCTGCCGCCCGCCGGGACGGCCGGGCTCGACGCCGAAGCAGTGTCAGGAGCCGTGGGGGATCCGGAATCCCGGGCTGCCCCCGCCGCCGGAGGCCCGGGGTTCCGCTCCGGGCTCGTGCGGCGCGCGTTCTGTGGCTCCCGCCGGGCACGGTTCGTCAGCCGGTCCCGCAGGGACGGGGAATGGTCGGGGGCGGTCGGGGACACGGCGGACCCGCCGTCCGCCGCGGACGCCGACGAGGGGGCATCGGCCGACGGGCCGTCCGGCGGCCGGCGGTCCGGCGACGGGGCGTCAGCCGAGGGCGCACCTGTCGATGAGGCGTCATCCGACGCCACGTCGTCCGACGGCAGGTCGGCCGGCCGCGCGTCGGCCGATCGGCTGCCCGTCGGCCGGTCCGGCTGCGGGGCCGGGGGATCCGGCCGCGGAGCCGGGGAATCCGCGGCCGGGGACTGCGCCGGCGGGGTACGCCCTTCGGACCAGCCCAGGTAGGAGCCGCAGTTGCGGCAGAAGTCGTCCCCGGGATCGTTGGACGCCCCGCACGAGGGACAGCTGCGCACGACGTCACCTCCCTCCGTCGTCGACGGGCGGGCCGGGCAGGACCTCCACCCGGCACGAGACATGCACCGGGCACAGGGCCCGGACCACCTCGCGGACCCGGGCCTCGTCCACCTCGGGGTCCCGGCCCGGCCAGACCCGGACCACCACCTCACCGGACGGCTCCGGTGGCAGCTCGGCGCCCGCGGTACGGGACCAGGCCGCCCCGCCGTCACCGGTGACCTCGGCGTGCACGCCGAGGGTGAGCCACAGCCGGTCGACCAGACCGCGCCGGGTGCCGCGCCGGCGGTGCAGCTCCACCGCCCGGAGTACGGCCTCCCGGCGCAGCGCGGCCGGCCGGTGCGGGTCGTCCTCGGCGCCCACCCATGACGCCAGCCAGGCCACGAAGTCGAGCGGCGCCACCCGCGGGTCCAGGTAGGCGGGCAGGTTGTCGAGGGTCGCGAACACCGGGGCGAGGACGGTGTCCAGGCCCGCGGTGAACCGCTGTGCGAAGTCGTCCTCGGCGTAGAGCGCGGGCAGCAGCGCTCCGATCGGGTGCCGGCTCGGCAGGCCCGGAACTCCGGCGCGGCTCATGCCCCGGCCTCCGGCTCGACCGGCTGTACGACGACCTGGTGCTGGTACGAGAACACCAGCGTGCCGGGCCCCACGTCGATGCGGTCCACCGGCGCGCCCCGCCGCCCGGTGATCGGGTCGGCGGGGAACAGCCGGATCTCCTCCACCAGCGCGTTGCCGGTGGCCTGTTGGAGCACGCCGAAGACCTCCCCGTACTGCACCGGCCGCCCGAACGGCCACCCGGTGCCGTCCGGCCCGCCGCGCAGCGGGTTGAGGTGCCGGAACAGCGCGGCAAGGGCGGCTTCGCGCACCCGGTCGGTGTCGCCGGGCGCCGCCGCGAGCCGGGCGACCACGGTGACGCCCTGGTAGGCGGGCGGTTCCACCACCAGCCGGGTGCCGATCAGCCGCCGCTCGTCCAGGCTCGCGGTGATCGTCTGGAGTACCTGGTCGGAGGGGATCAGCTGCTCGAAGCGGAGCCGGTCGCCGTCGTCGGCCACGGCGTCCGGCACGACGAGCACCCGCACCGCGCCGGCCGCGTCCGCGGCGGGCAGACAGCGCACCCGGCGCACCGAGGGCGCCGCCTGCCGGCTGATGGTCTCGTAGTCCTCGGCCGTGACCGCGCGCTCCTGCATCCGCAGCGCGTCCGGAGCCCGCAGCTTGGCGTTGGCGACGGTCTCCCCGTCCACCCCGCCGCGGGCCGCCTCCCGGTTGCCGACCCGCGCGATGTACGGCACGGAGCTGCGCAGCACCGAGATCGCGCCGCGGGCCACGTTGCCCGCCGGGCCGCCGCCGGTGCGGTAGCGGGCCACCCGGATGTGCGCGCCCTTCTCCGGCACCGCGCCGCACGGGCGCAGCGTGCCGTCGGGTTCGCGCAGCGCCGGCGGGAAGATGAACTCCCCGGTGGTGGCGTCCACTTGGACATGCCGGTCGGTGGGCTCCGAGCGGCCGAAGTGCTCCACGACCTGCCACGGGAGCCAGCCGTCCGCGGAGGAGACCTCCACCACCGGCGGCTCGCCGTCCAGCAGCACCGGCGGGCGGCCGAGCCGGAACGTCTGGCCCGGGACCCCCTCCGAGATGCCGAGCGGGACATCGGTGACGGTCTCGGCGTGCTCGACCGAGGTGGTGCCGCCCACCGTGAACACCGACGCCTCCCGCACCGTCGGGGACTCCGAGTAGAACGGCTGGCCCGGCTCCGGCTCGGTGACCCGGCAGCGCAGCCAGCCCGCCCGGTGCCCACCGATCACCGACGCCGTGTGCCCGGCCGGCACGAACACGGTCACCTCGCCGGGCCGGTTCAGCCCGCCGGTGGTGTCCGCACCGGTCTCGCACCGCTGCCAGCGGCCGCCGTCCCACGCTTCCCAGACCAGCGGCGGCTGACGCGGGTCCACGCCGACGCCCTCCACCCGGCTGTCCAGCCGCACCGCGAGCACACAGCGCGGCACCGCCGAGGGCAGCCCGAACAGCAGGGCGTCCCCCGGCTCGGGCGCCGCCTGGAAGCAGGGCACATCGAGGCCCTCGGCGAGCCGGCCGGTCCGGTCGGTCTGCTCACCGGAGCGGGGCGCCGTCACCAGCCGGACCAACTCGCTGGGCACGATGCGCAGTTCCTCCGTGGTGGCGAACACCACGGGCTCCTCCGACTCGCCGTCCGCCGTGGTCACCTCGGTGCCGGCGGGCAGCGTCACCGTGTCCGGCTGCGGTGCCGACAGCCAGAAGTCGACCTCGGCCGAGGCCGCAGCCGGCGGGAACAGCCGGATGCCCAACAGGTCCAGGAACGCGGTGTAGTTCTTGTCCGGCACCCGGTTCAGCCGGTACAGCAACTGGTCCACCAGGTAGGCGAACGTCTCGATCAGGGTGACGCCCGGGTCGGAGACGTTGTGGTCGGTCCACTCCGGGGCGCGCTGCTGCACGTACCGCTTCGCCTCGTCGACGAGTTGCTGGAACCGCCGGTCGTCCAGGTTGGGGGAGGGCAGGGCCATCAGTTCGCGACCGTTTCCTCGGCCCCCTCCTCGGAGGGGATCGTGTAGAAGGGGAAGACCAGGTTGCGCCGGTCGTTGGTGGAGCGCACCGTGTAGTGCACATCGATGTAGAGGGTCCCGGCGTCCACCTCGTCGAAGGCCACCACCACGTCGTCCACCGCGATCCGCGGCTCCCAGCGCTCCAGCGCCTCGCGCACCGCCTGCGCGATCCGCCCCGCGGTGGCGCCGTCGCCGGGCGCGAAGACGAAGTCGTGGATGCCACAGCCGAACTCGGGCCGCATCGGGCGCTCACCGGGTGCGGTGCCCAGCACCAGCCGGATCGCCTCCTCGATCTCCCGTTCCCGTTCCACCATGGCGATGCCGCCGGTCGGCCCGACCCGCAGCGGGAACGCCCAGCCGCGTCCGATGAACCGTTCACTCATCACAGGCCCCCGATCTGCACGGTGAGCGCACCGATCTGCACCGTCGCACCGCACGCGGTGGAGTCGCCCGCCCGCGCGGCCGGCAGCCCGCCGATGAGGACCTGGCCCGACAGCAGCGCGGCCGGGGAGGGCAGGATCACATTGGCCGGTCCGAGGGCCGCGTGCGGGGGCATGACACAGGTGTGCAGGCTGCCCACGACGGCGGCGGGCCGGCCGCCGATCAGCACGCGCGCCACCGTCGCGGCGGCGCCGGGCGGCGGGGTGGCGATCACACCGCCGTGGCTGGTGGGATCGCCGGTACGGGCTGCGGCGGGCATATCCGGGCTCCTCGCGAGAACGGTACGGTACGGCCCTCAACGGGCGTGTCGGACAAGTGAGTTGACGTCAGTTGATGCGGACGAGATCCGCCTTCAGCACCCCCAGCAGGCCGCCGTCGACCGTGACGTCCGTCCGGCCGGTGATGTGCACGGACGGAGCGCCGACACGGACCGCCGTGGTGGCGTCGATCTCCACGGTGCCGCCCTTGACGCTGACCTTTCCGGTTCCCGCGTCGAGTGCGATGCCCCGCTCGTCCAGCCGTACGCAGGACAGCGGCCGCCGGCCGCCGGGCGCGAACACCGTCAGCTCGATGGTGTTCTCCCGGTCGTGCAGCAGCACCTCCAGCCGCCCGTCCCCGGTGCGCAGCCGCACCCCGGACGGCCCCGGCGCCCTGGCGTCGAGCAGCTCCACCCGATGACCCGAACGCGACACCACCGAACGGCGGTTGACCCTGCCGCTGGTCGCGTCCACCAGCGGCACGTCGTGCGGCGAGGGCCGGTCCACGCCGTTGTACAGACCGCCGATGACATACGGGCTGTCCAGCAGCCCCTGCTCGAAGCCCACCAGCACCTCGTCGTTGACCTCGGGGCTCACCACGCCCCCGCCGCCCTTGCCGCCCCACTGCACCGTGCGCACCCAGTCGGTCACATAGGTGTCGTCCAGCCAGGGGAACCGGAGCCGGACCCCGCCGCTCTGCGCGCCCCCCGGCTCCCGTACGTCCGTCACCACACCGATCGCCAGACCCGGCATGCGCGGGCCGCGGCCGGGCGCGTTCGCGCCGGTCACCAGGCCCGCGAGGGACCGGTCCGGGCTGGCGCTGACCCACACCGTCGTCCGGTAGCCGCCGTGCGGCTCCAGACTGTGCCGCACCGCCGTCGCCGTGTACCGCCCGGAGAACGCCGGCCCCACGTTGCCGAGCGCGACCGGCCGGCCCGCACGCAGCCGCGGATTTCCCTCGGCCACCGCCTCCAGCTCGCCGAACCCCGAACTGACCTGCGCGGCGATCGCGTCCGCCGCCGCGGTCGTCTCGGCCTGGCTGCGGTACGGGGTGTCCGTCACCGTCAGCTTCGCCGTCGCACCGAACCGGGCGGCCAGCGCCGGGCTCAGCCCCGGCAGCACGGTCTCGCTGTGCACGGCGGGCTGCCGCGCCACCAGCGGGGTCTTGGTGGTCGCGTCCCAGCCCCGCACCTCGACCGAGCCCGCGCCGTCCGCACCCGACAGGGCGGCCCGCAGCGCGAGCAGGTTCCGCCCGTACTCCAGCACCATCGGGTTCTGGGTGGCGGGCGTCGACGGCGCCGGCGCGCCGGACGCCTTCTCGGGCCGGGTGAACTGGAGCACCCCCTTGTCGTCGACCCGCACCAGCGCCCCGCTCTCCCCGGCCAGGTACTGCAAGAAGTCCCAGTCGGAGACGTTGGCCTGCGACAGCTGGCGGTAGGTGACCGGCGCGGCCTCCACCTTCCCGCAGGGCAGGCCCGCCCCGGCGGCCACCTTGCGGACGATGGCGGCGGCCGTCATGTTCCGGTACGCCACCACCTTCCGGCCCCGCTGGAGCCGGTGCGCGGCCGAGTAGGCCCGCACCACCGTGAACGACCCGGTGCCGTCCCGGTCGATCTCCACCGCCGTGACCTCGCCGTTGAACAGCCGCTCGCGCGCCTGCCCGGCGACCGTCACCACGGACACCCGAAGCGGTGTACCGAGCGTGATGCCGGTCGACTTCAGGAACTCGTGGTCGGGGTCGCGGTAGGTGAGCACCGCGGTGTCCGGCAGACCCACGTTCTCGTCCACCACACAGCTCACCAACTGCGCCGCCCAGACCTGCGGCAGCTCGCCGGGCGCCTCCACGACGGGGTCCGCCGCGAACGACCGGCCGCCCCGCGCCTCCGGTGTGGTCACCGCTCCTCCTCCGCGCCCGCGTCCCCCAGCGCCGGCACCACCAGTTCGGTGCCGGGCACCAGGGCCATCGGGTCGTCGATCCCGTTCGCCTCGGCGATGACCCGCCAGGCCGTCGCGTCGCCGTACTCCCGCCACGCCAGCAGCGCCAGGCTGTCCCCGGCCACCACCGTGTGCGTACTGCGGGCCGTGCGCGCCCCCGAGGTCGGGTTCTGCCCCGGCGGGTCGACGCTCGCCTCCTCGACCGACAGCGCACAGGTCGCCCGCAGCGGCCTGCCGTCCACGTCGAACAGCGTGTACGTCACCGACAGGCTCGACAGCACCCCGTCGAACGACGTCGTCCGCGCGGTGCCCCACTCGAACCGCACCCAGGGGCTGGCCGGCTTCTTGCGGGCGAGACTCGCCGGCGTCGGCACACACGCCTTCATCAGCTTCTCCACCGCCTGCTCGACCGAGTTGTCGTGCGTCGAGGTCGCGTCGAGGAAGACCTCCAGGCTCAACTCCCGCGGGCCGCTGCCCACGAACTCGGGCAGCGCCGACTGCCCGGCCATCCGGGACGGAGTACGCCGCCACTCGGTGGTCTTGCGCAGTTGCAGCGTGGTCGGGTTGAACTGGAGGTTCAGCCGCGCGATCGTCCCGCCGGGCTTGGCACCGACCGCGGTCGGCGGCTCCTTCAGTGTCAGCTGGGCCCTGGCCCGGCTGGTGCGCAGGGACGGCATCAGGAAGGCCTCAGTCCCTCGTGGGCGATCTCCAGCGTCTCCACCGCCGGCTCCGAGGACGACGGGTCGAAGGACGGCCCCTGCCAGCGCACCGGCACGATGCCGAGCACCTGCCAGCTGATGATCCGGGTCAGATCCGGCCTGAGCGCCACGATCTCCCCGTCCTTCGGCTCCACGCGTCGCAGCGTCTCGTCGAGCCAGCGGCCGATCTTCGCCGTGTCGGCGGTGACCGGCCGGGTCAGCGTGATGTTCGACCAGCTGACGCGGCCGGGCAACTGCCAGGTGAAGCCGTTGTTGCCGCCCTCGGCGTACGTCTCCATCTCCACCTCCGCCCCCATGCCGGAGCAGGTGTGGAAGGCCCCCAGGTCGTTGCCGCCGATCGCGAGCCGGAAGAACACGCTCGTCGCGAAGATGTTGTCCGTCATCCGTGGTTCATCCGTTCCCTGTCCTTGGCGTCCTGAGCGTCCTGCTGCCTCAACGTGTCTTCAACGTGTCTTCAACGACGGCCGTCGTAGGGGCGGCCCGCGCGTTCCCGGCCGCGCCGCAGGTCGGCGCGGAGCAGCCGGGACATCGGCTCCAGAAGCCGCCGCGCCAGGTCGTCCAGGTCGATACCGGCGTCCTGCGGTGCCGGTGCCGGTGCCGGTGCCGACGCCGGGGCCCTGCCGGGCGCGGGCGGTGCGGAGGCCGACCGCTGTCTCCCGCGCGCGGGCACCGCCGCCCCCGGAACCCCACCCGCCTTGCCGGCCCCGTCCCGCTGGACGACCGGCGCCGTCGCCGCGCGGCCGGCGCGTACCACGGGCACGGGCGGTCCGGGCGAGGCCACCGGCACCGGGCGGTCCGGCAGGTGCAGCGGCCCGGCCGACGACTCGGCCAAGGGCAGCACCGGCGGCCGCGACACCGCATCCGCCCCGCCCACCGCCCGCTGAACGGGAGGCTCAGGCCGTACGACGGGAAGGGCCCGCCGAGCCGCGGGGCGGCTGGGGCCGCCGGGTGACGGGGGGTCGGTAGCCGGGGTCGCCGACGGGGAGGGATACGGCAGCGCTGCCGGGGGCGTGCGGCTGCCCGACGGCGGGAGCGCTGTCACCGGCCCGGCATCGGCGACCGGGGCGGGATGGCTCGGCGGGGAGGCGGAGGAGGCCGCTGGCATCGGTGCCGGGCCGTCTGATGACGTCCGGTGCGGGAGCGCCGGCGCGGGGCCGGGGCCGGGGGCGGCCCGCTGTACCGGCGGTGCGGCGGCATGCGCGGGGACACTCCGGGCCGGTCGCGCGGATGGGCCCGATCCCGCGTTGCTCGGTACGGCGGGTGGGGGAGCCGGTGCCGCGGTCGGTTCGCGGCGCCAGGACGCGGCCACGACCGGGTGCACGGGGGCGCGGGGCGTGGCAGGCGGCGCGAAGCCGTGCGGCGCACGGGTGTTGAGCGTCAGCGGACGCGCGGCGAGCAGGGCCAGGGCACGGGGCGCGCCCGGCGCGACGCCCGAGCTGCGCCGCTGCACGGTGTACGGCGGCCGGCCGATGACACCGGGCGTTCCCGCGGTGCCCGGACCCGCCGGCCGCGCCGGTCCCGAGACCGCACGGGCGACGACGACCGGGCCCGGCGCGCCGTGACCACCGGAGCGCGGACGGTCCGCCGGTGACGCACCGCGCGCACCAGGGGCAGCCCGGTCGGCCGGCGAGGGCTCCGGGACGGACAGGGACTGCGCCGGTCCGGGCCCTGCTGTGACGACCGGCGGAGTGCCGTCAGCCGTCGAGGGACCCGGCAGCACGGCCGAGGGGTTGCTGGACGCGGGTGAAATCCCGCTCTTCTCCGCGGAGTTGCCGGACAGGCCGGGGCGTCCGGTGTCCGCCGCGCCCAGCAGGGGCGCGCTGCCGGAGCGCACGGTGACCGGCCGCCCGTTGGAGCTGGGGGAGTGGGGTGGAGCGGCAGTGGGGGGCATCGCGGGCAGCGGCGCCCCCAGTCCGCCCCGGTGCCGGGCATCGGCCGGCGCGGGGGCAGGGGTCTCCGGCTGTCGCCCGGTGAGCGGGAGTGCGGCTGGTGCCGTGGGGTGGTGCGGGTCTGTGGGTCGGCCGGTGGCCGAGGGGTGTGCGGTGGGCGGCACCTCGGTCAGGGGTGCGCCCAGTGCGCTCGGGTGTCGGGTGTCGGACAGCGCGGGACCGGCTGGTGCGGGGGCAGGGGTCTCCGGCTGTCGCCCGGTGAGGGGGAGTGCGGGTGGTGTCGTGGGGTGGTGCGGGTCTGTGGGTCGGCCGGTGGCCGAGGGGCGCGCGGTGGGCGGCAGTTCGGGCAGGGGCGCGCCCAGTCCGGCCCGGTGTCGGGTGTCGGCTGGCGCGGAGGCCGGGCCGGGGGTGTGCGCCTGCTGACCGGTGAGGTGGAGCGCGGGTGATGCCGTGGGGTGGGAGGGGTCTGCCGGTCGGCCCGTGGCCGAGGGGCGTGCGGTCGGTGGCATCGCCGGCAGCGGCGCCCGCAGTCCGCT
This sequence comes from Streptomyces sp. NPDC127190, assembly GCF_042672505.1. Taxonomy (NCBI): domain Bacteria; kingdom Bacillati; phylum Actinomycetota; class Actinomycetes; order Kitasatosporales; family Streptomycetaceae; genus Streptomyces; species Streptomyces sp. NPDC127190. The sequence continues at coordinate 52,906 of NZ_JBHXVE010000024.1, forward strand.
CGGGTGCCCGGCGTCGGCCGGCGCGGGGCCAGGTCCGAGGGGGAGCGCGGGTGGTGCCGTGGGCTGGGGCGGGTCTGTTGGTCCGCCGGTGGCCGAGGGGTGTGCGGTGGGCGGCAGTTCGGGCAGGGGCGTGCCCAACGGGGCTCGGTCGATCCGTCGCTCCGGGGAGTCGGGGCGAGAGGTGTCCTTGGGGGCCGGCTCGGTGGTGATCGAGGGCGTCGCGTCCGTGTCCGTGGTGCTGTCCGTGCCCCTGCCAGGGGCTGCGCCACGCCGGACCTCGGGCTTCAGGGCCGGGATCCGGCGTACGGGTTCCGCCGACCGCCGGGCAACCGTGAGTGAGGGACCCAGCGGCCGGGGCCGTACGGCATCGGCGCGTTGGGCGGTGATCGTGGCCCTGTCCGGGCCGCCCGCCGGAGCCGGGCCCGCCGTTCCGCCGCGCGGGGCGACCCGTACCACGGCGATCCGACGGACCGGTGGAAGTTCCGGCCCCGCCGCCGGGCGGCCCGGATCGGCGGGGCGGACCACCTGATCGGCGGGCCCCGCTGCGGCCCGCTGGACGGCCGCCGCGCCGGGCGCGTGACGGTTCGCGGTCGGGGCCGAGCGCTGCGGTGCAGCAGGCGCCGTACGGCGACGCGCGGGGGCCGTCGTACGAGAGGAGTCGCCCGGTCGGCCGGCGGATTCGGCCGGTTCCTCGGTGTCCGGGCGGACGGCGGCCCGCAGCAGCAGTGGACCGCCGTCGGCGTGGTGGCGGGTGGCGGGGGCGGTGGCCCGCTGGGTGACGCCGTGCAGCAACCCCGCCGGGGCGGAGGGCAGCAGCGCGTGGCCGAGGCCCGCGTCGAAGGCCGGGTTCTGCCAGGAGGCGAGGCCCGCGCGGAAGGCGAGGCCGTCGCTGACGCCGATCGGGGCGCGGGCGACGGTCAGCGTCGGCGGCGGGGCGCTGCGCCACCCGCCGTCCCAGTCCCCCGGCACGGACGCGGACGCGGGCGCGACGACGGAACCGGAACCCGCATCGGACTCGGGGGCGGGGACGGTGCGCTCCGCCGTGCCGGTCGCCGCCGCGGCCCGGCGGCGCAGGGCGTGCCACCATGCCATGAACTCAACCGCCCTCGTTCATCCGGGTGTTGATACGGGCGATCTCGGCCACCCAGGTCTGCCGCTCGGCGTGGGTGAGGTCGAGGATCTCCTCGCGCTGCCAGTGGAAGTGATAGGCGACGTACGCGATCTCCTCCCGGAGCCGGGGGAGCGCGTACGTCACGATTCCCCCAGGCGCCCACCCGAGAGGTCCACCTCGAAGGCGCCCTCGCAGTGCGGACAGGTCACCGCGGCACGGGTGTGCCCCTCACTGTTGACCCGGCGGTAGAAGTCCTGGAGGAACGCCACATCGGTGGCGTACATCCGTTCCACGATCCCCGCGTGCACATCGGTGATGGCGCCGAGCCGGGTGATCACCTGGCTCAGCAGCACCACGCTCAGATACGCCGGGTTCTCCTTGACCCGCAGATCGATCTGCGGCCGCAGCTCGTCGCGGGCGGTCGCCAGCCGCATCGCGCCGTGCCGGTGCAGGGTGCCCGCCTCGTCCACGTACCCGCGCGGCAGCTCGAACTCGAACTCCGTGCGCAGGCCGTGCTCCCGTGGTGTCGGGGAGGGGGTGGCGGCGGGCGGGGTGGGCGGCTGCTCGGCGGCCGGGGCGGGCGCCGTCGCCTCCAGGATCTCCTCCAGGCTGCCCGCCGTGACGGTACGGCGCCTCATTCGACGACGATCTCCTCGAACACGATCGTGACGGACTCGGTGGCCGCGGCCGACTCACCGGCCTTGAGGGACGGCCCCTCCCAGCGGGAGGCCCAGCCGTTCATCAGCTGGATACGGCGGACCGTCTCGCCCTTGCTGTCCTTGATCTCGATGGTCAGGTTCTGCCGGGCGGTGTCGACGGCACCGTTGTTGAGCGTTTCCTTGATCCACTTGGTGAACTCGCTGCTCTTGTCGAGTCCCCGGGTGATCGTGATCTCGCCGGCCTGGCGGGCGCCGGGCTGCTTGCGGATGATCTGCTTGCCCTCCGAGCTGACCTGCCGTACCTCGACGACCTCCTCCTCGACGGTCAGCCCGCTGATCTCCTGGATGGACTCCACCAGGTATCCGCCGAGCTGCACGCCGAAGACGTGGGTGGAAAGAGCATCGCCCTCTGCCATGACTGTCTGTCACCTTTCCTTGGCCGACCCGCGGGTCACTCGTCGATGAGGCTGGTGCTGTCGGAGAACTGGGCCAGCCGGAACACCACGAACTCGGCGGGCTTGACGGGGGAGACGCCGATCTCGCAGACGACCCGGCCCTGGTCGATGGAGGTCTGCGGGTTGTTGTCGCGGTCGCACTTCACATAGAACGCCTCCTCGGCGGTGCGGCCGAAGAGCGCGCCCCGGCGCCATTCCTCGGTGAGGAACGCGGTGACGTTGCGGCGGATGCTCGACCACAGCCGGTCGTCGTTCGGCTCGAAGACCACCCACTGGGTGCCCAACAGGATGGATTCCTCGAGGTAGTTGAAGAGACGCCGTACGTTCAGATAGCGCCAGGCCGGGTCGGAGGACAGGGTGCGGGCGCCCCAGATCCGGATGCCGCGGCCGGGGAAGGCGCGCACGCAGTTCACCCCGATCGGGTTGAGCAGGTCCTGCTCGCCCTTGCTGAGCCGGATCTCCAGGTCCACCGCGCCCCGGATCACCTCGTTGGCGGGCGCCTTGTGCACCCCGCGCTCGGCGTCGCTGCGCGCCCACACACCGGCGATGTGTCCGCTCGGCGGAACCGTCGCGGTGCGGCCGGCCGCCGGGTCGAAGACCTTCACCCACGGGTAGTAGAGGGTGGCGTACCGGGAGTCGTAGCCGGCCTCGTCGTTGCGCCAGGTCCGCACCTGCTGGGCGGTGAGCCCGGGCGGGGTGTCGAGGACCGCGACCCGGTCGCCCATCTGCTCGCAGTGCGAGATGACCGCGAGCTGGACGGTGCGCACGCCCTCGGCGTCGATGTCACCGCGCTGGTAGGCGCCCATCAGGTCCGGGACCGCGACCATGGTGATCTCGTCGATGGCCTCCAGCCCGGCGAAACCGGTGCGGGCGGCGGCGTCGCCGACGTACTCGGCGGGGTCGGTCCGGGAGACCTCGCCGGCGGCGGGACCCGCGGGAGCGGCCGGCGCGTCGGGCACCGCCACCGTCTGGCTCGCGGGCCGGGCCGGGGCGGCGTCCTGCTGCTCGGTCACCTCGACCAGCCGGGAGGCGCGCAGCTGGGTGACCACGTACCCCTTGACGTTCTTGCGGGTGGAGACGTCGTACGACTCCACCACCTGGTCGCCCTGACGGACCAGCAGCTTGAACCGGTCCTCGGGCGGGTTCTCGCCGTCCGCGTCGGCGACCTCCACCGACACCCCGGTCGCGCCGGGCCGCGCCGTCACCAGGAAGCCGCCGAGCGCGACGGGCTCCGCCGCGCGGATCTCCCGGGGCCGCCGGCCGCCGTCTCCCGCGGCCTCGGAGCCGGCCCCGGGTCCGCCGATCCGCACCACGTAGGCCGCGCCGCCGCCGTTGGCGAAGTAGCCGTACACGGCGTGCGCGAGGTAGGCGCCCTCGACGAAGCCGCCGAACAGCTGGACGTACTGGTCCCAGGTGGTGACCAGGGTCGGTTCGTGGAACGGCCCGGTCCCGGCGAACCCGACGAACGCGGCGACGGCGGTGCCGACCCCCTCGATCGGGCGGGCACCGGACTGCACCTCCTCCACGTACACGCCCGGGGTGAGGTACGTCGGCATGCTCGCTCCTTTGTGGTCCAGCGTGGTCACCTGCGTCGATGCCGAGTCTCCGAGGCGGGTCGGGCGCGGCGACAGGTGCGCGGGTACCTCGCCGGGGGCAACCGCGCTGCCTTTCCGGACGCCCGCCCGGGCCGTCCGGGCAGCACGGCCGCCGCGCAGGGTGGTTCCGGGCAGCGCGGCCGCCGCGCAAGGAGCTCCGGGCGGCACTCGGCGGCGGATGTGTGCAGGACCGGCCGGAGGGCTGTGGTCAGCCCTCGCTCAGCACATCCCGGGTCCACGGGCCGAACTCGCTCTCCAGCACCAGCCGGCCGAGCTTGCGGTACTCCTGGGCCACCGCCGTCACCAACTGCCGCATGCCGAGCGGCTGTCCGGACTCCGCCGTGAGATAGGCGGCGGTCACCGCGCAGGCCCGGATGGAGCCGCCGGCCAGCTCGAAGCGGTCCGCGCAGAAGCCGAGGTCCAGATCGGCGGCGCGCGGCAGCCGCTGCCCGAGACACCGCTCCCACAGGGCCAGCCGCTGGGCGGCGTCCGGCACCGGGAAGTCCGCCACCACGTCGAGCCGCCGGGTGAACGCCTCGTCCAGGTTGGCCCGGAGATTGGTGGTCAGTACGGCGATGCCGTCGAACGACTCCATCCGCTGGAGCAGATACGCGGACTCGATGTTGGCGTGCCGGTCGTGCGCGTCCTTCACCTCCGCCCGCTTGCCGAAGATCGCGTCGGCCTCGTCGAAGAGCAGGACCGCGTTGACCGCGGAGGCCTCGGTGAAGATGCGCTCCAGGTTCTTCTCGGTCTCGCCGACGTACTTGTCGACGACCGTGGACAGATCGACCACGTACAGGTCCATCCCGAGGTCCGCGGCGACCACCTCGGCGGACATGGTCTTGCCGGTGCCGGACTCGCCCGCGAACAGGGCGATCACCCCGCGTCCCCGGCCGCCGCCCGGACGCATCCGCCACTGCCCGAGCACCTGGTCGCGGTGGCGGGCGCGCACCGCGAGCTCACGCAGCCTGCGGTGGGTCGGCGCGGGCAGCACCAGGTCGTCCCAGCCGACGCCGGGCTCCACCCGGCGGGCCAGCCGGGCGAGCCCCGCGCCGTTCTGCGCCCGTACGGCGGACCGCAGGTCGTCGGCGGTGACCGGGCGGCCCGCCAGCGCGGCGGCGCGCACCGCGGCCCCGGCGGCGCGGCGCAGCTGCCCGCCGTCGAGACGGTGCGCGGCGACCGCCCCGGCGAGCGTCTCCGTGTCCCCGACGACGCTGGCGCCGGCCCGGTCCAGGGCGTGCCGCCAGCGTGCCGCCCGCTGTGCGGCGGAGGGCGGGCCGACCGGCAGGACGACCGGGGTGTCGACCGCCCACGCCGGGTCCCAGCCGTCCACCCCGTGGGTGAACAGCGGGATGCCGCGCAGTGCCGTGCACAACTCCCGCACCGCACCCGCCCGTTGGGACGGCTCCGGCGGCAGCGCCGTCAGCGGGCCGAGGACGACGCCCGCCCCGGTGAGCCGGGCCTCAAGCGCCGCCACCCGGGCGAGCACGGGCAGGTCGCCGGCCCGCCGGGCGAGTGCCGCCGCGTCGAGCACCAGCGGCCGCAGCCCGGCCGCCCGCAGCGCCGCGACGGCGAGGCCCTGCGGATCCCCGCCCCGATCGAGCAGATGCACGAACTCCGCCCCCGACCGAACGGCCGCAGCAGCCCGCCCCACATCCCCCGGCTCCCCGCTTCCGGCTTCGGTCCCTGCCGGATCACCGTCGACCACCTCTTCGAGGGAACCCTCCCCGTCCAGCACCCCCGTGAGCCGGGCGTCCGGGTGGGTGTCACCCAGCAGATGGGCGGTGACCCGGTCCGGGACGGTCAGCGTGCGGGACAGGACCGGCCGGTCCGGCTCGGTGATCTCCAGCAGGCCGTTCGCGATCAGGGGCGCCGCGGGGGAGAGCCGGAACCGGGCGGTCGACGCGGCGGCGCACCCGCACAGTTCCAGCGCCAGCCCGACCGTCGGCCGGCGGCGCGTCAGATCGTCGTTGAGATAGCCGTACAGGCGCTCGAACCGGGCGTCCAGATCGGGGGCCACCGCGACCAGCAGCAGATCCAGGTCCAGCGGCGACAGCGCGAACCGCGCGGCGAGCGTGCCGAGCACGGAGCCGGTCGGCGCGGGCAGCGGGGTGTGGCCCGGCAGGCCGGGGCCGGCCGGCGGGTCCAGGATCCGCTGCACGGCCTCGGGGGAGAGGTACTGGCCCCGGTACGGATCGTCGGGGTCGGGATCGACGGCGCGGCGGGCCGCGACGGCCTCCCGCACCCGCTCCTCCACGAGCCGCAGCCGCGCCCACAGCGGCTCCACGGAGACGGCCGTGCCCGCCTCGGCGAGGTCCGTCACGGCTGTCGTCCCCTCCGGCGCCGGGCGGGGGCCGGGCGGCGCTCGCGCGGGCCGCCGAAGCCGTCCCGGCCCGGGTCGCTCACGTCCCGGTACCGCAGTCGGCGTCCGGCCTCCGGATCGCCCGCCTCCTCACCCCGCAGCCCGCGCCCCGCCTCCGGATCGCCCGTCTCCTCGCCCGTCAACCTGCGTCCGGCCTCCGGATCGCCCGCCTCCGCATCGCTCTCCCCGGTGCGGTCGGCGGAGCGCATCACGAGGCCCTCCGTCACCGGTGGCGCGGCCGCCCTGCTCACCGCGGCGAGCGGGGCGCGCACCCGTACCCCGAGCGACGCCCGCAGCTCGCCGCCGAGCGCCGACCACACATCGCAGGCGGCGGGCGCGTCGAGTTCGGCGCCGGAGGTGTCCAGGGACACGGTCAGGCCGAGTTCCGCGAGCGTCCCGGTGAGCAGCCGCTCCGGCAGCGTGTCGGTGGCCACGAGCGCGGCCAGCACCTGCGAGAGCAGCCGGTGTTCGTCCTGCGGGCGGCTCGCCCAGGCCGTGACCAGGTAGGTCAGCTCGAACCAGCGGGGCGGGGTGCGCCGCGCCACCACATACCCGTCCGCGTCGTACACCTCCCCCGCGCCGCTGCCGCGCCGGGACGTGTCCTCCCGGATGTCGTAGAGGAAGGCACAGACGGTAGGCGCGGTCCGGCGCGCCGCCCAGTCGCGGGTGGGCGCGTCGAGGACGACCTCGACGCCGGACGCCTCCAGCCCGGACTCGGCGAGCAGTCCGCGCAGTGCCTCGTCGACCTCGTGGATCACCGGCGGGTCACCTCGTCGGGCGGCTGCACGCTGCCGGTCACCACCAGGAAGTCCGTCTTCACCGGGGAGAATCCGGGGCCCCGCGCGGTGATCGTGCGCGGGCCGGTCTGGTCCTTGGCGAGGATGAGCAGCTGGCCGATGAACGTGCCGTCCGGCTTCGGCACGGTCGGTACGGCGGCCGCGGTGATCCCCGGCTTCCAGGTGAACCGCACGGGCACCCCGGGCGGGAAGTCCTTGCCGCGTACCGAGGTGACGAAGCCGGGCTTGCCGATCGGCGGGACGGCGACGATCCGCGGCTGGAGGATGCGCAGCGTCGTACGGGCCGTGTTGTCGCTCCGGTCGGCGTCCGTGCCGGTGGTGGTGAGGACGCCGGTGACGCGGCCGGTCAGCGCCCGGTCGGGGGCGAGTACCACCTGGACGACGGTCCGGCCGCCCGGTGCCAGGTCGGGCAGCGCGCACCTCCACGAGGTGTCGCAGCCCGGCGGGGGCCCGCCGTTCGGTATCCCGGCGGGCAGCCCGAGCCGCAGCCGCAGCCCGGTGGCGAGCGCGTTGCGCCCGTTGCGCACGGTGTACGTCACCACGACCCGGCCGCCGACGTAACCGGGGTTCGGCTGGGCGGTGACCTGCACCCCGGGTCCGGCCTTGGGCGCGGGCGGCGCGGGCGGCGCGGGCGGCGCGGGCGGCGCGGGCTTCGGCGTCGGCCTGGGCGACGGGGGCGGGGTCGGAGTCGGGTGCGGCGGGGTGACCGGGCGCACCGGCACCACGGTCCGGGCGGTGTTGTCGCCGGGCGCGGGGTCGATGACGCTGCCGGTGACCGACCAGTCCACCGGCTGCGCGCCGGGGGTGTGCCCGGTCAGGGTCACGGTCACCGGCACGGTCCTGCCGGGCGGCACCACCCCGAGGTTGCACTGGAGGGTGATGGCGGCACAACTGCCGCCCGGGAGACTTACCTTGGTGACCGTCACACCCGGCGGGGGAGCGATGGTCAGCCGGGTGCCGGGGGAGGCGGCCGGGCCGTTGTTGACCACGTCGACGCGGACGTCCCGGGCGGTGCCGACACGGGTCGAGGGCACCGCGACCGGGGCGTGCACGGCCAGGTCCACGGACTGCTGGACGCTCGGTTCCTTCTGCCGCCCCGGCAGCTCGGTCGTGATCGGTGACACGCGGCCGGTCCTGATGTTCAACCGGTAGAGCTTCTCGGGGCAGTTGACCGGCTGCTTTTCGCGGGCGGTGAAGACCAGGTTGGTGCCGTCCGCCTTCCAGGCCGCGTCGCGCGGCTGGTGCGGGCCGGTGACCGTGGTGTCCGGCAGCGCCCGGTGGCAGCCGTCGGCGGTGTTCCGCGCGGCCTCGGGCAGCAGCACCCGGCAGTCGGTGCCGGACACCGAGGTGAGCAGCAGGCCGTTGCGCTCGTCGACCAGGCCGCCGCCGTTCTTCCGGTTGAAGGCGATGAGACGGCCGTCCGGGGAGAAGGCCGGGCTGTCGTCGATGACCGCGCACGTGCCGGGGCAGATCGCCGAGCTGAGGTCCCGCTGCCGGTCGAGGGCGCTCACCGGCACGGTCCAGATGTGCTTGTTGCCGCCGCGCCCGTCGATCACCTCGTTGCGGGTGAAGGCGAGGGTGGTGCCGTCGGAGGACCAGGTCGGCTGGGCGTCGCCGCCGGTCTGTTCCCCGGCCGGCGGCACGATCTCGTGGACGATCGCGCCGGTTTCGGCATCGGCGATCAGGACGCGGCTGAGACCCGGGGCGGAACCGGAGCCGCCCGGCGAGATCCGGGTGAAGGCGAGGTACCTGCCGTCAGGGGAGAACGCCGGGTCGGTGTCCCGGTCCTGCGGCCCGCGTCCGGCCAGCGGCATCGCCATCTGGTGGGTGCCGTCGGCGTCGACCGTCCAGATCCGTTCGATCCGCCCGGCCGCCCCGTCCTCGAACCGGGTGACCACGATGCGGCGGCCGTCCGGGGTGTAGGTCTGCCGCTCGGTCCACGGGTCGTACCCGGCGGCCGGCTGGAACAGCGGGTCCTTGGCCGGGTCGGTGTTCGTGTCGGCGGCCGGGTCCTCATTCAGCAGGGTCAGCCCGAGGTCGCGCGGATCGCTGCCGTCCCGTCGTACGTCCTGGAGCGTCACCACGTGCGGGCCGAGCGCCGAGATGCGGTCCACCACCGCGTATCCGCCGGACGACGGGCCCACCCAGGTGGCCGTGCCGACCGCGCGGTCCTCGCTGAGCACCAGCTGAGGGGTGTCCGCGGAGTGCGCCGGCACCCGGAACACATGGTCCCAGTCGCCCTCGCAGGAACAGGTGCGGTTCGGGCTGAGGAACAGCACCCCGTCCCCGTCGGGCAGCCAGGTCGCCCCATGGGTCTGCCACTGTGCCTGCTCCCCCGCGAGGAGCGGCTGGTCCCCGCCCGCTCCGCCGGTCACCCGCAGCCGCGGACCGGTCGTCCGGTCGGCGGTGAAGGTGTACGCGACGAGGTCCCGGTGCGCCGCGTCGCCCACCGGGTTCCACACGGGCTCGGTCGCCTTGCCGCCGAGCGTCCCGGTGATCCGGGCCGGGGTGCCCCCGGTCAGCGGCCGGACATAGATCTGCGGCCCCGCCGCCGGATCGGCGTCGGCGGAGTAGGCGAGCCGCCGCCCGTCCGGCGACACGGTCGGACTCTCCTCGTCGTACGGCGTGTCGGTGAGCCGGGTCAGATGGGTGCCGTCGGTGTGCACCAGCCAGAGGTCGCGCTGCTTCCTGCCGTCCGGGCCGCCGGGCTCCGCCGAGTCGAACACCACCGCCCCGCCGTCCGGCGTGAGCCGTGGATGCGCCGCGTCCCGGCCGTCGGTCAGCTTGCGCACCGTCCCGTCCGGGGCCCGCAGATAGATCTGCGGGCGCTTGTCGTCGCGGCGGCTGGCGAACACCAGCGTCTCGCCCAGCGCCGACGGCTGGATGTCGAAGTGTGCCGGGCCCGTCCCGAACAGGGGCTCGCTGGACGTCGTCTTGACGACCCGGCCGAGGCTGCGGTGCGCGGTGCCCGCGTAGGCGATCCGGGTGGCGGACGCGTCGGCCGGCGCCGCCGCCGGCTGCGGTTCGGCGTGGCCCGGCCCCGAGGCCGCCGTCACCGCGCACAGCGGGACCAGCAGCAGCAACGACGCGCCGAACCTCCGCAGCCGCTGCCGTCCGCCGGGGTCAGCGGTGCCGTTCACGGTCCACCTCGCAGTCTCGGAACACCTGGGTGCGCCCCGCCACCCTGCCGCGCACGTGGCGTACGCGGCAGGGCGGCGGGGCCGTGCCGGAGGGAAGCGTGCCTGCGCTTTCGGGCAGCGCCCGGGTGACGGGCGGCCGTCAGATCAGCCCGTTGCGCAGCGCGTAGCCGACGGCGTGCGCCCGGTTGCGCAGTTGCAGGCGCGTGGTGATCTCGTGCAGCACGTTCTTGACGGTCCGTTCGGAGTACGCGGTCTTCTGCGCTATCTCGGCGGTGTCGAACCCCTCCGAGACCAGGCGCAGCATGTCGGCCTCGCGCGCGGTGAGCGTGGACAGGGACAGGGCGTGCGGGTCGAGCCCGGCGCGCTGGAGGCTGCCGACCTGCGCCAGCAGGGTGGCGAGCAGGTCACCGGGGAGCACTCCCTCCCCGTTGGCCAGCGCGAGCACCAGGTGCAGCAGCCGGTCCTGGTCCGCCTCGGCGCGCCGCAGCACCGCCGCGACACCGCACTCGAGCACCCGCTGGAGCGCCGCGGAGTCGAACGCGCCGGCGACCAGGCCGGTGCGGGTGGCGGAGCCGCGGTGTAACCGTTGCAGCAGGGCGATCACCTCGTCGTCCACGGCGTCGACGACCACGAGCGAGGTCTGCGCCCGGTCAGCCTCGGCCGCGCCGACCAGCTCCACCTCGGGGCGCTGCCGCAGTTGATGGATGATGCCGATGTGCAGGACCGGGTCCTGGGCGTAGACGGCCACGGTCACCCGACGCGGGCCGTCGGCCGGGGTGTGGGGGGACGCCGTACGGGCAGGTGTACCCGTGCGCGGCGTGCCGGTGGTCATGAAAGGAATGTCTTTCGTGGAGCCGGACATGGTGGATTACTCGTTTCCTGGACGGAGGCGGGAACACAAGGACACCGGGGGAACCTCCGCCGGCGGCGGTGCGCGCGCCGTGCACCGGCTCAACCAGCTGCCCGCACGGCCGAGTCGGCCTTGACCGCGCGGGGCACGGCGATTGCCCGGGTGTTGCCCTCGCGTCTCTCGTCGCGTCCCGCCCCCCGCCCTACGGTCGTGGCGTGACGCCATCTGCTGCCTCTTCCGGCCCCGGAGCCCCCGGCCTCGACATACCGGCCGTGACGGTGACGCCGGGCGGTACCGCCGCCACCAGCCTGACCGTCCGCAACGACAGCGACATCGTCGAGGCGTACGCGCTGGAGGTGGTCGGCGACTGCGCGCCATGGGCCACCGTGGAACCCGAGCGGGTCTCGCTCTACCCCGGCACCTCCGAGACGGTGACCATCCGCCTGAACCCTCCGCGTTCCCCGGAGGTCCGCGCGGGTGACGTGCCGCTGGCCGTACGGGTGCTGCCGGCCGAACACCCCGAGTCCGTCACGGTGCCCGAGACCACCGTGCACGTCGAGGAGTTCCACGAGCTGCGCGCCGAGCTGGCCCCGCGCCGCCGGCGCGGCTGGCTGCGCGGCCGCTACCGGCTGGCGGTGCGCAACGAGGGCAACTCCCCGGCCCGGGTGTCCTTCACCCCGGAGCAGGCGGGGGAGGAGCTGCGGTTCGGCTTCACCCCGGCCGAGCTGACGCTGGAGCCCGGTGAGTCGGCGGAGACGCGGCTGCGGGTGCGCACCGGCAAGCCGGTCTGGTTCGGCAAGCCCGCGACCTGGCCGTTCACGGTACGCACCCAGGACGCCGGCGCGGCGGAGGCGGAGCGGGCCGGGACCGTCGTACGACCGCCCCTGGAAGCCGAGTTCGTCCAGATCCCGGTGTTCCCGAAGTGGCTGCTGGCCCTGCTCGCGGCGCTGCTCGCGCTGCTGCTGGCCTGGTTCGCGCTGGTCCGTCCGGCGGTGCGCAGCACGGCCAAGGAGGCCGCCGACGAGGTGGTGCACCCGAGGCCGACGCCCGGTGCCCGGCAGAACGCCGGGGCGCCGGGTACCGGGACGGGCAACGGCTCGGCGGAGCAGCAGGGCGGCCAGGGCAAGGCGGCCGTGCCCTCGGGCGGCACCACGGGCGGCGGCAGCGGAGGCGGGAGCGGAGGCGGCACCGGCGGCGACGCCGGTCTCGCCGGTGGCCAGCAGAGCTCGGCCACCATCGATCTCCAGACCTCCGGCGGCCAGACGAAGACCGGCACCTATGTGGTGCCCGCCGGAAAGATCTTCGGGGTCACGGACCTGGTGGCCGCCAACTTCCAGGGCGACGAAGGGGTGATGACCATCAGCTTCGGCGACCGGAAGATCACCACGATCGCGCTGGAGACCTTCCGCAACCAGGACTACCACTGGGTCACCCCCATCAAGATCCCCCAGAACGCCACCGTCACCGTGAACGTCACCTGCGCCAAGCCGGGCACACCGGCCACCGGCCGGCAGGCACAGCAGTGCCACGAGGTGCTGAACGTGAGCGGTCTGCTCGGTGACACCCAGCGATGAGACGTATCGTTTCTCGAAACATCGTTCGCCTGGTGGGACACAAGAGAAAGAGGCGACTCCTATTCCGTCCGAAAAGTGCCGCGAATTGTGCCGGTGAACGTCACTTCTCCGGTACGGACCTGGTACTGCGCCGCTCGCGCCGCTCGGCCCCCAGCCGGGCGAAGTGGTCCAGGAGGTCGGGGCGGTCGACCGCTGCGGGGTTGACGACCTGCTCGGCGGGAGCGCCCTGGAGGAGCCGCTTGACGGGGACCTCCAGCTTCTTGCCGGTGCGGGTGTGCGGGATCCCCGGCACGACGAGGATCTCGTCGGGGACATGGCGCGGCGAGGCCCCGGCGCGGATCGCCTCCCTGATCCGCTCGCGGAGCGCGTCGTCCAGGACCACTCCGTCGGCCGGCACCACGAACAGCGGCATCCAGTAGCCGCCGTCGGGCTCCTCCGCGCCGATGACCAGGGCCTCGGCGATCTCGGGCAGGCGCTCGACGGCGTCATGGATGTCGGCGCTGCCCAGCCGCACGCCGTTGCGGTTCAGCGTGGAGTCGGAGCGGCCGTGGACGATCACCGAGCCGTGCCCCGTGACCGTGATCCAGTCGCCGTGCCGCCACACACCGGGGTAGGTGCCGAAGTACGCGTCGCGGTAGCGGGTGCCGTCCGGGTCGTTCCAGAAGTACAGCGGCATCGACGGCATGGGGCGCGTGACGACCAGCTCACCGACCCGGTCCACCACCGGCAGCCCCTCGGCGTCGTAGGCGGCCAGCGCCACACCCAGGTGGGGCGCGGACAACTCGCCCGCCCAGACGGGGGTGTTGGGCGCGCTGCCGACGAAGCCGGACACCACGTCCGTGCCGCCGCTGGTCGACGCGAGCAGGACGTGTGCGCCGACGTGGTCGCGCACCCAGGGGTAGGCGGAGGCCGGCAGGGCGGAGCCGGTGCAGCCGAGCACCCGTATGGACGACAGGTCGTGCCGGGACGGTTCGATGCCGGCCTTGGCCATGCCCAGCAGGTACTGGGGGCTGGTCCCGAACACCGTCACCCGGTGGCGCGCGGCCAGCTCCCACAGGACGTCGAGCCTGGCGGCGGGCGCCGGACTGCCGTCGTAGGTACACGTCGTGGCGCCGGTCAGCAGGGCCGAGACGACCATGTTCCACATCATCCAGTTGGTGGTGGTGTACCAGAGCAGACGGTCGCCGGGGCCGACGTCGGAGTGGAGAGCCAGGGTCTTCAGGTGCTCCAGCAGGACGCCACCGTGGCCATGGACGATGCCCTTGGGCCGGCCGGTGGTGCCGGACGAGAACACCACCCACAGCGGGTGGTCGAACGGCACCGGGGTGCAGACGAGTTCCTCGCTCCGGGTGGAGGCCTCCTCCCACGGCACCACGAGGGAGGGGCCGTCGGCCTCGGGCCAGGGCAGGCCCACGTGGCCCACCAGCAGCGTCGCCTTCAACGTCGGGAGCGACCGGGCGAGTTCGAGCGCGGCCTCCCGGCGGTCGTGGGTGGTGCCGTTGAAGAGGTAGCCGTCGGCGGCGACCAGGACGGTCGGTTCGAGCTGGGCGAAGCGGTCGGCGGCGGCCCTGGGGGCGTAGTCCTGGCCGCAGACCGACCAGACGGCGCCGAGACTCGCGGCGGCCAGGAACGCGACGATCGCGTGCGGGGTGTTGGGCAGGTACCCCACGACCCGGTCGCCCTGCCCGACGCCCAGCTCGCGCAGGGTCGCGGCCACCGAGGCGACCTGGGAGCGCAGCCGGGCCCCGGTCACCTCGTGTGCCGAGCCCGTCTCGTCGAGGGCGATGACCGCGACGCCGTCGTCGGCATGCGGGCGCAGGGCGTGGTGGGTGTAGTTGAGGGTGGCGCCGGTGAACCAGCGGGCACCCGGCATGGTCTCCTCGGCCAGCACCTGCTCGTACGGCGTCTGCGCGTCGATGCCGAAGTAGTCCCACACCGCGGCCCAGAAGCCCGCCAGGTCGGTCACCGACCAGCGGTGCAGCGCGGCGTAGTCGGTGCCGTCCATCCCGGCGTGGCGGGCGAAGTCCGCGATGCGGCTGGCCGCGACGGTCTCCGGATCGAGGGTGAAGAAGGGGGCCGGTGCGGTCATCGTGCGGTCTCCTCGTCAGGTTCTCGGCAGCGTTGCCCGGGGGTCCGTGCGGAGTGCAGCTGGACCGCCCGGTCGGCGGTCGCGGTGGAATCGTGCCCGCCGGACGGGAGGACATCCCTCACGACCCGGTCCGGCCGCAGCAGCGGGGCGTCCGCCCGCCCCTCGCGCAGCCAGGCTCCACTTCTGAGGAATCCAGCAGGGACAGGTACTTCTGAGGAATCCAGCAGGGACAGGTTGACCATTTCATCAAAACTGTGGTCTCATGGGAGTCATTGGTAGACTTGTGCGTATGCCCACGTCAGCCCCGCCCCGCAACCGCTTCGAGCGGCGCCGCGCCGAGACCCGGCAGGCGCTCGTCCGTGCCGCGCGGCAGATTCTCGCCGAGACCGGCGACACCAGCGCCAGCATCCAGGCGATCGCCGAGCGCGCGGACGTCGGCTTCGGCTCCTTCTACAACCACTTCGAGTCCAAGACGGAGCTGTTCGACGCGGCGGTGCGGGACGCCCTCGAGGAATTCGGCCAGACAGTCGACGAGCATCTGGAGGGTGTCGAGGACCCCGCGGAACTCGTCGCGGCCGGCTTCCGGCTCAGCGCGCGCCTGGCCGAGTCCCGGCGGGAACTGATGCAGGTGCTGCGCCGCCGCGGCCTCGGTTACGTCCACTCGGACTCGGGCCTCGCTCCCCGCGCCCTGCGCGATCTGGAGGCCGGTATCGCCTCCGGCCGTTTCACCGTCACCGATCCGACCGTCGCGGTGACCGCCCTGGGCGGCTCCCTGCTCGCCCTGGTGGAACTGCGGTTCGCCCGGCCGGAGCTGGACGGCGACGAGGCCGCGTCCCACCTGGCCGAGATGTTGCTGTGCATGCTGGGTGTCCCGCCGCAGGACGCCCGCGCGGTCGCCCGGCGCCCGCTGCCCGACCTCGGCTGACGACGGATCGGGCAGCCCGTCGGCTGTCGGCCGGACGCCGGCTGCGGTTATGCCCTGTCGGGCAGGTCGGTGCGGTGCTGTTCGAGATCGGTGACACCGTCGAGGTCCACCGTGGCCGTGTACCGGGTGTGCACCCCGTCGGGGCCCGTCTCCGCGGTCAGCTGCCAGTTGTCCGCGAAGCCCCAACTGCCGCCCGTGTAGACGCCCTTGATCTTTCCGTCCACCGTTCCGACGGCCTCGAAGGGGCCGCCCTGCCAGCGGAAGGCCCAGTGGATGCGGTACCAGGCCTCCAACTGCTCCGGCGCGGCCAGGAAGTGCCCGCCGCCCGGGTGACGGGGATCGGCGACGAGATCCTCGGGCCGGTCCTGCCCGGTGCTCAGCGCGACCAGGCCCGAGGCGTCGGCCTCGGCGGCTGCCGGATAGGTCCGGCCGCGGTGGACCGCGTAGGCCTTGGGGCGGAAGTGGTCGACCTCGGACAGGCGTCGTACCAGCTCGCGCAGCGGCTGGAGCAGATCCTCGCGGTGCTCCGCCAGCTCGGTGACCTCCTGGCGGGGGAACGTACCGCGATACCCGATCACCCGGCGCTTGAGGTGCTCCTTGGCGAAGTGCTCGTCGGAACCGAGGTAATTGCCGGAGAGCGTCGTGGGCGTCGCGGCGGTGCACTCGAAGAGCTCACCGCGCCAGCGGAACGTCCATGTCACGGCGTACCAGGCTTCGAGGTCGTCCGGCGCAACCGGGTAGCCCACCGACCCGTCGGCGGCCTCGCGCGGCGCGACGTTCGCGGGTGCGGGGCGGCCGGGCTCCGGCAGCAGCTCGACGTGCGGCCACAGACCCGCGGCCGCACGGGCCGGGTAGAGGTCGCCATGGAAGACGGCGACCTCCCCCTTGACCGGGAAGGGGGAGCCCGCGGGGTCAGTCATAGTAATGCCACAGCCCTTCGTTCTTGTCGAAGAAGCCGACCGCCTCTTCGGATCCGTCATCGTGGAGACGCCAGATCTCGGCATGGTCCGGCAAGCCGGTGGGCTTGGCCTCCCACTCGGGGATGCCCCCGCCGGTGTAACCGGTGCCGAGGAACGGGTCGTCCCAGGCCCGTCCCGGGCTCTGACCGGCCATGCCGGCCACGCTGTCGGCCAGATCCTGGTCGCCGACGGCGCCGAGGGTCGGGTCGGCGCGCATGTCGGGCGGTGCGGGGAAGCGCAGCTGGTACGCCTCGGTCGCGCCCGGTGGGACGGGGGACCAGTCGGCATCCCCGAGAGCGAGCCCGTCGCGCAGTTGGTCCATGGTGCGCAGGTCCGCGGTGTCGCAGCCGCGCGCGATGGAGCCGCGGAACTCGCCGGGATTGAAGTCGTCGCTGCCGAGCTTCGTGGCGTTGTCCAGGTAGGCCTCCGCGACCTCGGGCTTGACCACCTTGGTCACCATCTGGCCATCGTCGAGCTTGATCCCGTCACGGACCCCGACGACCTCGCGGGCCTGCGGCTCGGTCAGCTCGTTGGTCGGTGTGAGCCGGAGCTTGTCGTGCTCGGAGCGGTCCAGGCCGCGTGCCGCGAGCTGGTCGTCGATCTCCTTCTGATAGCCGGGGCCGTCGCGCAGCGCTGCGTTGTCGTACCGTCCGGCACCCACCTCGGGCGCCTCGGCCTCCGGCTCGGCCTCTGTCGTGTTCTCGGGTGCGGGTGATTCGGGGGCGTCCGTCGGTGCCGTGGGTTCCGGGGCATCGTCGGCAGAGCGCGCCGCGTCCGCGGGGGACTGCGGCGTCTCATCGGCCGACTCCCGTCCGTCCAGGGCCGGTTCCGGGGCTTCGTCGGTCGACTCAGGGCTGTCGATCGTCGGCTCGGGCGCCTCCGCGGCCGATTCCGGGCTGTCGAGGGCCGGTTCCGGGGCCTCGTCAGCCGACTCCCGTCCGTCCAGAGCCGGTTCCGGTGCCTCATCAGCCGACTCCGGGCCCTCCCCAGCCGGTTCCGGCGCCTCATCCGCCGTATCCGAAGCCTCATCCGCCGTATCCGAGGCGTCAGCCGGTGGCTCCGAAGCGTCGGAAGCCATGGGCGGCTCGGGCGCCTCGTCGGACGAGTCCGAGCCCTCGTCGGCCGAATCCGAAGCCTCGTTGACCGGGGCTGCCTGTTCCGGCTGCTCCGACTGCTCCTGCTGTTCCGGTGTGTCGCTCGGTGCCGCCGGCTCCGGGGCTTCCGCGGTCGGGTCCAGGATGTCCGCGGGCGGCTGAGCGGCTTCGGTGCGTTCTGGATCGGCCTCCGCCGTGGGCTCGGGCGCGGACGGTTCGGGGGCGTCCGTCGGTGCCGTCGGTTCCGGGGCCTCCTCGTCCGAACCGGCGGCTTCCGTAGGTGACTTCGGGGCATCGGCACCCTGGTCCTGACCGCCCGCACCGGGCTCCGGAGCCTCGTCGGACGAGGGCGCGGGCGTGGGCGCGGTGTCGCTGGAAGGTTCCGGAGCCTCGTCGACCGGTGCAGCCGGTTCCGGTGCCTCATCGGCCGGCCGCGGAGCTTCGGGTGCCGGTGGCGGCTCCTCGCGGGGGCGGTCACTCATGAGGTGGCTTCCAGGACTGCGTGTGTGCGGTAAACGGCGGACCCAGGACAGCGCTTGCGCTGCCGGGAGGTGTGTCTTCTCGGTCACCGTGACAGGGGCCGACGCCACCTCCGGGCAGCGTAGCAGTTGCTCAACTGGCCGTCGGGCACAGGTCGCCGGACGGGTGTTCCCGCCCGGCGACCGGGCGGGTTCAGGCCACCGCGGGTGTGTAGTGGGAGGCGTCGTCGCCCTCGATGGTGTGGCTGAGCCTGCCGTCGACACCGGCGGGGACGTCGCCCGCGACGGTCACCCGGTGCAGCAGGCGCGGGAGGTCGCCGTAGTCGTCGGGGGCGTAGTGCTGGGTGATGCGGTTGTCGAAGAGGACGAGGTCCCCCGGCGTCCAGGCCACCCGCACGATGTTCTCCGGGCGGGTGACGTACGACTGGAAGATGCGCAGCAGGTCGCGGGAGTCGGAGGGACCGAGGCCGACGATGCTCTGGGCGAAGCCGCCGATGAACAGACCGCGCTCGCCGGTCTCGGGGTGGACGCGGACGACGGGGTGCGCGGTGCGGTACTTCCGGGAGACGAACTGCCTGCGGTGTTCGGCGGCCTTCTCGCTCTTGGGGGCGGCGTAGTCGTAGTCGTTGGTGTGCACCGCCCACAGCTTGTCGGCCAGCTCGCGCAGCGGCTCGGGCAGGTCGCGGTACGCGGCGGCCGAGTTGGCGATGAGGGTGTTGCCGCCGTAGGGCGGGACCACGATGCCGCGCAGCGTGGACGCCTTCGGAGGCGTACGGACGAAGGTGACGTCCGTGTGCCAGTGGTTGGCGCGGATGCCTTCGTCGCCGTCGACGGGCAGGATCTGCGGCCGGCCCTCGACGGACGGCACGGTGGGGTGGGCGGTGGTGAGCTCGCCGAAGAGGGAGGCGAAGCGGAGCTGACCGGCGTCGTCGAGGTCCTGGCCGCGGAAGACGAGCGCCTTGTGTTCCAGGAGCGCGGAGTTGATCTCGGTGACGACGGCGGGGTCGAGGTCGGTGGAGAGATCCACGCCGAGGATCTCGGCGCCGATCCGGCCGCCGATCCTGCGGATGTCGAAGCCGGGGCTGGTGGTCATGCGCGGGTGTCCTTTCGAGAGCGATCGGTGCATGCGATCGACCGGTCGGTGATCAGGAGGTGATGGGCAGGCTGGTTTCGGTGGAGCCCGGCGGTGCGAGGGGCGGACCGACGGCGCGCAGGGCGCCGGGTGTGCGGCCTTGTCCCCAGCCGATGTGCCGGCGGTAGCTGCCGAGCTGACCGGTACGGCTCAGGTACTCCTCGTCGCGGGCGGCGGAGTCGTCGGGCAGCGGGTGTGCCAGGGGCGAGACGTAGAGGGCGTCGGCCGGGCAGTTCGCCTCGCACTGGAAGCAGGTCTGGCAGTCGTCGCGACGGGCGAGGACGGGGATGCCGTCCGCGCCCCGGTCGAAGACGTCGGTCGGGCAGACCTTGATGCACTTGTCGCAGGCGATGCATCGTTGTGCCGAGACCAGTTCGATCACGAAGCCACCTCCAGCGATGACGCGGGGACCAGGGGTGCGGCCGACGCGCAGGGCAGGGGTTCGGTGCGGGTCCATACCCGGTCGAGGCCGCCGGTGACGATGCGGTGGTGCTGCCCGGGGTCCTGGGCCGGGAAGTCCAGCCGCTTGGCCATGCCGCGCGTCTCGGTGCGGGCCAGGGCGGCGGTGTACATCCAGCGGGCGTGCGCCGTCATGGCTGCCGCCTGCCTGGCCCGTACGACGTCCCCGCCTCCGGCGTACAGGGAGGCGCGCGACTCCTCCCACACGGTGTCGAGCACCCTCAGCGAGGCCGTGAGCAGGTCACCATGGCGCAGGTAGTTCTTCTCGTACGGGAGCACTTCGGCCTGGACGGCGGCGATGACGTGCCGGAAGCCGTCGGCCGGACCGGGTGCCCCGGTGGGCCGGAGTCCGGCTCCGCCCGCCGCCACCAGGCGCCTGGTACCGGCGCGCACCCCCAGGGAGCGGGCGTGGCGGGCCGCGCCCCGGCCTGCCCAGGTGCCGGAGGAGATGGCCCAGGCGGCGTTGTGGCTGCCGCCGCCGGTGAAGCCGCCGCAGATCAGCTCGCGGGTCGCGGCGTCCCCGGCCGCGTACAGCCCGGGGACGGTGGTGGAGCAGTCGTCCCCGGAAATGCGGATGCCGCCGGTACCGCGCACGGTGCCCTCGGCGAGGAGCGTGACGGCGAAGAGCTGGGTGAAGGGGTCGATGCCGAGCCGGTCGAAGGAGAGGAAGAAGTTCGGCTGGGCCAGCCGCATCGCCCGCCGGGCGGCCGCGTCGGCCCGGTCCAGCCGGCAGTACACCTTCTCGCTGAGCAGCGTTCGCGCGATCACGGACCGGCCGCCCTGGGCCGTCGCGCCCTCCAGGACGGAGCCGTCCGCCCGGTAGAAGGTCGCGAAGGAGTAGAACGCGGTCTTGGTGACGGAGGTGCCCTCGGGCGCGATGCCGTACGCGTTGGAGAACTCCATCCCCGACAGCTCTGCCCCCGCCTCGGCGGCGAACAGGGCACCGTCGCCGGTGTTGACGTTGCAGCCGAGCGCGCCGCTGAGGAATGCGCAGCCGCCGGTGGCCAGGACGACCGCCCCGGCGCGCACCCGGTACGACTGCCCGGCCTGCCGCCGGTGGCCCCTGGCACCGGCGACGGCGCCGGAGGGGTCGGTGAGCAGTTCGGTGACCGGGCTGTGGTCGAGGATGCGCGCCCCGGCCCGCTGGACCCGGATCCGCATCCTGCGCATGTATTCCGGCCCCTGCAACCCGTTCCTGAGCTGCTTCCCGTCGGGCCCGGTCGGGAAGGGGTAGCGTGCGGCCGCCGCGAGTTCGTTGACGCCGGCGTACGTCTGGTCCAGGACCCGGGCCATCCAGCGTCGGTCGGCCAGGTGTCCGCCCAGGGCCTCCCTGCTCGCCATGGCCGCCTCCCGTGCCGCGGGCTCCGCCGGGACGTACCAGACGCCGGTACCGGCCGAGGCGGTGGCGCCGCTGGTGCCGCAGTAGCCCTTGTCGGCGAGGATCACGTCGGCCCCGTCCTGCGCCGCCTTGAGCGCGGCCCAGGTGGCCGCGGGGCCGCCGCCGACCACCAGGACGTCTGCGGTGAGGTCCAGTCCGCTCATACCGGTTGCCTCTCTTCGGCGGCTGCCGCGACCAGCCGGTTGGCGGGGCGGGCCAGGCCGTAGTGGTCGCGCAGGGTGCGGCCGGTGTACTCGGTGCGGAACAGCCCGCGCCGCTGGAGGAGCGGCACCACGTGGTCGACGAAGTCGTCCAGGCCGCCCGGCAGATGGGGCGGCATGATGTTGAAGCCGTCGGCGGCGCCCTGGGTGAACCACTCCTCGAGCTGGTCGGCCACCTGCTCGGGGGTGCCGGCGAAGACGCGGTGGCCGCGCCCGGCACCGAGCCGGGCGATGAGCTCGCGCAGGGTGAGGCCGTCGCGCCAGGCGAGTTCGGCGACCAGGGTGAACCGGCTCTTGTTGCCGTTGATGTCCCGTTCCTCGGGCAGGTCGGGCAGCGGTCCGTCCAGGGGCAGCCCGGTCAGGTCGGTGCCGAGCATCCCGGAGAGCTGGGCGAGCCCGTACTCGGGGACCTGGAGTTCGGTCAGCTCCCGCTCCAGCGCCCGGGCCTCGGCCTCGGTCGAGCCGATGACGGGGGCGATGCCCGGCAGGATCAGCAGCTGGTCCGTCGTACGGCCGTAGCGGGCCAGCCGGGACTTGAGGTCCTTGTAGAAGGACTGGCCGTCGGCGAGGGTCTGCTGGGCGGTGAAGACCGCCTCGGCGTACCGGGCGGCGAACTCCTTGCCGTCCTCCGAGGAGCCCGCCTGCACCAGCAGCGGATATCCCTGGGGTGTGCGGGGCACGTTGAGGGGGCCCTGGACGCCGAAGTACTCCCCGCGGTGGTTGATCGTCCGCACCTTGTCGGTGTCGGCGTAGACGCCGCGCTCCCGGTCGAGCAGGATCGCCCCGTCCTCCCAGCTGTCCCACAGCTTGGTGGCGACCTCGACGAACTCCCGCGCCCGCTCGTAGCGCAGCCGGTGTTCCAGATGCTCGTCCTGCCCGAAGTTGCGGGCCTCGTCCACCGTTCCGGAGGTGACGATGTTCCAGCCTGCCCGGCCACCGCTGATGTGGTCCAGGGAGGCGAACTTGCGGGCGGTGTGGAAGGGCTCGTTGAAGGTCGTGGAGACGGTGGCGATCAGGCCGACGTGCTCCGTGACGGCCGCCAGGGCGGACAGCAGGGTCAGCGGTTCGAAGCCGCCGAGCGCGTTGTGCCGGACCTTGCCCCACAGCGCGAGGCCGTCGGCGAGGAAGACCGAGTCGAGCAGACCGCGCTCGGCGGTCTGCGCGAGCTGCTGGAAGTAGCGCAGATCGGTGACGCGTTCCGGCTGGGTGCGGGGGTGCCGCCAGGCGGCGTCGTGGTGGCCGGCGTTCATCAGGAAGGCGTTGAGGTGCAGTTGACGGGGGGCGGTCGCGGGCATGGGGTACCTCGGTCGGTGGGAGTGGGCCGATGGGTGCACAGCGGACGTCGGGCGCGTGAGCCGTCGCGGTCCCTGAGCCGGATCGCTCGTACGACGGGACCGGGAGGCGGCGGGACGGGCCGACGGCCGGGTCAGCCGCCCGCGGGCACCCGCCAGGACGTGAGCCGTCGCTCGACGGCGACCAGGACCTGGTTGAAGGCCACGCCTATGGCGGCGATCGTGAGGATCCCGGCGTACATCTGCGGGATCGCGAAGTTGTACTGCGAGGCGTTGATCAGATAGCCGAGGCCCGCCTTGGCGCCCACCATCTCGGCAGCGACCAGGACCAGGATGGACGCCGCTCCGGCCAGCCGGATGCCGGTGAAGACCACCGGTACCGAGGAGGGCAGGATGACCTTCTGGAACAGGCGTGGTGCGGACAGGTCCATCGACTTCGCCAGCTTCAGCAGGGTCGGGTCGACGGTGCGCACCGCGCTGATCGTGTTGAGCAGGATCGGCCAGGTGCACGCGTACACCACGATGGAGATCTTCGAGGTTTCGCCGATGCCCAGCAACAGCACGAACACCGGCAGCAGGGCGAGAGCCGCGGTGTTGCGGAAGACCTCCAGCAGCGGCCCGAGAAGGTCGGCGACGGGCCGGTACCAGCCGATCAGCAGGCCGAGCGGAACCGCGACGGCCACGGCGATGCCGAATCCGCTGAAGGAGCGGACCAGGCTGGCGCGTGCGTTGTCGGCGAGCCGGCCGTCGGCTGCCAGCCCCCACCAGGCGCGGGCGACCTCGCTGAACGGCGGCAGGAAGGTCCGGTCGACCAGGCCGAGCCGGGGCGCGGTCTCCCACAGGACCAGCAGGGCCACGATCGCCACGGACTTGGTCGCCCCCCTCACCAGCAGGGACGGCAGACGCGACGCCGCCCGGCGCACCCGGGAGGGGCCGCGGTGCACGTCCGGTGCCTCGGGTGCCCGTGAGGGGGTGGGCGGCGCAGCAGGGGAAGGGGCCGGGACGGGCGCGGTCGCGCTCGCGGTGTCCGGCACTGTGGTGGTGCCGGTGGTCGTGCCGGGCGTGGGGCTCATACGGCAGCCTCCTCCTTCTCCAACTGCTGGGCCCTGGCCACCTCGTCGTGCAGCAGCGACCAGATCTCGTGCCGGTAGCGGGCGAACTCGGGACTGGAGCGGAGGTCGTCCGTCGCCGTGCGGGCGCCGAAGGCGACCGGCACGATCTGCTTGATACGGCCGGGCCTCGATGTCATGACGGCGACGCGCTGTCCCAGGTAGACGGCCTCGTCGATGCCGTGCGTGATGAAGACGACGGTCTTGCCGGTGCGCTGCCAGATGCGCAGCAGTTCGTCCTGGAGCGACTCCCGGGTCTGCGCGTCCAGCGCGGCGAACGGCTCGTCCATCAGGAGCACATCGGGGTCGTAGGCGAGACTGCGGGCGATCGCCACTCGCTGCCGCATCCCGCCCGACAGCTCGTGCGGATGGCGGCTCTCGAACCCGGCCAGGCCCACCAGGTCGAGGAACTCCCGGGCCCGGGAGGCGCGTTGGCGCCGCGGGACACCGGTGGCCTCCAGACCGAACTCGACGTTGCCCAGCGCCGTTCGCCACGGCAGCAGCGCGTACTGCTGGAAGACGATGCCGCGGTCCAGGCCCGGCCCGGTGACCGGTTTCCCGTCCAGCAGGATCTGTCCGCCGGTGGGCTGGGCGAGGCCGCCGAGGAGGTCGAGCAGGGTCGACTTCCCGCAGCCGCTGGGGCCGACCAGGACGATGAACTCGCCGGCCGCCACCTCCAGGTCGATGCCGTCGAGGGCGGTGAACCGGGAGCCCCGCCCGGCCGGATGCGGCCCCCGGTCCCTGACGGCGAACTCCTTGCGCACCTGCCGCAGCTCAATCTTCGGCGCGATGGTTTCCGGCATGGGTCAGCTCCCGCTCGTCGAGGAGGAAGAAGCCGTGCTGTACTCGTTGGTGTAGAGATCGGCCGCCTTGACCTGCCCCTTCTTGATGTCTCCGCGCTGGGCCAGCCAGTCGATCCACAGCTGGAACTCCTTGTCGGTGATCCGGCCCGCCGTCTCGGCGACGCCGAAGGAGCGCCAGTACTTCAGCGGCGCGGTGTCCTCCTCACGGCCGCGCTTCTTCACGATGTCCGTCATCCGGGCGACGACCTCGCCGCGCGGAGTGGTGCGGGCCCACTCGATGGCCTTTCCGACCCCGGTGACGAAGGCCCGGGCCGTGTCGGGGTTCTGCTTCAGGAAGCGGTCGGTCATCACATAGGTGCCGGCGCTGAACGCGCCGAGCAGCTGGTAGTCGGTGAACAGCGGCCGGATGCCGCCGGCTGCCAGGGCCTTGTCGCGCAGGATGCCGCCGAGCACGGCCACGTCTATCTGCTTCTGGCGCAGTGTCTGCTCGGTGTTGACCGGAGGCACCACCAGAGGCTCGACCTTGTCGATCTCCGCCCGGGACAGACCGCCGCGCTGGAGATAGATGTCGAGCATCGCCTCGGCATGGGCGCCGAGGGTGTTCATGCCGACCTTCTTGCCGATCAGGTCCCTGGCCGACCGGATCGGGCTGTCCTCGGACACGTAGAAGCCGTTGTAGGCGTACTTGTCGGAGCCGTAGTAGCTGATGACCGCCTTCACGGGGGCCCCGTTCGCCGCGAGTTTCACGACCGCGCCGTTGAAGGCCCCGCCGAAGTCGACCTGGCCCGTGGCAGCGGACTGGATGTCCTGCGGCCCGCTGATCGTGTTGCCGATCCACTTCAGCTTCACCTCGCCCAGGTAGCCGAGGTCCTCGGCCAGCTCCGGCAGGATGACCTGGCCCGCCCAGCCCTGGTAGCGCAGCGTCGTGGTTCCTCCCTTGCCGGAGGAGGCTCCGCTCGCGTTCGTGCCACAGCTCACGGCCACCGCAGAAAGGCCGAGCAGAGAGAGAAACCGGCGTCGAGTCGATGCCGTCGTGCCCATGGATGGGTCCTGTTCGAGTTCGATGGAGCGACTGGAGTGCGTACGGCGACTGCCGAATACGGTGAACAGAGCGCACAAGCCCAGCAGAAATGGCTGTGGGGGGCCCGGGAATTGCGCGGACACGGCCTGACGGAGAGGCCGATTCGTGAAAGGAAGCGCGGGTGAGCTGCGTCTGTCAGCGGGTACAGGGACCGGCAGGACAGAGGGCGGAGAGGTTCTCGAACGTGCTCACAGCCAAGAGACTTGCAGCGGAATTCGGCCAAGTCAACGGCGCCTGCGCGTCGGTCTCACATTCTCAACGTTCGACATGTGGGTGAAGTGCTGCGTTCACAATCTCCGGCTTTCCGTCCGGTATTCGGGCCGTGGTTGACGAGACGCGAGACGTCCTGCTCAAGTAATTGCAACCCCTGGGAGGCAGCCGATGAGTGAGGTCATGGTGGACGTGCACGGCGTCCACAAGAGCTTCGGTCCGCTGGACGTGCTCCGCGGCGTCGACCTGAAGGTCCGCACCGGCGAGGTCACCGTGATCCTCGGCCCGTCCGGCTCCGGAAAGTCCACCCTGCTGCGCACCATCAACCACCTGGAGAAGGTCGACCGCGGCTGGATCAGCATCGACGGCGAACTCATCGGCTACCGCCGCGCGGGTGACAAGCTGCACGAGCTGAGGGAGAGGGACGTACTGAAACAGCGCACCCACATCGGGTTCGTGTTCCAGAACTTCAACCTCTTCCCGCATCTGACCGTGCTGGAGAACCTCGTCGAGGCCCCCGTCTCCGTGCTGCGCCGGCCCCGCGGAGAGGCGGCGGACACGGCCCGTCGGCTGCTGGCGCGGGTCGGCCTCGCCGACAAGGCCGACGCCTACCCGCGGCAGCTCTCCGGCGGCCAGCAGCAGCGCGTGGCCATCGCCCGCGCGCTCGCCCTCGAACCGAAGGTGCTGCTCTTCGACGAGCCCACCTCGGCGCTCGACCCGGAACTGGTCGGCGAGGTCCTCGACGTCATCAAGGACCTCGCCCGTACCGGAACCACGATGATCGTCGTCACCCACGAGATCGGCTTCGCCCGCGAGGTCGCCGACACCGTGGTGTTCATGGACGGCGGAGTCGTCGTGGAGCAGGGGCCGCCCGCGGCCGTCCTGGACGCCCCGCGCCAGGACCGCACCCGCGCCTTCCTCTCCAAGGTCCTCTGACCGCCCCTCACTCCGTCGTCCGACGGCGGCACCACCGAACCGGCGGCCGCGTCGGCACCAGGACGACCGTCGTCACAGTGCCCGCGCCGCATAGGCCCTGACGTCCGCGTCCGAGTCCGCCGTCGCCGTGGCCAGGGCCGCTCGGGCCTCCTCGGCGGCGCGATGCCGGGTCAGGGCCAGTACGGCGGCCTTGCGGACGTCGGCGTTGGGGTCGGCCACGGCCTTGGCGAGCGCGGGGACGGCCACGCCGGGGTCCGCGGCGGACAGCGCGGTGGCGGCGCCAGCCCGCACCTGCCAGGCGGGGTCGGACAGCGCGGACTCGGCCTGTACGGCGAGCGGCGCCGGGCAGCCGGCCGTGCCCAGGGCCTCGTAGGCCGCGCCGCGCACCAGGGCGTCGGGATCTCCGGCCAGCCCGGCGAGGGCCGCGTGGACCACGTCCGGGTCCCGGCCCGGAGCCACGCCGGCCAGGGCCTTGGCGATCGTGACGCGGACCTCGCGGGACGGCTCGGTGGCCGCCTCGCGGGCGACCTCCGCGACGGCGTCGACCGACACCAGCGCCCGCACGGCCGCGATACGGACGGCGATGTCGGAGTCGGACAGGAAGGCCGCGAACAGGTCCGCGTCCCCGGCGCGCAGGCCGCGCAGGATGTCGAGGGCGGCCGCACGGACGACAGGATCGGCCTCGGAGAGGGCCGCGACGAGACCGTCCCGCAGCACCGGTTCCGGGGTCAGCGTCTCGGCCAGTTCCCGCAGCGAGGCGGCCGCGGCGGCGCGGACGCCGGCGTCGGGGTCGGCGAGCGCCGCGGCCAGTGCCGCTCCGGTGCCCGGCGGTGTGGTCTCCGTCAGGACGGCGATGGCCGTTCGGCGGACGGCGGGCTCGGGGTCGGCCAAGTAAGGCCTGAGGACGGCGAGTTCCGGTTGGTCCTCGGTGAGGGCGAGGAGTTCCAGGAGGCGCGGCGTGGCCGGTGCCTCCGCCTCCGTACCGGGGCGGCCAGCCGTGGCCGCGGGGGCGGGGTCCGGCCGCGTCGTCGTCGGGGCCGCCTGCGGGGGTCCCGCCGTCGCCACCTGCTCCGGGTGGACTTCGCCGAGGTGCCGTGAGGGGCCGCCGACCGGGGTGAAGCCGGGTACCGGCACCGGATACGGCGCCACGGGGCGTGCCGTGAACTCCATCGCGCCGGAGGCGGACTTGCGCAGGTCGAGGTGGTGGAACCAGGACGCGTCGTCACGGCGGGGGTAGTCGAGACGGTCGTGGTAGAGGCCCCAGCGGGATTCCGTGCGGGCCAGGGAAGCGCGGGCGGCCATCTCCGCGCAGTCGCGGATGAACGTGACCTCCGCGCACCGCATCAGCTCGTGCGGCGTGCGCGCGCCCATCGCGGCGATGTCGGCGCGCATCCGCTCGAACGCCTCCAGGGCGAGGGACAGCCGGGCGCCGGACTTGGGCGGCGCCACGTAGTCGTTCACGAAACGGCGCAGCTTGTACTCGACCTGGGGCTGCGGCGGGCCGTCGGGGTTGCGCAGCGGGCGGTAGATCAGCTCGTGCGCCTCGCGCAGTTGCCCGGCGGGAAGTTCCCCTTCATAGGGCGTGTACTGGGCGGCGTCCGCGCCCGCCAGGTCGCCGAAGACGAACGCGCCGATCATGTAGTTGTGCGGTACGCACGCCAGGTCGCCGGCGGCGTACAGGCGGGGAACGGTCGTACGGGCGTGGTCGTCGACGCGGACGCCGGAGGCGGAGTGGCCGCCGCACAGGCCGATCTCGGAGATGTGCATCTCGACGTCGTGGGTGCGGTAGTCGTGGCCGCGGCCGGCGTGGAAGCTGCCGCGGGTGGGCCGCTCGGTGGAGTGCAGGATCGACTCCAGGGCCGTGATCGACTCCTCGGGGAGGTGGCTCAGCTTCAGGTACACCGGGCCGCGGTCCGACGCCACCTCCGCCGCGAACTCCGCCATCATCTGGCCCGACCAGTAGTCGGAGTCGACGAAGCGTTCCCCGTGCCGGTTGACCTGGTAGCCGCCGAACGGGTTGGCGACGTAGGCGCAGGCCGGGCCGTTGTAGTCCTTGATCAGCGGGTTGATCTGGAAGCACTCGATGCCGGTCAGTTCCGCGCCCGCGTGGTACGCCATCGCATAGCCGTCGCCCGCGTTGGTCGGGTTCTCGTACGTGCCGTACAGGTAGCCGGACGCGGGCAGGCCGAGCCGGCCGCACGCGCCGGTCGCCAGGATCACGGCGCCCGCGCGCACCACCACGAACGCGCCCGTGCGGGTGTGGAAGCCGGCCGCTCCCACCGCCCGGCCCTCGGCGGTGAGCACGCGCACCGGCATCACCCGGTTCTCGATCCGGATCCGTTCGCGCATCTCCCGCCGCCGCAGCTGCCGGTACAGGACCTTCTTGACGTCCTTGCCCTCCGGCATCGGCAGCACGTACGAGCCGGAGCGGTGGACCTGGCGCACCGCGTACTCGCCGTGCTCGTCCTTCTCGAACTTGACCCCGTACGACTCCAGCCGCTGCACCATGGCGAAGCCGCGGGTGGCGGTCTGGCGGACGGTGGTCTGGTCGACGATGCCGTCGTTGGCGCGGGTGATCTCGGCGACGTAGTCGTCGGGTTCGGCGCGGCCCGGGACGACCGCGTTGTTGACGCCGTCCATGCCCATCGCGAGTGCGCCGGAGTGACGTACGTGCGCCTTCTCCAGCAGCAGGACGTCCGCACCGTGCTCGGCGGCGGTCAGCGCCGCCATGGTGCCGGCCGTGCCGCCCCCGATGACGAGGACGTCGCAGGTCAGCTCCTCGGCGTCGGTGAGTGCCGGGATCTCCAGAGGGGTGTCCACCAGGGTGCCTTTCAAGAACCGAGTGACGTGAGGATGTCGCGCCGCAGCGCGGTGCGCGCCGGATCGTCGTGCGCGCCGCGCTCGCGCGGACGCGGTACGTCCCGTACGGCGACGAGGCGGCCCGCCCCGAGCACGGCCACGCGGTCGCCGAGGAACAGGGCCTCGTCGACGTCGTGGGTGACGAAGACGACCGTCGCGCCCGTCCCGCGCAACACGTCCACCAGCAGGTCCTGCATGCCGGCGCGGGTCTGGGCGTCGAGGCCGCCGAAGGGCTCGTCCATCAGGAGGGCGCGCGGGCGTCCGGCGAGGGCGCGGGCCAGCTGGGTGCGCTGGCGCTGACCGCCGGAGACGCGGTGCGGCAGCTGCCGGGCCCGGTCGGCGAGTCCCACCCGTGCCAGCCAGATCTCGGCCTGTTCCCTGCGTCGCGTCCGGGGCAGGCCCTGGATGGCGAGGGGCAGTTCGACGTTGGCGCGCAGGGTGCGCCAGGGCAGCAGGGCGTCCTCCTGGAAGATCAGCGCCCGGTCCGCGCCCGGGGCGGTCACCGGCCGGCCGTCCTGTTCCACCGCCCCGTCCAGCGGGGGCAGCAGCCCGGCCCAGGTGCGCAGCAGCGTCGACTTCCCGCAGCCGGAGGGGCCGACGACGGTGAGGATCTCGCCCGCGGCGACGTCCAGGTCGACGTCGGCCACGGCGGGGGCGTCCGGCCGGCCGAGCACGGCGCCGCGCAGGGTGAGGCGGGCGCCGCGCGGGGCCGCCGGACCGCCCCTCGCCCCGGCCGGTCGGGTCTCAGACGAGGTGCTCATCGCGTGCCTCCTCGGCCGGCGCGGGTTCGGTGGGGGACGTTACGGTCAGGGCCCGGTCCGGCCGGGGCCGGGGCCGGGTGCCGGGGACGTACGACGTGCGCGGCAGCCAGCGGGTGAGGCGGCGGCCGAGCAGTTCGACGGCGGTGGTGGTGAGCCAGCCCAGCAGGCCGATGGTGACCATGCCGACGAACACGCCCGGGTAGTTGACGATCGTGTAGTCCTGCCAGGTGCGGTACCCGACGCCGTACTGGCCGGAGATCATCTCGGCGGAGATCACACAGATCCAGGACACGCCGATGCCGACGGAGAGGCCGCCGAAGATGCCGGGCAGTGCGCCGGGCAGGACGACGGAGCGCAGGATCCGCCACCGGCTGCCGCCCATGGTGCGTACCGCCTCCTCCCATACCGGGGTCAGGGCGCGCACCGCGTGCCGGGTGGAGACCAGCACCGGGAAGTAGGCGGCGGTGAAGGTGATGAAGACGATGCCCTGCTCGTTGGAGGGGAAGGCGAGGATGGCGACCGGGACCAGGGCGATGGCGGGGATGGGCCGCACCACCTCCAGGACCGGGCCGAGCAGGTCCTCGGCGAGCCGCGAGCGTGCCACGAGCACGCCGGTGGCCACGCCCAGGACGGCGGCGAGGAGGAAGCCGGTCAGGATCCGGGTGAGGCTGTGGGTGAGGTCGGTCCAGTAGTCGGCGCCGGACAGCCGGTCGGCGAAGGTCCGGGCGACATCGGTCACCGTCGGGAACTGCGAGAAGCGCACCCACACGTCCACATGGAGCGCGGTCAGCAGCTGCCACAGGCCGAGAGCGGCGGCCAGCGAGCCGGCCCGCAGCACGAGCCGGCCCGTCCGCCGGGGGTACCCGCTCATGAGGCCCGCCCCAGGGCGTCCGCGTAGGTGATCACCCGGGCCCCGCTGTGACCGGCCACATAGGCCTGTGCGGTGGCCGGGGCCACGAAGGGCAGCAGCTGCGCGCCGTCCGCCACCCAGACGGCCTTGTCGGCGAACCAGAGGGTGCCGGTCGTGGCGTCGGGGACATAGGCCGCGCGGATGCCGTCCCTGTGCCGGGCGACATAGGCGAGCAGCCGGGTGGGGGACGTGAAACTCCGGGTCTTCGTGGCCCCCTTGGGCCAGACCTCGCTCGCGGCGGCGGGCGGGGCCGCGGCGAGCCGCCCCGCGTAACCGGCGCCGAGGGCCTTCCTGACGTACCGGTCGTCGACGAAGGCCTTCACGTCGATGTCGCCGGTCAGCTTGGCCGCCTTCAGCACCGACACGTCCTGCTCGAGCGCGGAGACGAGCTGCGGCTTGACGGCGGGGTCGAACGTGGCGATGCCGTGGGCGCCGTTGTAGAGGTAGACGACCTCGGCGGGCAGGCCGGTGGCCTTCGCGACCTTCTCGGCGGCGTCCACCGGACGGGCGTCGAGGTAGTCGGTCGCTTCGGCCTGGGCCTTCAGGAACGCCTCCAGCACGGCGGGGTGCTGCCGGGCGAAGTCCTCGCGGGCGGTGACGCCGTGGAAGGTGGGCAGGTCCAGCTGGGCGCCGTCGTACAGGGCCTTCGCCTTGCCCTGGTAGGCGAGCAGGCCGGGCCAGGCCACGAACTGCGACAGCGCGTCCACGCTGCCCGCCGAGAGGGCCGACGCGCCCACCGCGGGCTGCTGGTTCAGCTTCTCGATCCCCGTGTCCGGGGCGATGCCGGCCCGTTGCAGGGCCCGCACCAGGGTGCCGTCGGCGGCCGAGCCGACGCTCGTGGAAACCTTCCTGCCCTTCAGGTCCTTCAGGGACGTGAGGGTGGAATTCGGTGCGACGACGACCGTGTTCAGGCCGCCCTTGAGGTTGTAGCCGGTGACCGAGACCAGGTGGGTGGGCCGGCCCAGCTGCTTGCCGCGGGCCGCGTTGATGAGCAGCGGAAAGTCCCCCATCGAGCCGATGTCGATCTTCCCGGCGGTCATCTGGGCCGTGATGGGCGCGCCGGTGGCGTAGTCCTGCCAGTCGACCTTGTACGTCCTTCCGTCATGAAGGGCGTTGAGCTGCTTCTCGAAGTAGCCGAGGGAGCGCAGGAGGGTGCCGGCGGTGACGGTGTTGACGGTCTTGGACTGGTATCCGACGGTGACGGTGACCGTGGAGCCGCCACCCGCCTCGGCACTGCCGCCGCAGCCGGACAGGGGGAGCAGCAGAGCGGATGCGGCGAGTGCGACTGCCGTGCGTTTCATGGGAGTTGGGGCCTCTCAACGGAGCAGGTAGGGCATGTTGACCGTGACGGCTCCGGTGGGACAGCGGGCCGCGCACGGGCCGCAGTACCAGCACTCGTCGACGTGCATGTACGCCTTGCCGCTGCTGACGTCGATGGCGAGGGAGTCCAGCGGGCACATGTCCACGCAGAGCGTGCAGCCGTCGATGCACTTCGACTCGTCGATGGTCACGGGCACGTCGGCCCGCTGGGGCGCCAAGGGCATGGCTGTCTCCAGTGGATGTCGAGCTGTTCGGGGATGACGTCAGACGGAGCGGTGCAGCAGGCCGCTCATCGTGATGCGGTCGCCGCGGAAGCGGATGAACTCGAGGTCGACGGGCCGGCCGTCGGCGAGATGCGTGAGGCGTTCCAGCATCAGGACGGCCGAGCCGTGCGGGGCCTCGAGCACGGCGGCGGAGTGGGCGTCGGCGTTGACGGCCTCCAGGGTGATCTCGGCATGGCCGAGCGGCAGCCCGCAGACCGCCTCCAGCAGGCGGAAGACGTCGGTGTTCTCCAGGTCCGCGGTCAGCAGCGCGGTGCCGATGTCCAGCGGGATGTAGGTGAGGTCGAGGGAGAGGGGGAGGCCGTTGAGGCGGCGCAGGCGCTCGATGTAGAGGACGTCGGCGCCGGCGGGCAGGCGGAGTCGGTCGGCGACGGGGGCGGGGGCCGGGACGGGGCCCATGGTGCGGACCTCGTTGGTGACCCGGCCGTGTTCGCGGAGGGTCTCCGCGAGGCCCATCAGGCGGTCGAGACCATGCGGGTATTTGCGGGCCACGACCAGGGTGCCGACACCGGGCTGGCGCTCGACGAGGCCCTCGGTGCGCAGCAGGTCGAGGGCCTGGCGGACGGTGTTGCGCGAGGCGCCGTACTCGGTGGCGAGGGTCGACTCGTGGGGGAGCGCACCGTCCGGAAAGGCGTCGCTGAGGAGCTGGCGCCGGAGCAGGTCGGCGAGTTGCCTGGCCCGGTCGGCGCGCAGCCTGCGCCGGCTGCGGTGGGCGGCGACCGTGGTCGCGGCGCCTTGGCCGGCGTGGTCTCGGATGCGGTCGGTGGGCGGCATGGCCCGAACCATAGCCATCCGCTGGGAATCGTGGTGTTGCTGGATTGTTGCGCCACCTGACGGACTGGGGGAACCGTCGCTGACCTGGGCTTTCAGCGGGACGGTGGGAGCATCCGCCGTCCGGCCTCCCATCATGTGAGACATCGGGCGGCCGGGATGTTCGCCGAACCGGCCGCGCCCACCTCGCACGGCATCCGAATCGCTCCGTATGCCGGACTGTGTGCTACGGCAACATGACGACTTTATGGCGTCGCCAGGCAAAACCTGGTGCCGCGCCACACCGCGGACCAAGCTGACGTGTACACCTCCACGTCCTCTTCACAGCCCCAGAAAGCCTCACCGCGCATGTATTCGACCTGTCTCCTCGGTGCTCCGGAAGCACACATCTCGTGTGGGGCGAGGAGGTGCCGCGCGTGGCCCGCTATGTGATGCGCAAGGCGGTCGGCTGGCTCCTGATGATCGTGGTCGCGACGAACGCCACCTACTTCCTGGCCAGTTGGTTCCTCGACCCGCGGTCGAACTTCAAGGAACTGCGGCCCGTCCGCAGCGAGGCACAGATCGACCGCGCCCTCGCGCCGTACAACCTGGACCCCAGGGTCCCGCTGGCGCACCGCTGGTGGGACTGGCTGACCTCGGTCGTCCTGCGCTTCGACTGGGGAAAGTCCCCCACCGGCGTCTCCGTCAACGGCGAAGTGGGCTACCGGGCCCTCATCAGCGCGGAGCTGGTCGTCATCGCGACCGTGCTGTCCGTCGTGCTCGGCGTCGCGCTCGGTGTCTACACCGCCGCACGGCAGTACGGCTGGGCCGACCGGATCTCGCAGGCCGTGTCCATCGTGGTGTTCAACGTCCCCACCTCCGTCGCCGCCCTCGTCGTGGTCTTCGTCGCCATCTGGCTGAACCAGCACGCCGGGCTGCACTTCCTCTATGTCGCGGGGGAGAACTCGCCGGGCGTCGAAGGACTGCTCCCCACGATCGGTGACCGCCTGCTGCACCTGATCCTGCCGACGCTGACGCTCACGCTGATCGGCTACGTCGGCTATCACCTGACGCAGCGTTCGCTCCTGCTCGACACCCTCCACGCCGACTTCGTGCGGACCGCCCAGGCCACCGGCCTCACCCGCGCCCAGGCCATCCGCAGGCACGCGTTGCGGGCCGCGCTCATCCCGACGGCCGCGTCCGTGGCGTTCAGTGTCCCGGCCATCTTCACCGGTGCCGTCATCACGGAGACGGTCTTCGGCTGGAACGGCATGGGCCGCTACTTCATCCAGACCATCAGCAAGAACGACGTACACGGCGCGGTCGCGACGGCCGCCTTCGCCGCGGCTCTGACCGCGATCGGCGCGATCCTCGCGGACATCGCCACGGTCTTCCTCGACCCGAGAGTGCGGGTGAGCTGACGTGAGCACCGATGCCCCTTCCCGTCCGGTCGCGGAGCACATCGCCACCACCGCGCGGAAGCGTTCGAACCTCGGCCTCGGCCGGCTCTATCTGCGCCGCTTCCTGCGCAACCGCCTCGCCGTCGTCGGAGTGGCGATCTTCGCGCTGCTGGTGCTGTTCGCAGCCTTCGGCGGCCGGTTCACCTCCTACGCCTACACCGACACCGACTTCACCGCCCTCACCCAGCCTCCGAGCAGCCTCCACTGGTTCGGCACCAACCAGGGAGGCAACGACATCTACGCCTGTGCCGTGCACGGGCTCCAGCGCTCCCTGACGATCGCCGTGACCGTGTCGGTCCTGACCATTGTCCTGGCCGCGATCATCGGCTCCGGCGCCGCGTACTTCGGGGGCCGGGTCGAGCGAGTGACCCTCGCCGTCATCCACTTCCTGCTGATCGTGCCCTCGTTCCTCATCCTCGCACTGGTCTCCCACCGGCTGGCCGGCGACTGGCGGGTCCTCATCGTCGTGCTGACCGTGTTCGGCTGGATGTCCACGGCCCGGGTGATCTGGTCCGTCTCGACCTCACTGCGCGAACGGGACTATGTGAAGGCGGCCGAGTTCATGGGGGTCGGTCCGCTGCGGATCATCTTCCGGCACATCATCCCCAACCTCGGCTCCCTGCTGATCGTCAACCTGACGCTCGGGGTCGTGGCGACCGTGCTCAGCGAAACCGCCCTCTCCTTCCTCGGGTTCGGCGTCCAGACCCCGGACGTCTCCCTCGGCACGATGCTCGCGGACGGCGCGACCACCGTCACGAGCGCCCCCTGGCTCTTCGCCTTCCCCGCCGGTCTGGTCGTCCTGCTCACCGTGTCGATGACCTTCATCGGCGACGGCTTGCGCGACGCCCTCGACCCCACCTCGGTGACCGGCTCGGCAGGAGGCCGACGATGACCCTCGCCACCCCGCTGCCCGCCCCGGCAGCACCGGCCGACGCGACTCCCGTCCTCTCCGTGCGGGATCTGCGGATCTCCTTCCCCTCCGAGGCGGGCACCGTCGAGGCGGTGCGCGGCGTGAGCTTCGACCTGCTGCCCGGCCGGACCCTCTGTATCGTCGGCGAATCCGGCTCGGGCAAGTCGGCCACCGCGATGGGCGTCATGGGCCTGCTGCCGCCCACCGCCGACCTGCGCGGCCAGGTGCTGCTCGGCGGACAGAACCTCATCGGCCTCGACGACCGGGCACTGTCCAAGATCCGCGGCAACTCCATCGGCATGGTCTTCCAGGACCCCTTGTCCGCCCTCACGCCGATCTTCTCGGTGGGCAGGCTGCTCTCCGACGCCCTGCGCGTCCATCAGGACCTGACCAGGCGGGCGGCCTGGGAACAGGCCGTGCAGCTGCTCGATCTCGTCGGCATCCCCGACCCGCGCAACCGGGCCGCCGCCTTCCCGCACGAGTTCTCCGGAGGCATGCGCCAACGCGTGGTCATCGCCATGGCCATCGCCAACCGGCCGTCCGTGCTCGTCGCCGACGAACCCACCACCGCACTCGACGTCACCGTGCAGGCCCAGATCCTCGACGTGCTGCGGCTGGCCCAGCGGGAGACGGGCGCCGGTCTCGTCCTGATCACGCACGACCTCGGGGTCGTCGCAGGCCACGCGGACGACGTCGCCGTCATGTACGCCGGCCGGTTCGTGGAACACGCGGGCGTCGAGGAACTCTTCCGCCGGCCGGCCATGCCGTACACCGCCCGGCTGCTGGCCGCCGTGCCGACCGTCGACGGCGGCTCCCGCCGCCCCCTGGTGCCCATCGGCGGAGAGCCCCCCGCCCTGGTCGACCTCCCGGCCGGCTGCCCCTTCGCGCCCCGCTGTGCCGTCGCCCTCGACGCCTGCCGCTCCGACGAACCGGAGCTGCGCCATGTCACCGGGCACGGAGACGTGGCCTGCCTCCGCGCCACCGAGATCGCCGACGGATCCCTGGACCCGGCGGGCGATGTCGCGCCCGTCGACCCGCCCGCACCCCCGCGTGGTGCCGGGGCCGGCGAGGTGGTGCTGCGTGTCGAGGACCTCGTCAAGACCTTCCCCGTCACCAAGGGCGCCCTCCTCAAGCGCCGGGTCGGCACGCTGCACGCCGTCAATAAGGTCAGCTTCGAACTGCGCGCCGGGGAGACGCTCGGCCTGGTCGGGGAGTCCGGCAGCGGCAAGACCACGACCCTGATGGAGATCCTCCGGCTCAGACGGCCCGAAGGCGGCCGGATCGAGGTCTCCGGCATCGACGTCGGCACCGACGCAACCGGGACGCGCCGACGGGAGCTGCGGCAGGACGTACAGATCGTCATGCAGGACCCCCTGGGGGCCCTGGACCCCCGGATGCCCGTCTTCCACTCGCTGGCCGAACCCCTACGGGCGATCGGGCGAGACCGCGAGGCGATACGCGCACGGGTCCACGAACTGCTGGCCCTGGTGGGGCTGGACGACTCGGTGGGCGACCGCTTCCCGGCCGCACTCTCCGGAGGCCAACGCCAACGCGTGGGCATCGCCCGCGCCCTGGCGACGGAGCCGAAGCTGCTCGCGCTCGACGAGCCGCTCTCCGCCCTGGACGTCTCCGTGCAGGCCGGAGTGATCAACCTGCTGGCGCGGCTCAAGCGCGAACTCGGCCTCGCCTACCTCGTGGTCGCCCACGATCTGGCCGTGATCCGGTACATCTCCGATCGCATCGCGGTGATGTACCTGGGGCACATCGTCGAGAGCGGAGACACCGAGACGATCTTCTCCGATCCGAAGCACCCGTACACCCGGGCGCTGCTGTCGGCGATCCCGATCCCCGACCCCGGGCGCGAACGCACCCGCGAACGCGTCGTGCTGACGGGAGAGCAGCCGAACGCCGCGCGCATGCCCGCGGGCTGTGTCTTCGTCGACCGCTGCCCGCTGTACCGGCTGGCCGGCGAGGAACTGCAGAACCGCTGCCGCACCCAGCCCCCCGTGCCGACCTCCGCGGCCGGGTCCCCCGGCCATCAGTACGCCTGCCACGGCGTCTGAACACCGGCCCGCGACCTTGTCCCTCACCGACCTCTAAGGAACCTTCCACCATGCGCACGAGACTGGCCCTGCCCGTCGCTCTGATCGCCGCCGTCTCCGTCACCGCCACCGCGTGCCAGTCCTCGTCGGGGAACTCCGCGCAGCCGGACGCGAAGAACGCCCCCTCGGCCGCGTCGTCCGTCGCCGACTACAACCCCACGCCGTACGACCGGATCAAGGACGGCGGCACGTACACCACGGTCGGGACCTTCGACGACCAGGGCAACCCGTTCAACGTCAACTCCACGCTGACCGCGTCCCGCGTATGGTCCTGGTACAACGCCGACGCGATCACCTACTCGCCGACCGGCGAGGTGCAGTACAACCCGGACTACTTCAGCGATGTGAAGGTCTCCGTGGAGGGCGGCAACCAGAAGGTCACGCTCACCATCAACCCCAAGGCCGTCTTCAACGACGGCACTCCCGTCGACTGGACCGCGATCAAAGCCACCTGGCAGGCCAACAACGGCTCCAACCCGGCGTACGCCGCCTCCTCCACGGACGGCTACGACCAGATCACCTCGGTCGAGAAGGGCCGGAACGCCAAGCAGGCCGTGATCACCTTCAAGGGAGTGAACCCCTCCTGGTCGAGCCTGTTCACCACCTTCCTGCATCCCAAGGCCGCAACGGTCCGGAACTTCAACAACGCCTACGTCAAGAAGGCCCACCCGGAGTGGGGTGTGGGGCCGTACACCGTCGGCACGTGGGACACCCACTCGGGCGACATCACGTTCGTCCGCAATCCGAAGTGGTGGGGCAGGAAGGGCAAGCTCGACCGGCGCGTCTACGTCAACCTGGAATCGACCGCGGCGGTCAACGCCTTCAAGAACGGGCAGCTCGACTACGTCTCCGCGGTCGACGCGGAAAGCCTCAAGCAGATCAAGGGGCTCAAGGGCACGGAGATCCGCAGCGGCGGAAGCCCCTTCGAGTACTCGCTGTACTTCAACACCAAGTCCCCGGTGCTCGCCGACCCGGCCGTACGCAAGGCCATCGAGGAGAGCATCGACCGCACACAGATCGCCAGGATCCGGTTCCAGGGCCTGGACTACAAGGAGCCGCTGCCCGGCTCCGCCATCCTGTACAGCTTCCAGAAGGGCTACCAGGACAACGTCTCGGCCGTGCTGAAGTACGCGCCGGACGCGGCACGCAAGGCACTCGACGCAGCGGGCTGGAAGCCCGGGAGCGACGGCGTACGCGTGAAGAACGGTAGGAAGCTCGAAGTCGGCTACACGCTCCTGGGTGACGACCCGCTGGACAAGGCGACCGCCGGCGCCTTCGCGGCGATGCTGAAGCCGGTGGGCGTCCGCCTCGACATCAGGAAGGCCGACGAGGCGGACTTCTCCAAGATCCTCAGCGACCGCAGGTTCGATCTGTTCCTGTCGGGAAACCGCTCGATGGACCCGTTCGGCGCCCGCTACCTGTGCGACTTCTACTGCTCCGACCGCGACTCCAACATCACCGGTGCGGGTTCGCCCGCGCTGGACAAGGAGATCCGGGCCACCGGCCGGATCGCCGACCTCGGCAAGCAGGCCGCGGCGGCCAACCAGGTCGAGCGCAAGGCACTCCGGCAGTACGCCTTCCTCCCGCTGTTCAGCGGCCCCTCGACCTACGGCGTGAAGAAGGGCCTCGCCAACGTCGGCGCGACCATCTTCTACAACCCGCTCCCGGAGACGGTCGGCTGGGAGAAGTGACCACCCGCAGGACGGCCGCGCCCACGGTGGCCGGCCGCGCTCCCCGAAAGGACGTACCGGCCGCTACGGCGAGGTCGGAAGCTGCGGGGAGCGGAGCACGAGCAGGGTGATCTCGCTGGGGGCGAAGACGCGGAAGGGCGGGCCCCAGAAGCCGGTGCCCCTGCTGGTGTAGAGCAGGGTCCGGGTGCCGTGGCGGCTGAGGCCGGCGAGGACGGGCTGGTCGATGCCGACCAGGTGGTGGAAGGGCCAGATCTGGCCGCCGTGGGTGTGGCCGGAGAGCTGGAGGTCGACGCCGGCGGCTGCCGCCCGGTCGACGAACTTCGGCTGGTGTGCCAGGAGCAGGACGGGCAGGCCGGGATCGGCGCCGTCCAGGGCTCCGGCGAGATGGGCACGGTGGCCTGCCAGGCCGGAGGACTCGGCGGTGACGTCGTCCACCCCGGCGACCACGAGGGTGTCGCCCCCGCGTTCGAGCAGCAGATGGCGGTTGCGCAGCGGCTCCCAGCCCAGCTCGTCCATCAGGTCGACCCAGCCCTGGGCCTCGCTGTAGTACTCGTGGTTGCCGGTGACGTACACCCGGGCACGAGTGGCCCGCACGGTCCCGAGGGGGGCCGCCTGGGCGCGGCGGCGGTCGGCCGTGCCGTCCGCGATGTCGCCGGTGTGGCAGACCAGGTCGGCCTCCAGGGTGTTCACCGTCTCGCACACCCGCGCCGACCAGCGGGCACGGTCGAGCGGGCCGTAGTGGGTGTCGGTGATCAGGACGACACGGAGGCCGTCCAGCCCGGCACCCAGCCGCGGGAGCTGCACGTCGAGCCGGCGCACCCGCGGCACGCGGCGGGCCTCGGCGTACCCCCAGGCGAGCAGGACGGCGGTCACACCGAGGACGGCCCACGTCACGATCCGGGCCCGGCCCTGACCGTCCCCGACGCCGGCCACGCTCAGGGCGAGCCGCAGGAAGAGGCCGAGCAGAACGGACCAGGTGAACAGCACCCAGCCGGCGCCCAGCAGGGTGTCACCGACGATCGCCGCCCGGTCCTGCTGGCGCGGGCCGTGGCCGCGCACCATCGCGAGCGGCATCCCGATGAGGCCGAGGACGGACAGGGCGGTGCCGGCGAGCGTGACAGGCAGCGGCCAGTGCTGGCCGCCGTACAGCAGCACCCAGCAGGGCACGGCCCACAGCAGGACGGGGGCGATCACGGGGAGGTAGCGCATCAGGCGGTGCAGCCGGCTCGGCCGCAGGTCTCGTGTCTCACCCTCGGCGGGCCGGGTGCTGCTGGTGTCGGTCACGCTTCCCCTCCTGACCAGGCTGCCGTGCGACAGCTGTCATGAGCGTAGTCCGTGTCCGTCGCACAGGGTCCTCGCGTCGTGATGACGGACGTGCGGTCGGGTAATTCAGCGAAGGCGCGTCATCGCAGCGAGGCACCCCACCGCACCTGTTCCCGGATACGGCTCTTGAGGAGTTTGCCCCCCGGCCCGCTCGCGTTCCCCCGCGCGTACGGCCGGCTGTGGGACGTGCGGGTGCGGGAGGTGGGCGACGACGCGGTCCGGCTCCACGGCGATCACCGGCCGGTGTGGTGCCCGACCAGGTGGAACCGGCCGGCCCGAGCACCTCCAAACAGATCTCCCGCCGCGTCC
The DNA here is from genome assembly GCF_042672505.1 of Streptomyces sp. NPDC127190. Taxonomy (NCBI): domain Bacteria; kingdom Bacillati; phylum Actinomycetota; class Actinomycetes; order Kitasatosporales; family Streptomycetaceae; genus Streptomyces; species Streptomyces sp. NPDC127190. Next base: position 94,292 of record NZ_JBHXVE010000024.1, read on the forward strand.
GTGAATCCGTACGGGCCGGTCCACGTGGTGCAATTGGCCGAAGCGGACCCACTGGCTCAGGCGTCGATGATGACGGGGATGATGAGGGGCTTGCGGCGGTAGGTGCGGAACGCCCAGTTCGCCACGGCGCGGGCGATGAGTTGTTCGAGTTGGCGGGCGTCTCCGACGCCTTCCTCGGCCGCGGTGGCCAGGGTCTTCTCGATGACGGGGATGACCGGCTCGAAGGTGGCGTCGTCGTGGACGAAGCCGCGGGCCAGGAAGTCGGGAGCCTCGGCGAGGGCGCCGGTGTCCGCGTCGACGATCGCCACCACCGTGACCACGCCTTCGGCGGCGAGGGTGAGGCGGTCCTTGAGCGATGCTTCAGTGGCGCCGCCGACTTCCATGCCGTCCACGTAGACGTTGCCGGCGGGGACCTTGCCGGTGATGGATGCGCGTCCGTCGATCAGGTCGACGACGACGCCGTCCTCGGCGATGACGACCCGGTCGGGGTCGACACCGGTGCGGATGGCGAGGTCGGCGTTGGCCCGCAGGTGTCGCCATTCGCCGTGCACGGGCATGACGTTGCGGGGTTTGACGATGTTGTAGCAGTAGACGAGTTCGCCGGCGCTGGCGTGCCCGGAGACGTGCACCTTGGCATTGCCCTTGTGGACCACGTGGGCGCCCCACCGGGTGAGTCCGTTGATCACCCGGTAGATGGCGTTCTCGTTGCCGGGGATGAGGGAGCTGGCGAGCAGGACGGTGTCGCCCTTGCCGATGCGGATCAGGTGGTCGCGGTTGGCCATCCGTGACAGCGCGGCCATCGGTTCGCCCTGGGAGCCGGTGCACACCAGAGTGATCTTGTGGTCCGGGAGCTTCTCCAGCTCCTTCGTGCTCACGACCAGACCGGAGGGGACCTTCAGATACCCCAGGTCCCGGGCGATGCCCATGTTGCGCACCATCGACCGGCCGACGAAGGCGACCTTGCGGCCGTGCTGGTGGGCGGCGTCCAGGACCTGCTGGATGCGGTGCACGTGGCTGGCGAAGCTGGAGACGATGACCCGGCGCGGCGCGGTCCGCATCACCTGCTCGATCGCTGGGTTCAGCTCTCGCTCGGAGGTGGTGAAGCCGGGTACTTCGGCGTTGGTGGAGTCAGTGAGGAACAGGTCCACGCCCTCCTCGCCGAGGCGGGCGAAGGCGCGCAGATCGGTGATGCGGTCGTCGAGAGGGAACTGGTCCATCTTGAAGTCGCCGGTGTGCAGCACCATCCCGGCCCGGGTGCGGATCGCGACCGCGAGGCTGTCGGGGATGGAGTGGTTGACCGCCACGAACTCGCAGTCGAAGGGCCCGAAGCCACGGCGGTCGCCCTCCCGCACCCGCACCGTGCGCGGCCGGATGCCGTGTTCCTTGAGCTTGGCCTCCAGGAACGCCAGCGTCAGCTTGGAGCCGACGACGGGGATGTCGGACCGCTCGCGCAGCAGGTACGGCACGCCGCCGATGTGGTCCTCGTGGCCGTGGGTGAGGACCACGGCCACGATGTCGTCCAGCCGGTCCCGGATCGAGGTGAAGTCCGGCAGGATCACGTCCACGCCGGGCTGGGTCTCCTCGGGGAACAGCACGCCGCAGTCGACGATGAGCAGCTTGCCCGCGTGCTCGAAGACGGTCATGTTGCGGCCGATCTCACCCAGGCCGCCCAGGGCGATGACCCGCAGCCCTCCTTCGGGAAGGGGCGGGGCGGCTTTCAGTTCGGGGTGCGGATGACTCATACCCTGACGGTACCCGGAAAGCGGGACGGGATGATCCATTGCGTGTGTGATGCAACGAGCGCTCGACACGCACCCGCCCCTCCGGGGCCTGGTCCCGGCGCAGCAGGGCGCTCAGCTCGTGCTGGACCTTGTGCGCCCCGCCCCCGCCCTCTCCAGCGGGCAACACGAGGCTGATCGGGTGACGATGGAATGGAACAGATGGATGCGACGACGCTGCTCCGAGAAGGAGGCAGGTGCGATGACAGCTCCTTCACAATCCTCCGGCCCCGATTCCCCACACGGCACCGAGCCGCAGGAGGGCGCCCTGACCGAAGGCATGACAGCACTGGCGAACCTGGGCTGGCAGCTCTTGCTCACCATGGGCCTCGCCACCATCGCCCTGGGCGTCGTCGCGCTGGTCTGGCCCGGTGCGACGCTTCGTGTCGTCGGCGTGCTCTTCGGCGTCTACCTGCTTGCCACTGGTGTCTTCCAACTCGCCGCCGCCTTCGGCACCCACGTCCCCCGGCATCTTCGCGTACTGCACTTCGTCACCGGTGCTGCCTCCATCCTGTTGGGACTGATCTGCTTCAAGGGCACCCTCGAGTCGATCTTTCTGCTCGCCCTGTGGATCGGCTTCAGCTGGCTCATGCGGGGCATGCTGGAGACGGTTGCCGCAGCCTCTGACCGGACCATGCCGGGGCGCGGCTGGCACGTGGCCTTCGGCGTCATCGGCACCATGGCCGGCATCGTGATGATCGTCATGCCGTTCGCATCCATCGCGACACTCACGCTGGTGGTGGGCGTCATGGCCATAGTTGTGGGCCTGACCGAGGTGGTCCGCGCCATCAGGACACGCGTCGAGATCGGCCATCTCGCTTCCGGCCCGACCACCCAGAGGCGCCCTCTGTTCCACCCACGTGCGCACCCACAGCACTGAGACCCTTCACCGGCGGACGGCGGAGGCCTCGCCGGTGCGGCAGGCGGGTGACGGTGCTGAACCTTGCTGCACGGCGGCGCAAGTGCCGGTGGCCGGGAGCGGGTGCGGGGCGATCCCGTGGACCCGTGGACCGGTAGAAGATCCGCTTGCCGAGCTCTACGAGGAGCAGGTAGACGACGACCATGGCGGCCACGGTGGCGAGGAAGACGGTCGGCAGTGGTTGGAAGCCCAGGACGTGGGCCAGGGGAGTGGCCGGCAGGGCGGCGCCGAGCGCGACGACTCCCAGCGCGGTCAGCGTCAGAGGCAGACTGGGGCGACTGCGCCAGAACGGAATGCGGCGGGTGCGGATGGCGAAGATCACCAGGGTCTGCGTGGCGAGTGACTCCACGAACCAGCCGGTGTGGAACTGGGCGGCGTCCGCGTGGAAGACGCCCAGCATCACGGCGAACGTGACGAAGTCGAACAGTGAACTGATCGGCCCGAAACAGATCATGAACCGCCGGATGAAGGCAATGTCCCAGTGAGCGGGCCGCCGCACCTGCTCCTCGTCGACCTCGTCGGTGGGGATGGCGAGCTGACTGGTGTCGTACAACAGGTTGTTGAGCAGGATCTGGGACGGCAGCATCGGCAGGAAGGGCAGGAACAGCGAGGCTCCGGCCGCACTGAACATGTTGCCGAAATTGCTGGACGTGCCCATCAGGACGTACTTGATCGTGTTGGCGAAGATGCGTCGTCCCTCGGCGACCCCGTCCGCCAGAACCCCGAGATCCTTGTCCAGCAGGATCACGTCGGCCGCGTCCTTGGCCACGTCGGTGGCCGAGTCCACCGAGATGCCCACGTCGGCGGCGTGCAGCGCGAGGGCGTCGTTGACGCCGTCGCCGAGGAAGGCGACGTCGCCGCCGGTCTTCCGCTGGATCCGCACGATGCGGGCCTTGTGCTCGGGGCTGACCCGGGCGAAGACGGTGGTGTCGCGGATGGCGGCGGTGAGCCGCTCGTCGTCCATGGCGTCCAGGTCGTTCCCGGTCAGCACGGTGGCGTCGGTCAGCCCCAGGTCGTGGCAGACCTTGGCGGCGACCGTGGGGTTGTCCCCGGTGACGATCTTCGTCTTGATGCCGAGCCTGTCCAGCTGCCTCAGAGCCTCGGCCGCGTCGGGTTTGGGCGGGTCGCGGAAGACCAGCAGGCCGGCCAGGCGGAGGCCCCGCTCGTCGGCGGCACTGAGTGCGGTGGCGGGGTGGGCGGGCCGGGTCGCCACCGCGACCACCCGGTTCCCGGCGGCGAACTCCGCGTCCAGCGCCTCGCGGACCGGCTGGGGAACCTCCGTGCAGCGTTCCAGTACCGTCTCCGGAGCACCCTTGGTGATGAGCAAGGTGTCACCGGCGGGATCGGTGACGGTGACGGAGACCATCCGCCGCTCATGGTCGAAGGGCAGGACGCCGGCCCGTCTCCAGCCGCTGAGTACAGGGCGCTGGGCGGCCGGTGAGTCCCACAGGGCGTCGTCGAGCGGGTTTCCGCCCACCGGCCGGCCTTGGCCGTCCACGTCCGATCCGGTGCACAGCAGTCCCCGGTGCAGCACTTCCTCCGCCAGGGTGCCGGGGACCGGTACGGCCCGCATGAAGTCGATGCGTCCCTGGGTGAGGGTTCCGGTCTTGTCGGTGAACAGCACATCGACGTCGCCGAGGTCTTCGATGCACACCAGCCGTTTGACCAGCACCTTGCGCCGGCTCATGCGCCGGGAGCCGGCGGCGAGGCTGGTGGAGACCACCGCGGGCAGCAGTTGCGGGGTGATGCCGACCGCGATGGCGAGGGAGAACAGCAGGGCGTCGATCAGCGGCTTGTGCAGTGCGACGTTGATGATGAAGACCGACGTGGTCAGTGCCCCGGCGACGTAGACCAGAAGCATGGAGAAGCGGCGCAGGCCGCCCTGGAACTCGGTCTCCAGCTGGTGTCCGCTCAGGCCGGCGGCGATCTTCCCGAACTCGGCTTCGGCACCGGTGGCGACCACGACACCGCGGCCGCTTCCCGCGTGCACCACCGTGCCCATCAGGGCGCAGCCGGACAGGTCCGCCAGAGCCGTGCCGGCCGGAACCGGGGCGGTGTCCTTCGCGACCGGCAACGACTCGCCGGTCAGCACCGACTCGCTGCACTCGAGCCCGGCTGTCTGAAGCAGCCGTAGATCCGCGGGCACGATGTCGCCGAGCCGCAGTTCGACCACATCACCCGGCGCCAGGGCGGTGACCTCGACCTCCTGTGCTCGCCCGTCGCGCAGTACGACCGTGCGGTGCCGGATCTTCGCGTGCAGCGACTGGGCGGTCTTCTCCGCCCGGAACTCGTTGACGAAACCCAGGCCGACGGAGAGCGCGACGATCACCGCGATGATCATGGCGTCGCTGCGTTCTCCGACGAAGTACGACACGACGGCCGCGGCCAGCAGCAGGCCGAGCAGCGGGGACCGCAGCTGATGCCACAGCACCAGCCACGCCCGAGCTCGGTGGGAGTGGACGGCGTTCGGGCCCCAGCGCTTCAGCCGTGTTGCCGCCTCCTCCGACGTCAGGCCGCCCTCGGGCACCTGGAGATCACGGAGCACCTGCGCGGTGGGCAGGGAGGCCGCCGAGACGGCACGCCCCGCGGCCACCGGCCTCGCCCCGACCGTGGTCGCCATCAGCGCCCACCGCCCGGGCGTGTGCCCTCCCGCACAGGGAAACACACATGGCTCGACGAACGTTTGACAGTGCTGAGCGGGCGGCAGAACGGGTCCGCGCCCGCATCATCTGGCAGTCGCCTCACCATCCCACCCTCCACCCTTCACCGGTCACACCCCCATGGGCCGTCGGGCCCTGTCGCCGGGACCTGCTGCTCACCACGCAGCGCGCTCCGGTCAGTCGCCGTGACGGCCATGAGACCGTCCGACGAGTGAGGCCGCCCGCTGGACGACGGCCCATCCCGGCGGTCGCCATCCGGCGGGCGCGACGCCCGGCCGATGGCGGGGCACCCACACCCGCAGCGTCCCGGGGCTGATCCGGCACCGCACGGGGGTCCGCAGGGTGACGGCTTCGCCGTCGAGCCCGACGGGGACGACCGGGGCGTCGGCGTGGATGACGACGTCATCGGGTGTGGCCAGCCGGGTCAGTCCGTGCGTCTGCCCGCTGCGCAGCCTGGCGGCGGTTTCGGTGGGCGTCTCCGCCCTGGCGGTCAGTACTCCCAGGAGCCCGGAGTCGAGCCGCGCCCGCCTGTCCAGCCCGGCCGGGTCGTCGAGTTGGTAGGGATTGTTGCTCACCAGCACGGCATCAGGCCGGTCCACAGTGAGCAGCCCTGCGCGTACCCGCAGCTCCGGACCCTCGTGGCGGGCCAAAAATTCCGGGAGGATCCGTACCATCGTGCCGATCTTGTCCTCCCGGTAGGCCGGGTCCTGCACCAGGGCGGCATACGCGCCGAACGACACGTTGTTGACGAATGCCCGCTCGCCTGCGTACCCGAGATCCACGCGCAGCTCGACGCCGTCCCTGAGGGCCTCCAGCGCGGCTGAAGGGTCGTCACGGTCCAGGCCGAGATCCATCGCGAAGTGGTTGCGGGTACCCGCCGGAACGACCATGAACGGCAGGCCGCTTGCTGCGGCCACCTCGGCCACACGTGCCTGTGTGCCGTCTCCGCCGGCCACCCCGAGCAGATCCGCACCGTCGTGCACGGCGCGTCGCGCGACAGTCGCCAGGTCCTGGGGCAGGGAATGATCGATCAGGAAAACCTGAGCTCCGCACGCACGGGCGCGCTCCGCGATCCGGAACCGGCTCGCTTTCCCTCCCCCTGAGCGCGGGTTCACGATCAGATAGGGCCGTCGCACGCCGGCCGCAGGTCGCGACGCGCTCTCGGTCACGGCACGTACCGATAAGCCGCACGCACCGGCCCGGCGCACTTCAGGAGCGACAACAGGACTGCCGCGATCACACCCGCAGCCGGCGGCGCCGGCCCCGTCCGGGCCGACGCTCCGGCGATCGCATGTGCGGCCACCGCCACCATGACACTCCTTCGACAGGTGCGGCCTACGGCACCAGCTTGCAGCGGGGCCCGAGCATCCGCACCTGGGACGTACCTGGTCCACCCGCCACCGCGCCGGACGGTCGAGGCGCTGCAGCGACGGGTGCCGCAGGGCTACGACCCTGCCGCCTGACCGACGAACCCGCCGGGTGCTCCTGGACGGTAACGCTCCTCCTGACGCCCTCTCGGTCGCCGTCCGCTGCGCCGAGCCGGATGAGCGGGGCTTCGGCGAGGTCGTCGGGGGTGAGGCCGGTCCCAGTCAAGCCAAAGGGGTTCGTTGCGCCGGACATGCCGTTGTCCATGGCGCTCGGGGTCAACGTCGGCTCACAAACCGGGATCATCGAACTGGTCGAGGTCGAACTGGTCGAGAAGGAAGTCGACCGGTGCGAGGCCCGAGGCATCGGATTCGCCGTCGTGAAGAAGCTGCTCCGTCCAGATGACCTTGCCGTGGGTCGTGTACCGCGTTCCCCATCGCTGCGCGAACTGCGCCACCAGAAAGAGCCCCCGCCCGCCTTCGTCCGTGGCCGCCGCCCGCCGCAGGCGCGGCGAGGTACCGCTGCCGTCCGAGACCTCGCAGATCAGACAGCGTCCGTGCAACAGCCGCACGCCGATCGGTGGCGAGCCGTACCGGATCGCGTTCGTGACCAACTCGCTGACGATCAACTCCGTGGCGAATCCGGTCTCTTCCAGCCCCCACTCCGACAACGTCTCCCTGCAGCGCGCCCGCACCGAGGGAACCACCGCCGGATCGGGCGGCACGTCCCACTCGGCCACGCGCGAGGGCGGGAACATCCGGGTACGTGCCGTCAGCAGCGCGATGTCGTCGGAGGGGCGTGACGGCTTGAGCGCGTCGATCACCGCCTGACACGTCTCCTCCGGAGTGCGTTTCCCGGACCCGTCCAAAGCCCGGCGCAGCCTCTCCATCCCGACGTCGAAGTCGTGGGCGCGGTTCTCCACCAGGCCGTCGGTGTACAGCACCAGTTGTGAACCCTCCGGCAGGGACACCTCTGCGCTCTCGAAGGGGTAGCCGCCCAGACCGAGGGGTGCCGAGACCGGCACACCGAGGCAGGTGACCGTCCCGTCGGGGCGCACCACCACCGGTTCCGGGTGTCCCGCACGGGCCATGGTGCAGGTCCCCGCCACCGGGTCGTACACCGCGTACAGACAGGTCGCTCCGGTCACCGCCTCCCCTTCGTGGCCATCCGCATCACCCCTGTTCCTCTCGTTGTCCATGCGCACGACCAGGTCGTCCAGGTTCCCGAGCACCTCGTCCACGGGCAGGTCCAGGGTGGAGAAGTTGTGCACAGCGGTGCGCAGCCGACCCATCGTCGCCGTCGCGTGCAGCCCGTGACCGACGACGTCCCCCATCACCAGGGCCACACGCGCGCCCGGAAGCGGGATGACGTCGAACCAGTCCCCGCCCACCCCCTCCTCCGACGGCAGATACCGCCAGGCCACCTCCAGCGCGTCCTGCTCCGGCTGTCCACGCGGCAGCAGACTGCGTTGCAGCGCCACCGCCATCGCGTGCTCCCGGGTGAACCTCCGGGCGTTGTCGAGGGCTACCGCCGCCCGTACGGCCAGTTCCTCCGCGAAGGTGAGATCCTCCGGCTCGAACGCAGGGGAATCCGCCGTCCGGTAGAAGTTCGCCACGCCCAGCGGTACGTTCCGCGCCCGCAGCGGCACGGCCACCAGCGACCGCAGCCCGCCCTCCAGGGCCTTCCGGGAGCGCTCCGGGTCCTGTTCCCGCCAGCCCTGTGACCGGCGCAGGTCCGTCTCCAGCATCCCCCGCCCCTCCTGCAGCGTCCGCATCTGCGGGGTGTCGGGCGAGAACGCGATCACTTCGTCCAGCGGATACACCGGCATCATCCGCTGTTCGCCCCCGATCGCCGCCCGGCGCAGATGCCGCCAGCCCTCCGCCGTCGGCTCCCACCCCCGCAGCACCGCGTCGAGCAGATCCACGGTCACGAGGTCGGCGAACTGCGGCGCCGCCACGTCGGCCAGCTCCTGGGCCGTACGTCTCACATCCAGCGTCGTCCCGATCCGCACCCCGGCCTCGTACAGCAGCCTCAGCCGCTCCCGCGCGACCTCGGCCCGACCCGAGATCTCCGCCAGCTCCGTGGTGTCCCGGAGGGTCACCACGCTGCCGCCCCGGTCGCCCTGCGGGTACGTCGGCCGCTTGTTCACCGCCAGCAGTCGGTCCCCCGCGCGCCGCACCTCGTCGGTGACCTCGTCCCGCGACGACAGCAGGCTCGTGACCGACTCCGAAAGTCCCAGCTCCCGCACCGAGCGCCCCCGCACGTCAGCCGGCAGTCCGAGAAGCCGCGTCGCCTCGTCGTTCGCCAACAGCAGCCGTCCGTCGGCGCCCGTGATCAGCACCCCTTCCCGTACCGCGTGCAGGACCGCGTCGTGGTGCTCGTACAAATGTGCCAACTCCACCGGAGTCAGGCCGTAGGTCTGCCGCCGCAGCCGCCGGGACACCAGCGTCGTTCCCGTCATGGCCAGCGCCAGCGCGACCACGCCGCTGGCCAAGATGATCGACAGCTGCGGCAGCCACAGTCCCGCCACGTTCTTGACCGTGATTCCGGCGGAGACCAGGCCGACCACCGTGCCGCGCGAGTCGGTCACCGGGACCACCGCCTGCACGTCCGTCCCCTGGCCGGCGGGCAGAGGCGGCCCACCGGCCTGCTCGACGACGGTACGGCCCTTCAGCGCCGGTGCGATGTCGCCGACGAACTTCTTCCCGATCTCCCGCGGATAGGGGTACGTGTAACGAATCCCCTTCGTGCTCATGACGACGACGAAATCCATGCCTGTGCGCTTGCGCGCCGCCTCGGCCCGCGGTTGGAGCACCGCTGAGGGGTTCCGGCTCTGCAGTGCCGCGGCCACGCCGGGGGCACTCGCGAACGACTGGGCCGCGATGACCGACTCCCGTCGTCCTTGCTGCAGAGCGTCACGCGCCGCCTGGAGCACCATGCCCACCACCGCGGCCACCACCAGCAGGACCACGATGACGACCTGGAGGAGGAACACCTGACCGGCCGCACTGCGCAGGTCCATCCGGGAAGCGCGACCCTTGCGCGAGCGTCCGCCGGGCGGATGACGTTCCGGGCTCAGAGAGCGTCCGGAGAATGCCTCCATACACCCTTGATAACACCACTGTGGGCAAGCCGACGCTGATCGAATCCCTCGCGCGGCTGCCGGTCGCAGCGGCAGAGGGCGTCGGTGCAGGGAGGAACGAGCTGAGCGGGAGCAGGGCGTCGAGAGCAGATGCCCGCCTGCTCACCGGGAGCGGACGCAGCCGTGACACGGCTTCCAGCCACCTACGCGGTGCGCTCTGGGGTCCCGGGACGCCTACAGCGGACGGCGACGGCCGCGATGTCGTCATCGAGCCTTCCGCCGCTGTAACGGAGTAGGTCCCGGTGAAGCCGGTCCAGCAGCTCACGGGGCGTCGCCGGGCCGAGTTGCCGCATCCACTCCGGTAGCGGGAAGAACGCGCCGGCCCGGTCCCGGGTCTCCGTCACGCCGTCGGTGTAGAGCAGCATCTGGTCGCCGGAGGCGAAGGCGACGGTGTCGACGTTGTAGTCGCCCCCCAGGAGGGCCGCGAGGTTGAGGGGCGGTGAGGGAACGGTCGGCTCAAGGACGCGGATCTCGCCGCTGTGCATCACCAATGGCGGAGGATGTCCGCAATTGAGGATTTTGACGTGTCCGCCGCCCCTGGGGATCTCGGCGATCAGAGCAGTGGCGAAGTGCTCAGGCTGATCCGGGTCGAGGATGGCCACGCTGTAGCGCCTCATGCTCGTCTCCAGCCGATGGATGACGCCCTTCAGGTCGGGCTGGTCGTACGCGTTCTCCCTGAAGCAGTTGATGACTGCCGAGGCGGCTCCCACGGCCGACAGCCCTTTGCCGCGCACGTCACCGATGAGCAGCCGAACCCCGTACGGCGTGTCGGCCACCTCGTAGAAGTCGCCTCCGATCCGGGCCTGCTCCTGAGCCGCCAGATACAGCGACTCGACATCGAGGCCTTGGACGCGGCGCGGCAGCGGGCGCAGCAACACCTGCTGCGCCGCGTCGGCGACGAGCCGGACCTGGAAGAGCGTTTCCTCCCGTTGGAGTCGAAGATGACTCGTATATGCGGCCGTCAAGGTGACCGCGACGATCGCAGCCGCCGTGTAGGGCGTTCCGAGATCGGAGTACACGAGGCTCAGCCCGATCATGGTCAGCAGGCAGAAGGCCCCCAGTGCGATCGTCGGGAGCACGGGCCACATCGCAGCGGCCAGGGCGGGTGCGGCAGGCAGGAGACGGCTGAAGGCGATCTCCCTGGGAGTGGCGAAGGCCAGGCCGGTGATGAGGGCGGTGAGTATCACGGGGGACAGCAGGACGATCTCGCGTCGGGCATCGGATGAAGGGCGGTGGCGCCGGGGTCGTCCTATCCTCATCACAAAAATCATTTTAATGGGGCATAACGGGCTTCGTTCGTGAGGGCATCGGCGCCCATGCGCGCCGACCGGCCGCTGGACCGCACCGTGCAGCCCCCTCCACGGCTGTGAGCGGCCCTTCCGCGATGGGCAGCCCGGGGCCGCACAGTCGGCGTCAGCTGCGTGACAGCGAGTGCTGCGGCGGAGCCCCGTCGAGAACCATCCCGACGGGGCGGTTCGTCGTGGCCGCCGGCGGCCTGTCGGCCTGGGTTCTGTCTCTTTGGTCAGTTCCGGGTTCGGATGAGGATGGCCGCGAGGTGGAGTGCGGCCAGGCAGGTGAGGGCGAGCTTGACTCTCGGAAGCTCACCCGCTAGTCACTGCGGTCGTCCTGCAGCGCGCTGCGACGCTCCTGTTCGCGCTTGGAGTAGGCGGCTGCCCGGATCGCCTCATCGCTCTCCAGGCCGGATCCCAGCGCGCCGCCCACCGTGGCGACGGAAGCGACGAACCAGGACAGCGTCCAGTACTGCGTGGGGTGCAGCGGCGTTCGTGTCGTGGAAGCGAACAGCCGGTCGTTGAGGATGAACAGCGCCCACGCCAGGTTGATGACCACCAAACCCGCGTAGCAGACGATCACCCCGATACCCACGGTCACGACCGTCGAGGCGTTGTAGAGAGCCGCCCTCTTCCTGGCCTCCGGCGAGACCTCATCCGTTCGATGCCACAGGTTCGCGTCCACGATCAGCCAGCCGATCATGAGCGCGACAGACCCGACCATGGCGATCACCAGGCGTGGCGTGCTCAGGGAGGTGGCCAGGTTCCAGATGGTGGAGTTCACGGTGGCGACTGCTCCCGTGGCGAGTGCGGCCGCCAGGGCTTTCGACAAGCCCGGAACCAAGCGCCACGGCCGGTTGGCGCGGACCATACCGCCGAGCACCCTCAGGTATCCGCGCGGCCCACTGACGACGTACCGCTGATCGGCGATCTCCTCCTCACCGATCCGGCCTGGATGGACGGGCGCGAGACGACCGATGAAGGGCCCCCGCAGCTGACTTCCCGGAGGCCCTTCAGGCCCGGTGGCCTGCGGGCCCGCCAAGCTGAGGACGGCTTCTTCCACGGCCTGCCGGGCCCTGGTCTGCAGCCGGAAGCCCCCCAGCGCGGGAAGAGACAGCAGCGCCAAGCCGTGTTCGTGACTCAGATCCACCACAAGCTTGCGCCCATGTGAGTGCACGGGAAGGTCGGTGAGGGCCACGACGATGTCCCAGTTCCCCTCACTTCCGCGGTCCATGATGCGGCGCGTCAATGTGGACAGGTCCTCGGTCCCTGCGGTGAAGGGCTCACTGACCACCACGACGTCGAACCGTCGTCCCTGGCCTGACCTGTCGGCGAGCCGAGCAGGCAGCATCTGGGCCATGCGCTGCGCGATCTCCGTCGGCGTGTCCGGATCCGCCAGAAGAGCCACGACCGTAACGTCCTGCGATGACTCCCGCATGACCGGCCCTTTCCAGTCGGCTGACCCGGCGCTCACCAGTGCCCAGAATGTCCCCGATATAACGCCGACACCGCCTGACACGCTGGCCCCTGCCCATACCATCGGGCCTTGCCGACCAGCAGCGCCGGGACGATGATGCGCCGCCGGCCGAGCCACGACACCGTGCTCCGCTGGAGCATGCATCTCGGCACGTCGACGACCCGGCCGCCCGGCTCGGCTCTGCGAGCGATGATCGAGCTGGTCGACCTCCACGTCATCGCCTTGTGACGCCGGGCCGGGGCTCGGACGTCACCCGTCGGTGGTGTCCGGCCCCTGCGTTCGCCTCGCTCAGGCCGCGACATCCGCTGCGCATCCGCCGATGCTCGCGCAAGAGTTCCAGTGAGGCATCAGCCGGGTCCGCCCAGCACGATCTTCCACACTCGGGTCGCCACCTGGAGGTTCAGCCGGTCCTCGACGTTCGCGAGGTCGTGGCCGCTGATGTCGCGGATGCGCTGGAGCCGATAGCGCAGCGTGCTGCGGTGGATCGCGAGGGAGTCGGCGGTCTCGTCGTAGTTGCCGCCGCAGTCGAAGTACCGGGACAGGGTCTCCACCATGGTCGCGTGGTGCCGGGAGTCGTAGTCGATGAGCTGCCCGAGCCACTCCTGGACGAACGTCTCCAGTTCCCGGTGACCGCTGCCGGGTCCCAGGATGCGGTAGAGACCCAGCTCCTCGAAGAACGACGTGCCGTAGCGCTCGCGGGAGTGGCGGCGCACGTCCAGCGCGCGCTGCGCCTCCTGGTAGTGATGGGGGATGTCGTCCACGGAGTCGCAAGGGGCGCTCACCCCGATCGTCCCGGACCATGTCCCGTGTTCTCGGGCGAGCACCTCGTACAACGCGCGGGCGTGCGGTCTGTCGCCGGTGATGAGGACGACGTGGTCGGAGCGGTGGGTCAGCAGGGAGCGCATGCCCACCGCAGCGGCGGCCCGACCCACGGTCTGCGCGAAGGCATCGTCGGCGGTCCGGTTCGACCACTGCACCACGACGATGTAGTGGCTGCCGTGCAGGTCGTGTCCGACGGCCTCGGACCGGGCGTAGGCGCTCGGCTCGTCCGTCCCTGCCAGGAGGTCGTCGGCCAGCTCACGGTGCAGCCTCAGCTCCACTTCGGCCAGATCGCGCAGGTGCGTCAGCTCCAGGGTGAGCGAGGTGGCGGCGTGTCCGAGCGCGAGGACGATGTGCTCGTCGGCCTCGTCCCGGGTGTCGACCAGGGCCAGCACACCCAGGATCTCGCCGTGCGGGCGGATCAGGGTGATCAGCCGGTCCCTTACCCGCACCGGTCCGGCCTGACGGGCGACTGCGTGCAGCATTTCGTCCTGGCGCACGGGGTCCGGTTCGGGATAGGGGACGGGGCGGCCGGGACCGGTCCAGGACCGCAGCCGGCCGAAGCGGTCCTCGACCAGTGCGGGAAGTCCTGTGAGCCCGTGCAGTGCGCGGGTGACGGCTTCCTCGCCGCCACCCGAGGCAGCGGCGTCGGCCAGGAGAGCGTGAACGGCTCGCTCGTAGCCCAGCTCAGCCGCCACAGAGATCAGCTGCCGCTGGAGGGCTGTGCGTTCCTCCCTCAGCCGGTGCAGCTCCAGCGCGTCCTCGCGTCGGCGGCGGTGTGCGACGGCGACCGACAGTGCAGCAGCGGTGTGCCGGACGAGCAAGGCGAGCAGGGACTGCTCGGCCTTGGTGGGCCGGGAGCGGGACGTGACCACGAGGTAGCCGTGCAGGACCCCGGGTCCGCGTAGCCCCAGGGCGCGGCCCCAGGGCCTGCCGGCTACGGTCACGTTGCCGTCCTGCCCGGCCAGCTCCCGCACCCTCCGGTCCAGGGTCAAGGCATGCGCTCGCCCGTTCCACGGGCTGGGGACCAGGTCGCCGCCCACCTTGAGATATCCGGCCTCGGCGCTGTACGGCCCCGCGGCGACTATGTGATCCATGGCCAGGCGAAGGATCTCGCCTTCGTCCGGAGCGTCGAACTGGGCGCGGGAGAGCGCGACCAGTTCGAGGAGGGAACGGGCGGCTGGGGTACGAGCGGGCAGGCGGGGCCGCCCGGGCGCGGCCGTGGGGCGCCGCCCGGCGCTGCCCCGCGGAAGGCCGCCCGGCCGGTCGGAGCAGCGGTGGTACGGGCTGTACGCCCGACTGCCGGTCATGGGAGATCACTCCCCTCCTTCGAGGTGAGCGGCATTCGCGTACCCGGTCCCGGGCCGGCTACCCCGACACGTGTGGGTTCTTTCTCTCGTACTCGTGGGGTGACCGGACCCGTGCATTCCTGACTCGCCAGGCGCAGGCGTGGAGCCACCCGGTTCGTCACCCTGGGGAGTGCTCGAGACGCTCCGCGCGCACCGGTGGGAAACCGGCGGAGTCCCGCCTCTGTCTGAACGAACGTGATCCGGAGAGTCGACGCAGGCGCTGCACCGGGAGGAGTTCCTCATGGCCAAGGCAGTGGGCATCGACCTGGGCACCACCAACTCGGTGATCGCCGTGTGGGAGGGCGGCGAGCCGTCCGTCGTGCCCAACAGCGAGGGCAACCGCACGACACCGTCCGTGGTGGCCTTCACCGACACCGGGGAACGTCTGGTGGGCCAGTTGGCCCGGCGCCAGGCGATCCTCAACCCCAAGGGCACCATCTACTCGGCCAAGCGGTTCATCGGCCGGCACTACGACGAGATCTCCGACGAGGCCAGGGCGGTGGCGTACGACGTCGTCGAGGGCGACGGCGGGGCGGCCCGCTTCAAGGTGCGCGACAAGCTGTACGCGCCTGAGGAGATCAGCGCACAGGTGCTGCGCAAACTCGCCGACGACGCGTCCAAGCAGCTGGGGGAGCGGGTCACGGAGGCGGTCATCACGGTGCCCGCCTACTTCAACGACGCCCAGCGGACCGCCACCAAGGACGCCGGACGGATCGCCGGACTGGAGGTGCTGCGGATCATCAACGAGCCGACGGCGGCCGCCCTCGCGTACGGCATGGACAAGAAGGAGCACGAGACCGTGCTCGTCTTCGACCTGGGCGGCGGCACCTTCGACGTGAGCATCCTCGACGTCGGCGACGGCGTGGTGGAGGTGCGCTCCACCGCCGGGGACAGCCACCTGGGCGGCGACGACTTCGACCGGCGTCTGGTGGACTACCTCGCGGACGACTTCCAGAAGGAGAACGGCATCGACCTGCGCAAGGACCCGCAGGCGCTGCAACGACTGTTCGAGGCGGCGGAGAAGGCCAAGACCGAGCTCAGTTCGGTGACGCAGACGCAGGTCAGCCTGCCGTTCATCACCGCCGACGCCGCGGGCCCCAAGCACCTCACCGACTCGATCATGCGGTCCACTTTCGAGCAGATCACCGGCGACCTGGTGGAGCGTTGCCTGGGACCGGTGCAGCAGGCGATGGCCGACGCGAAGGTCGGCGAGAGCGACATCGACGAGGTCATCCTCGTCGGCGGTTCCACCCGCATTCCCGCCGTCCAGACCCTGGTCCGCCGGCTGACCGGCGGCAAGGAACCCAACATGAGCGTCAACCCCGACGAGGTCGTGGCCCTGGGCGCCGCGATCCAGGCCGGGGTGCTCAAGGGCGAGGTCAAGGACGTCCTGCTGCTCGACGTCACCCCCTTGTCGCTGGGCGTGGAGACACGCGGCGGAGTGATGACGAAGATCATCGAGCGGAACACCACCATCCCGGTGCGCCGCAGCGAGACGTTCTCCACCGCCGAGGACAACCAGCCGGCCGTCGATGTGGTGGTCCTCCAGGGCGAGCGCGAGCGGGCCGCCGACAACCGGGTGCTGGGCCGGTTCCAGCTCACCGACATCCGGCCTGCGCCGCGGGGCGAACCGCAGATCGAGGTCACCTTCGACATCGACGCCAACGGCATCCTCAACGTCAAGGCCCGCGACCGGGACACCGGCAAGGAACAGGGCATCACCATCAGCGAGAGCTCCAACCTGGACCGCAGTGAGGTCGAGCGCATGGTCCAGGAGGCCGAGCGCAACCAGGGCCAGGACCAGGCACTCCGGGAGGCCGTCGACGCCCGCAACGAACTCGACGCCGTCGCGTACCAGGTCGAGAAGCGCCTCGCCGAACTGGGCGACGCAGCGCCCGCGCACGAGAAGGCACGTGCCGAGATGCTCGTGTCCGATGCCCGGGCGGCGGTCAAGGAAGAGGCGGGCGTGGAGCGCGTGCGGCCTCTGACCTCCGAACTCCAGCAGGTGTTCGCCGGGCTGGCGGCCCATCAGGGCGCCGCCGCCACGGACGGCGGTCCCGGCCAGGACGGCGCCACCGGCGGTCCCACGGGTGGCGGTGGCGGTGACGATGATGTCATCGACGCCGAGTTCGACAAGGGCTGAGGCGCGCCATGCCCACCCACCCCCAGGAACCCGACCGGGCCGCATCGGATCCGGGCGCGCAGGTCCCGGCAGGCGCCGGGCCTGGTCCTCGCGGGGATCTGCCCCAACCGGGGCCGCCCCGGCCGGACGCGACGAACGGCGAACCGGGGCCCGATGCCGCCGGTCCCGCGCCTGCCGAGGACGAGTACACGACCGCGATCCAGGAACTGGAGGACCGCTGGCGGCGCGCCCTCGCCGACCTCGACAACCTTCGCAAGCGTCACGCCAGGGAACTGGATCGCGAACGGGCGGCAGAGCGGTCCCGCACGGCGGCCGCCTTCCTGCCCGTCCTCGACAACCTCGAACTCGCCCTGACCCACGCCGGCGCCGATCCGGGCGCGATCGTGGAGGGCGTCCGGGCCGTACGCGACCAGGCGGTGAACGTCCTCGAACTGCTCGGCTACCCGCGGCACGCGGAGAGCGGTGTCGCCTTCGACCCGGCGCGGCACGAGGTGGTCGGCGTCGTCCAGGACCCCGACGCCCCACCGGGCACCGTCGTCGAGGTGCTGCGCCCCGGCTACGGGGACGGTGAGCGGCAGCTCAGGCCCGCCGCCGTGACGGTCGCGAAGCGGGAGTGACCGGCGATGGCACGGGACCACTACGAGGTGCTGGGCGTGTCGCGGACCGCGAGCCAGGACGAGATCCAGCAGGCATATCGCAAGCTCGCCCGCAAGTACCACCCCGACGTCAACAAGGACCCTGGCGCGGAGGAACGCTTCAAGGACCTCAACGAGGCGTACAGCGTCCTGTCCGACCCCAAGACCCGGGCCCGCTACGACCGCTTCGGCGAGGACTTCCGCAGGATCCCCGAGGACTTCGACGAACGGGTCGCTGCCGGAGCGGGCGGCGGCTTCCGCGCTCGCAGGACCACAGGCGCGGGCGGCCCTCGCGTCCGCTACACCACCGGCCTCGGTGGCGACTTCGGCGCGGAGGGCATCGACATCGAGGACCTGCTCGGCTCCATGTTCGGAGCCGGCGCCGCCCGAGGCGGCGTCCCCGGAGCGGACCAGGAGGCCGAACTGCCGCTCACCGTCGAGGAGGCGTACCGAGGCGGCCGTCGCACCGTCACACTGGCCGGCCCCACCGGGCAGCCGCGGCGGTACGAGGTCGACGTGCCGCCGGGCGTCACCGACGGGCAGCGCATCCGGCTGGCGGGTGAGGGAGGCCAGGGCAGTGGTGCCGCGGCCGCGGGCGACCTGTACCTGCGGGTGCGCATCCAGCCCCACCCCCGGTTCCGGCTGGACGGCCGTGACGTGCACGTCCAGGTCCCGGTCGCCCCCTGGGAGGCGGCCCTGGGCGCGACCGTGCCGGTGCCCACGCCCGGCGGCGGCACGGCGAAGGTCACGGTGCCCGCGGGCTCGTCCAGCGGCCGGCGGCTGCGGCTGCGCGGCGAGGGCATGCCGAATCCGCGGGGCGCGAACGGCGACCTGTACGCCGAACTTCGCGTCATGGTGCCTCCCGCCCTCGGCGACCGGGAGCGCGAGCTGTTCGAGGAGCTCGCCGCCACTTCCTCGTTCGACCCCAGGAGGACGCGATGAACGACCGACCCGCGGGAGCGGGAGGCATCGGCCGGGCCGACGTGGGAGCCCGTCAGGTACGAAGGGGCGCCGACATCACGGCCTCGACGGCTGTCCGGTACGCGCTCGTGCCCGTCCCCAGGCTCTCCCTGGCCGCCGTGGCCCTTCGCTCGGGCCTCCACCCCGAGCTGATCCGCCGGTTCGTCGCCCTCGGCCTGGTCGACGCCGAGCGCGACTCCGCGGGGCGACTGGTGTTCGATCCCACGGCCCCGGCGGTGCTCGCCCGTATCCAGCGGCTGCGCACCGGACTCTGCCTCAACTACGCATCCATCGGCCTGGTGCTCGACCTGCTCGACCGCATCAGCCTGCTCGAAGCCGCCCTGCGCGGCCGCGGCACGAGGAGTGAAACACCCCCATGGACATGAACCGTCTCACCCAGAAGTCGCAGGAAGCCCTCCAGGAGGCCCAGAGCGCGGCCGTCGGCATGGGGCACACCGAGGTCGACGGGGAACACCTGCTGCTCGCGCTTCTCGATCAGGAGGACGGTCTGATCCCACGGTTGCTGCAACAGGCCGGCACCGGGCCGAAGGAGCTGCGCGCGGCCCTGCGCGAGGAACTCTCCCGCCGCCCGAAGGTCACCGGTCCCGGCGCGGCACCCGGCCAGGTCTTCGTCACCCAGCGCCTGTCCCGCCTGCTCGACGCCGCCGAGCGGGAGGCCAAACGCCTCAAGGACGAGTACGTGTCCGTGGAGCACCTCCTGCTCGCCCTGGCCGAGGAGGGCTCGGCGACCGCCGCCGGACGCCTGCTCAAGGAGCACGGCGTGACCCGGGACTCGTTCCTGAGCGCGCTCACCCAGGTGCGCGGCAACCAGCGCGTCACCTCCGCCAACCCCGAAGTGGCCTACGAGGCTCTGGAGAAGTACGGCCGCGATCTCGTCCTCGAGGCCCGGTCCGGGCGGCTGGACCCGGTCATCGGCCGTGATGCGGAGATCCGCCGCGTCACCCAGATCCTCAGCCGCAAGACCAAGAACAACCCCGTCCTCATCGGCGATCCCGGTGTCGGCAAGACCGCCATCGTCGAGGGCCTGGCCCAGCGCATCGTCCGCGGCGACGTCCCCGAGGGCCTGCGCGACAAGACGGTGTTCGCTCTCGACATGGGATCCCTGGTCGCCGGCGCCAAGTACCGCGGCGAGTTCGAGGAACGCCTCAAGGCCGTGCTGTCCGAGGTGAAGGCCGCCCAGGGACGCATCCTGCTCTTCGTCGACGAACTCCACACCGTCGTCGGCGCGGGCGCCGCCGAAGGGGCCATGGACGCGGGCAACATGCTCAAGCCGATGCTCGCCCGCGGTGAACTCCACATGATCGGCGCCACCACCCTCGACGAGTACCGCAAGCACATCGAGAAGGACGCCGCCCTCGAACGCCGCTTCCAGCAGGTCCTGGTCGACGAGCCGAGCGTGGAGGACACCATCTCCATCCTGCGCGGACTGCGCGAACGCCTCGAGGTCTTCCACGGCGTGAAGATCCAGGACACCGCACTGGTCTCCGCGGCCACCCTCAGCCACCGCTACATCACCGACCGGTTCCTGCCCGACAAGGCCATCGACCTCGTCGACGAGGCGTGCGCCCGGCTGCGTACCGAGATCGACTCGATGCCCGCCGAACTCGACGAGATCACCCGCCGCGTCACCCGCCTGGAGATCGAGGAGGCGGCCCTGTCCAAGGAGACCGACGCCGCCAGCAGAACTCGTCTGGAGGAACTGCGCAAGGAACTGGCCGACCTGCGCGGCGAGGCAGACGCCAAACACGCCCAGTGGGAGGCCGAACGGCAGGCCATCCGCCGCGTGCAGGAACTACGCCAGGAACTGGAGCAGGTCCGCCACGAGGCGGAGGAGGCCGAACGCGCCTACGACCTCAACCGCGCCGCCGAACTCCGCTACGGCCGCCTCCAGGACCTGGAGCGCCGGCTGAAGGCCGAGGAGGAGCAACTGGCCACCAAACAAGGGAAGAACCGGCTGCTGCGCGAGGTCGTCACCGAGGAGGAGATCGCCGAGATCGTCGCCGCCTGGACCGGCATCCCCGTCGCCCGTCTCCAGGAGGGCGAACGCGAGAAGCTGCTGCGCCTCGACGAGATCCTGCGCGAGCGCGTCATCGGCCAGGACGAGGCCGTCGAACTCGTCGCCGACGCCATCATCCGCGCCCGCTCCGGCATCCGCGACCCGCGCCGCCCCATCGGCTCGTTCATCTTCCTCGGCCCCACCGGCGTCGGGAAGACCGAGCTGGCCAAGACCCTCGCCGCGGCCCTGTTCGACTCCGAGGAGAACATGGTCCGCCTCGACATGAGTGAGTACCAGGAGCGGCACACCGTCAGCCGGCTCATGGGCGCACCCCCCGGATACGTCGGCTACGAGGAAGGCGGCCAGCTCACCGAGGCCGTACGCCGCAAGCCGTACTCGGTCGTGCTGTTCGACGAGATCGAGAAGGCGCACACCGATGTCTTCAACACCCTGTTGCAGGTCCTCGACGACGGCCGCATCACCGACTCCCAGGGCCGCACCGTCGACTTCCGCAACACCGTGATCATCATGACGTCGAACATCGGCTCCGAGCACCTCCTCGACGGCGCCACCGCCGAGGGCGAGATCAAGCCGGACGCCCGCGCCCTGGTGATGGGCGAGCTGCGCGGGCACTTCCGCCCGGAGTTCCTCAACCGCGTCGACGACATCGTGCTGTTCAAGCCGCTCGGCGAGCGGCAGATCGAGCGGATCGTGGAGCTGCAGTTCGACGAGCTGCGCCGCCGACTCGCCGAACGCCGCATCACCGTCGAACTCACCGCAGCTGCCCGGGAGTTGATCGCCCACCAGGGCTACGACCCGGTGTACGGCGCCCGGCCGCTGCGCCGCTACATCTCCCACGAGGTCGAGACGATGGTCGGGCGCGCCCTGCTGCGCGGTGACGTCCAGGACGGCGCGACGGTCCGCGTCGACGCCGAACACGGAGAGCTGGTGGTCACCTACGACCAGCCCGAGGACGTGAAGGGAGCGCGGGCGGCATGAGCACGATGCAGGCGACGACCGTCAGTTGTCCCCACTGCGGGCGCACCAACCGGGTGCCCG
Organism: Streptomyces sp. NPDC127190; assembly: GCF_042672505.1. NCBI lineage: Bacteria > Bacillati > Actinomycetota > Actinomycetes > Kitasatosporales > Streptomycetaceae > Streptomyces > Streptomyces sp. NPDC127190. The sequence goes on from NZ_JBHXVE010000024.1 coordinate 115,904, forward strand.
TGGCCGCGGTGGGCCGCCCCAGGTGTGGCTACTGCAAGCAGCCTCTGCCGTGGATGGTGGACGCGGGCGACGACGACTTCACCGAGGTCGCCGAGCGAGCCGACGTCCCCGTCGTGGTCGACCTGTGGGCCACCTGGTGCGGCCCCTGCCGCATGGTCAGCCCCGCACTGGAGAAGGTCGCCACCGATCTCGCCGGCCGCATCAAACTCGTCAAGGTCGACGTCGACAAGAACCCGCGACTGTCGCGGCGTTTCGAGGTCCAGGCCGTACCGACACTGCTGATCCTCGACCGGGGCGAGACGGTCGCCCGGCAGGCGGGGGCGGCGCCCGCCCCCGCTCTGCGCCAGTGGGTGGAGCAGTCGATCACCGCCCGGAAAGGGTGATCCGGATGACCCTGCACGCAGACCCCCACCTCGCGCTCGTCCGGCCGGTCCAGCCGCTGACCCCGGAAGGGTGTCAGGAGTGTCTGGCGCTCGGCTCCCCGTGGGTCCACCTGAGGCTCTGCCTGACCTGCGGGCACGTCGGCTGCTGCGACTCCTCGCCGAACAAGCACGCGCGCAGGCACGCAGCTGCCGACGCCCATCCGATCGTGCAGTCCTTCCAGCCCGGCGAGGAATGGCGCTGGTGCTACGTTCACGAGGCGTTCGTCTGATGTCCGGCGACCAGCCGCTGCCGGGCGAAGAGCCGGTGCCGGAGAAGGCGGACGCGGCCGCCTTCTGGGAGACCCCGGACATCTACGGCGCGTACCCGCGCCTCACGGAGGACCAGACAGCACGTCTGGCGGAGCACGGGCAACGCCGGACCATGGCTCCGAACGACGTGCTGATCCGGGAGGGCGAGCGCTGCGAGACGTTCTTCGTCGTCCTCAGCGGTACCGTCGCCGTCGTCGAGGACCACGGCACTCCCGAGGAGCACGTGCTGCGCGTGCACGGCCCCGGTCGCTTCATCGGCGAACTCGGCCTGCTGTACGGACAAGTGGCCTTCTACACCGCTGTCGCCAGGGAGCCCGGCGAGGTCCTCGTCGTCTCCTTGGACCGGTTGCGCCACCTGGTGTCCCAGGACTCCACCATCGGGGACGTCGTGCTGCGCGCCTGTCTGTGCCGTCGTGCGCTGCTCGTCGGACAGGGCGCCGGCTTCCGCATCATCGGCTCGCGCTACTCGCCCGACACCAGACGGCTGCGCGAGTTCGCCGTACGCAACCGGCTGCCGCACCGCTGGATCGACCTGGAGACCGACGAGGAGGCCGAGGAGCTGCTGCGCCGCTTCGGCGTCGGCCCGGCGGAGACACCACTCGTCATCTGGCGGGACACCACCCTGTTGCGCAACCCCAGCAACGCGGAACTGGCCCGGCTCATCGGGCTGCCGTCACTACCCGCCGGAAACCGTCACGGCGACGTCCTCATCGTGGGCTCCGGACCCGCCGGCCTCGCTGCCGCCGTGTACGCCGCCTCCGAGGGGCTGCGCACCACGGTGGTGGAGGCGATGGCCGCCGGAGGCCAGGCCGGCACCTCCTCCCGCATCGAGAATCTGCTCGGCTTCCCCTCCGGCATCTCCGGCGCCGAACTCACCGAACGCGCGGTGCTCCAGGCCGAGAAATTCGGCGCCGGGATCAGCCTTCCACTGGAGGCGAGCGGTCTCCATCCCAAGGACGACGACCACTGTGTCGTGGCGTTCGCCGACGGCAGCGAGATCGCCGCCCGCGCCGTCGTCCTGGCCATGGGTGCCCGCTACCGCCGGCTCCAGGTGCCCGGCATCGAACGCCTGGAGGGAACGAGCGTGCACTACTCGGCGACCGTCTACGAGGCCCAGCAGTGCCGCACCGACCCGGTGGCCGTCGTCGGCGGAGGCAACTCGGCGGGCCAGGCGGTGCTGTTCCTCGCCGGGTACGCGCCGAAGGTGCACCTGCTGGTCCGAGGAGCCGGCCTGGAGGCCAACATGTCCCGGTACCTGGTCGACCAGGTCGAGCACCATCCGCGGGTGGAGGTCATGCTGCACACCGAGGTCACCGAGGTCATCGGCCAGGACGTGCTGGAGGAGATCGACGTGGTCGACAACCGCACGGGCGGGCACCGCCGGCTCGCGGTGCGGAGCCTGTTCGTCTTCACCGGCGCCGAACCTCACACCGAGTGGCTCGCCGGCATCGTCGCCCTCGACTCCCGCGGTTTCGTCCTCACCGGGCCGGAGGCCCAGGAAGCCTGCGCCTCCCCCGAGGTGTGGCACGGCCGCGGGCGCTCGTGCATGACCCTGGAGGCCAGCCTGCCCGGGGTCTTCGCGGTAGGGGACGTCCGTAGCGGCTCGGTGAAGCGGGTGGCCTCCGCGGCCGGTGAGGGCGCGATGGCCATCCACTTCGTGCACCGGCACCTGGGGCACTCGGCCGTACCCGGCACCACGGGCACGCCGGCTGTCGCGGGCCACTCGGACGTCTCCCCACGCCTACGTCACAAGGAGTCCGCATGGCTCGCATGACGAACGGCGGACGATGGGATGACGAGAAGCAATAAGGAGGCATGGCCCTCTGGGCGCCCACCCCCTCGCAATCCTCTGGCCGAGTTCGACGAACTGCTCAACCAGGTGAGCGGCCTGCTGGAGTCGACGGTGGGCGCGGCACCGGCGGTCGCGTGGACGCCTCACGCGGACGTGTCGGAGTCCGAGGACGGCGACGCGCTCCAGCCCCAACTCTTCGCCCGCTTCTCTGAAGTCCAAGATCTGGCATGTGGGCGTCTGTGGTGATGCGCAGGAGTCGGCTGCCGTCGGGGGCGAGCGGGAGGTCGCCGCCGGTGCGGTGGAGGTCGACGGCGGCGATCCGCAGCGGAGCGACCACTGCTGAGGGCCGGTCCGGTGCCGGGCGCAGGGTGCGGGTGCGCAGTGCGGCGCACGCGACAAGGACCCGCCTGGCGAGGTCCCGACCGGGCCCGCAGTGACAATGCCTGCCTATCCTGGGCGAACCCGGACCGGGCCGCCACGATCGTCGAGGGGTGCCGCTGGAGGTGCTGGTCGGCAAGGTCGCGGCCGGGTGCGGGACCTGTGGGAAGTCCGCTCGGCCGGCGCCGTACTGTGTCCATCGCGCTGTCGGGTTCTGGGCCCGCCGCGCTGAACGCGTCTGTGCGCCGACGGCGGGTCTCCGCCGCGCGGTCAACGGGCCGGTTGATCCATGGTGCTGTCTGCGGCGGGGTTGTGGGGGACGAGGTGGTGGGCGACGCTGCGGAGTTTCTCGCAGGTCTCCTCGTGTTCGCGTTCGGGGCGGGACTGGTCGACGATGCCCGCGCCGGCCTGGAGCCAGCAGCGGCCGTCCTGTTGGAAGACGGTGCGCAGGACGAGGGCGGCGTCGAGGGTGCCGTCGGCGTCGTGGGTGAGGACCGCGCCGGCGTACAGGCCGCGGGGGTGGCCTTCGAGGGCGCGGATCAGGGGGTAGGCGGAGGCTTTGGGGATGCCGGTGGCGGTGACGGCGGGGAAGAGCGCTGCGAAGGCGTCCCAGGGGCCGTGGCCGGGGCGCAGTCGGCCGGTGGCGGTGGAGGCGAGGTGTTGGACCGTGCCGCGGGGCAGGACCGTCATGAAGTCGTCGACCTGGGTCTTGTCGCAGACGGTGGAGAGGTCGTCGAGGGCGAGTCTGACGGAGATCGCGTGTTCGTGGATCTCCTTGGGATCGGCGAGGAGTTCGGCGCGCAGCCGGGCGTCGTCGGGGCCGGTGCCGGTCCTGGCCCGGGTGCCGGCCAGGGGGCGGGTGGTGACGCGGCCGTCGGGGGTGACCTCGGCGACCGTCTCGGGGCTGAAGCCGGCGGCGCGGATGCCGCCGAGGTCGAGCAGGAAGGAGCGTGCCGGGGTGTTGGCCCGGCGTCCGGCGACGTAGGTGGCGAAGAGGTCGACGGGGGCGGGCACGGGGAGGCGGCGGGAGAGGATGACTTTCTTCAACGGGCCCTGGCCGTGCAGTTCCGTCAGGGCGGCGGCCACGGCGGCCCGGTAGTTGCCGGTGTCCTCCACCGGGAGGTCGAGGCGTGCGGACGGTTCCGGCGGGGCCGCAGCACCGTGGGCATCGACCAGGCCGATCAATTCGTCCAGCCCGGCCCGGTCGGTGCTGCGGAGCAGGATCTCCCGGCCGTCGGTCCGTGCCTCGGTGCGGGGCACGATCAGGTGCAGCAGGGGTTCGGGACCCGCCGGGGCGGTTCCGGCCAGGACCGCGCCGAGTTCGAATGCCGCCCATCCGTAGGCCCGCCAGTCGGCCACGGGCGCGCGGTCCAGGAGTTCCCCGACCCGTTTCAGCTGCCGGGCCTGACGTCCCGTCAGCCGGACAGTGGCCAGGGCGCCGCCGGCGAAGGACCAGTGGCACTGGTTCTCGTACACCACGTACGGGTGAAACAGGCGGCTGCGGGCCAGCCGCGTCATCAGCAGGAGCGGGTCCTCGGCCAGGGGGAGGCGGGCTTCCAGGTAGCGGTGGCGGGTCATCGTGGGAGGTCCTCGTCGTTCGGACCCGGGCGGCGGCCGCGTGCGCTGATCAGAGGGTAGGAGTTCACGACGAACGCCGGGTCGCTCAGCAGGCCGTGGAACGCGGCCAGTTCGCCCGGGGCGATCCCGCGGGCGGCCAGGCGGTCGGCGACCTGCGCGGTGTTGTGGCGGTGCAGCGAGATGCCCTCGCTGCCGCCGGGCCAGGCCTGCGCGTAGGTGGTGGCCGCAAGTTCCCGCAGGCCGGCCCGGGCCATGGCCCCCAGGACGCGACTGCCCCAGCGGGGGTCGGCGCCCGCTTCGGCGAGGAGGTCCATCAGGGCGGTGTGGACCTTCTCGAACAGGGCCACGGACGTCTCGTCGGGCGCGTCCAGCACGGGCGTCCAGCTGCAGTCGAACTCCTCCAGCACCAGCCAGCCGCCCGGGCGCAGGGCCGCGGCCAGCCGGTCCAGCACGTCGAGCCGCTGCGGGAGGTGCAGGAGCACCAGGCGCGCGTGCACGAGGTCGTAGTCCTCGCCGGGCAGGGGGTCGGAGACGATGTCGTGTCGCAGCAGGCGCACCTGCGCGGGGCGTGGCCGGGTGGCGGCCCAGCGCGGTTCGAGTTCGGTGACCGTCACCTCGCCGTGCGGTCCGACCTGCTCGCCCAGCCAGTCACCCAGCGAGGAGCTGCCGCCGCCGACTTCCAGGCATCTCCAGCCCGGGGCGATCCCGGTCAGTTCCAACTGGCGCCGGGAGGCCGCGTCGAAACAGGATTCGAGGGCCGCGAACCGGCCGGCGGTCTGCGCGTCCGCGCTGTCGAAGAGATAGCGGCCCATGGCCGGCCTCCGATGATGACCAAGGAAATTGGTTGTGCAGGAATTCCCGGTGCGCGGCGTCAGCACGGGGAATCATCGGGGCAGCGGAATCCGATCGGAACAGGCCGGACCGGACCGCATTCCCGGTACGGATGTCGGTGGCATCCGCTGCTCCCGCGCTCAGGCTCCAGCACATGTGACAGTCTGTCAATGAATTTCCGCCCTTTCCCTGACTCGCTGGCGTCCGGTCGAACTGGCAGCGAACAAAAGGGAATCGCGTTTACTTTTGCTACCGCCGCGCCCCGGAGGAACGCCGCACCGCCCGGCCCCGGGGCCCTGGACCGGTTCCGGTCCGGGCCCTGGTCCTGTTCAGTGGTGTCGGCGGGTGGCGAGGTCGTCCAGGGCGAGGTCGCCGGGGTGGCTGCGGGTGGGGTGGCGCGGCGCGGTCCGTCCCCAGTCGACACCGTGGCTGAAGCCCGCCGGCTCCCAGTCGGGCGCCGCCGCCTCTGACCGCTCTCCGGGCCGCCCGAGTGACGGCCGTCACGGATGCCCTTGAGGGGGTGCTGCGTAGGCTTGGGTCGTCGTCGCCGGGGGACGGGAGAGCGGGCGAAGTCTTCCCCCAATCACCTGGCGGGACGTCGCAAAAGTCGGCAAGTGGTCAGCATGAGTCCTGGAAAGCCTGGGGAGAGCTGCCCGAACGTACGACTCGTTGTAGGGTGTGAAAACAGCCCTTGACCTGCAAAAACGCAGGCAGGGAGCCTATTTGTGGGAGTGCCCCGATGTTGCGTACCATGTTCAAGTCCAAGATCCACCGTGCCACCGTCACCCAGGCCGACCTGCACTACGTGGGATCCGTGACCATCGACGCCGACCTCCTCGACGCTGCCGACCTGCTGCCCGGGGAACTCGTGCACATCGTCGACATCACCAACGGCGCCCGGCTGGAGACGTACGTCATCGAGGGCGAGCGCGGGTCCGGTGTCATCGGGATCAACGGGGCCGCGGCCCATCTCGTGCATCCGGGAGACCTGGTGATCATCATCAGCTACGCTCAGGTCACCGACGCCGAGGCGCGGGAGCTGAAGCCGCAGGTCGTGCACGTGGACGGCGGCAACCGGATCGTGTCCCTCGGCGCCGACCCGTCCGAGCCGGTGCCCGGCACCGAGCAGCAGCGCAGCCCGCAGGCCGTACGCGGCTGACGCGGAGCCCCCAGGACCAGGAGCGTGCGTGCCGATGAGCGAGATCGAGATCCGCGACGACCGGGCGGCGGGCCGCCTGGAGGCCGTCGGCGACGGTGACGTCGTCGGCCGTGTCGAGTACTTCGTCCTGGAGTCGCCCGCGCGCGCCCTGGTCCCGGTGCACACGATCGTCGAGCCCGCGCACGAGGGGCAGGGCATCGCCGGTTCACTCGCCCGCGAGCTGTACGCCCTCGCCGAGCGTGAGGGCGTCCCGGTGGTGCCGCTGTGCCCGTACGTCGCCAAGTGGGCCGAACGCCACCCCGAGACCGCCCCGCCGGCCGACCCTGCCCTCCGCGAAGCCGCGAAGGACTGGCTGCGGGCCCACCCCGACCGATTCTGACCGCCAACCGGGGGAAGCCCCCCAAGCCGACCCGGGCTCCCCTCCCCCTGGCCGTTGGCTCGCCGCTCCGGCCTCCGACTCGTGTACGACCCTGGCCCCGGCTCTTGGCTCACCGCCCTCGGCCTCCGGCCCAGGCTCCTCGGCCCGTGCCCCTGGCTCCGGCTGGCGATCCCTGCCCTCGGGCCACCCTCCCCGGGTCCCGGCTCCTTGACCCCCGGCCCGCGGCCCCGGACCACTAGCCCTGGTCGCTGGCCCGAGGTTCTCGGCCGCTCCTTGCCCCGGCCCCCGGGTCTCTGGCCCTGGCTCCGATCATTGGCCTCGGCCCGTGGCCCTCGGCCCAGCCCCTGGGTCGCGCGTTGTGCACGTGCTCCTCGGTCCACCGGGCCCCTGGTCTCCGGCCCGTGGCCCTGGCCCCGGCCCCGGCCTCTGGCCTCTGCCCGGTGTTCCCGCCCCGTCGTCCTTGGCCTCCCGGCCTGTGCTCGCGGAGTCTTGGCCTCGGCCTGCCTGTGGCCCTGGGCCCGCCCCCGGCCTCTGGCCTCTGCCCGGTGTTCCCGCCCGTGGTCCTTGGCCTCTCGGCCTGTGCTCGCGGCCCTTGGCCTCGGCCTGCCTGTGGTCGACGGCTCGGCCCCCGGCTCCTGGCCTCTGCCCGGTGTTCCCGCCCGTGGTCCTTGGCCTCTCGGCCTGTGCTCGCGGAGTCTTGGCCTCGGCCTGCCTGTGGCCCTGGGCCCGCCCCCGGCCTCTGGCCTCTGCCCGGTGTTCCCGCCCGTGGTCC
>NZ_JBHXVE010000025.1:0-118003 GCF_042672505.1 Streptomyces sp. NPDC127190
AACGCGCCCAGTGCGGCGGCGGTCACCGCGCTGACCTACGGCAGTGGGCAGAAGGCGCAGGCGCAGACGGTGGCCAAGGCGCTGCATCTGTCCGGTGCGCATCTGCACCAGGGCAGCGGCAGCGGGCTGACGCTGGTCATCGGCGCCGACTGGCCCGACGGCACCGTCTTCCCCGCCGCGACCGCCGCGGACACCAAGGCCGCGGTGTCCAACGCCCATGCCTCCACCGCCGACCAGGCCAAGACGTGCGCCAAGGTCAGCCCGTACCGGACGGTGGAGTTGAACGGGGTGCCGATGACCCCGGCCCAGGCCTACGCGGCCGCGACCAAGATCCCCGACTCCGACTCCTGAGCACAGTCCGGTCAGGCGGGCCGCTGTGACGCCGCCGCCGCGGGGTGCAGGTCGGCCAGGGTGAGCGGGTGGGCCGGTGGGGTGGGCAGGGCGATGTGGGAAGCAACGCGCAGCTCACGGTCCACATGGAGCAGCTCGCCGGGTGCCAGCAGACGCCAGTGCGGGTTCTCGTCCATCCGCTCGCTCGCCACGACCACCGCGGGACGCCCGGCCAGCGCCGCCGAGCGCACCCGCAGGCGTCCGTCGCGGCCGGTGTGGTCGAGATGACGTCCCCCGTGATGGCCGCCGGGCGGCCGCTGAAGGACGTACAGCTCATGGGTGTCGGGATAGCGCAGCGCCCACAGCTCCTCGGCGGTGACCAGGACGAGATTGAGGGCGTACAGGGGCAGATGGCCGGCGGCCCAGCGTGCCGCGGCCACGAGACCGGCCCCCACATCACCGCCGTGCGCCTCGATCTCCCGTGTGACCAGGGCGAAGAAGCGCTCGGAATCGGTGTCGCCGCGCACCAGCGCGAGGTCTGCGCCGAGGTGGCGTTCCAGCAGGTCGAGCCCCTCGATCACGCCGTTGTGCGCGAACAGCCGCCCCCGCTGCTCGAACGGGTGGGTGTTGCGCGGCTCCAGGCCGCCCGTCGAGGCATAGCGGACATGGGCGACGAAGGTGGCCGACTCCACCTGCCGGGCCTCCTGCGCGAAGGCACGGTCCGCGTAGGCGGCGATGGGCTCCTTGTGCACCTCCGGCGCACCGTCGGGGCCGAAGTAGCCGAGCCCGGTGCCGTCGGGTTCCCGGTGACTCTGTGCGCTGAGGCTGTCGGGCGCCTCGAGAAGCCAGAAGGTCGCGTGCGTACGCTGCGGAGCACTGGTCAGCCCGAACAGGCGGCACATCACAGCCTCCTTCGTCCACCGGTCGCAGGACCTTATGCCCGGTGGGGGCGGAGCGAAAGCCCGCGCGGCCCGGCGGGTGGGCCGAACGGCCGACATCCCGTGCCCCGCCTGCCCGTTCCCGCCCGGGTCAGGCGGCGGGTCGGAGCACCGCGTCGAGCGCCTGGTCGATCGTCGGGTGGCGGAAGGTGAAGCCGGCCTCCAGCAGGGCCGCCGGGACGACCCGCGCGCTCGCGGTGATGCTCGCGGCGAACTCGCCGAGCACCGCGTCCAGTGCGAACGCCGGGACGGCGGCGAGCGCCGGCCGGTGCAGCGCACGGCTCAGCGCCCGGGTGACCGCACGGTTGGTCACCGGCTCGGGTGCCGTGAAGTTGGCGGGGCCGGAGAGTTCCTCGGTGTCGATGGCGAAGCGCAGGGCCGCGATGTGGTCGGCCAGGGACACGAACGGCCAGTACTGGTCGCCGGAGCCGAGCCGGCCGCCGAGGCCGAGACGGAAGAGCGGGAAGAGCTTCCCGAAGGCGCCGCCCTCGGCCGACACCACCAGACCGGTGCGCGGATGCACCACCCGCACCCCGGCCGCGCGCGCCGGTTCGGCGGCGGCCTCCCAGTCGACGCACACGGAGGCCAGGAAGTCGGTCCCGGCAGGTTCCCGCTCGGTGACGATTCGGGTGCCGGTGTCGCCGTAGTAGCCCGTGGCGGACGCGGACACCAGGACGCGCGGCGGTGCGGCAGCCGTCGCGCAGGCCTGCGCGACGGTCCGGGTGCCCAGGACGCGGCTGTCCCGGATCTGCTGCTTGTAGGCCTCGGTCCACCGCTTGTCCCCGACGCCCGCGCCGGCCAGATGGACGACGGCGTCGACGCCCTCCAGCGCGCCGGGCTGGATGTGCCCCGCGGCCGGGTCCCAGTGCGCTGATTCGCTGCCGTCCCCGGGTGCGGTCGCCGACCGGTGCCGGACGAGACGGACGACCTGGTGGCCGTCCGCGAGGAGGGAGCGGGTGAGGGCGGAGCCGATGAGTCCGGTGGACCCGGTGATCGCGACGCGCATGGCGCCCCACCCTACACCGGGTGCTTGCAAGTTCAAGTACTGGCGGAGTCCGGCGCGGCGACCCGTGTTCGAGTCTTCGCCCACAGCAGTGAATATGCCGAGAGCATGGATTGCCCCGCGGCGTCTCCGGAAAACCGTTTCCCGCTGGGCGGCGGCCCGTCCCCGCGCCGTCCCGGGCAACGGACCGCAGCCGACCGGGTGTGTTGCCGGACGATCGCCCCGCTTGGACAATCACTCGTCCGGTCTCCTCTCACCCGCCACCGCAAGGGGTGAATGTGCTCACCGACGACACCACAGGCGCGGCCCAGCCCGCCGACCCCGACCAGAGCGACCCCGAACTCCACCGATTCGTCACCCTCTCCATGCCGCTCACCGGATTCGCCGGCTACGACCTCTACGGCACCGGCATGGCGCGGCTCTACCTCGACACCGTCCGCGGCCAGGTGGGCGCGTCCCACCTCGCGGAGTTCCTCGACGCCTGGCAGCAGGCCCTCGCGTACGACGACCCGCCGGCCCGGCTCACCCCGCTGCACCGGGAGATCGCCCGTGCCGTGACCTACCTCTGGTACACCGGAGGCTGGCCGCGGCTCGCCCCGGCCGCCCATGCCGCCCTCCGCCGCGAAGTGCCGAACACCGAGTTCGTGGCCTCGCCCAGCAGCTACCCCGAGGGGCTCGTCTGGCGCTCCTTCGCCGGTCACCCGGCCGGGGCCAAACCGCCGGGCTTCGGCACCTGGGCCGCCGAGCCGGCCCGGCTGCCCACCGAGCAGGAGATCCGCGACGAACTGCGGTCCGCCGCCACCGATCCGGGCACCGCGGACGCGCTCGCCCTGACCGCGTACGACGCCGGGTTGCCCGCCGACAGCGTGCCCGCCCATCTGCTGCCGGGCTCGCGCCTGTCCCGCGCCGTCGCCCCGTCCGCCGTACCGGCCGCGGCCGCCCCGCCGGCCACGGAACCCGAGGAAGCGAGTGAGTGAAGCGATGACCGTGACCACGACGGGCTCCGAAGTCAACGGGCGCCGCTACGACGCCATCGTCGTCGGCAGCGGCTGGGCGGGCAGCCTGATCGCCCGTCACCTGGGCAGGCAGGGCTGGCAGGTGCTGGTCCTGGAGGCCGGCAACGGCGGCACCGACACCTGGCCCGGCTACCAGGACTCCCTCGACACCTTCTCCGGCGCGGTGATCAAGGTGCCGAACTCCGCCTACCGGCGCAACACCGCCGCACCCTTTCCGGACGTCCTCGACCTCAGCCCCTCCGTCACCCCGCCCGGCTACACGGCCACCGGCCACTTCGTCCAGACCGGGCCGCTGCCCTACGGCACCGACTACGTCCGCGCGCTCGGCGGCGCCGGAATGCACTGGCTGGGCGCCACCCCCCGGATGCACCCCGAGGACTACGCGACCCACACCAGCTACCACTACGGACGCGACTGGCCGCTCACCGCCGCCGAACTGGAACCCCATCTGCGGTCGGCGGAGCGGCTCATCGGCACCGCGGGGGACGGAGCGGCCCAGCACCGCCTCGGGGTCGTACCGGATCCCGACTACGAGTACCCCATGGAGGAGATCCCCTGGAGCTACCAGGACGGGGTCTTCCAGGAGAAACTCGACGACCGCGCCGTACACGACGAGGTGTCCGGCACCGACTTCCGGCTGAAGGTCTACGGACTGCCCCAGGGCCGTAACAGCACCCCCAACCCGCTCTTCGACCACGGTCGCGGCTACCGTCCGCGCGGCGCGGTCGGCCTGGCCAACTTCGGCGAACGCTGCGTCGGAAACTCCAGCTGCACCCCGATCTGCCCGGTCCAGGCCAAGTCCTCACCGCTGCGGATCCAGCAGGACTTCCCGGACTGCGTCCGGCTCGCCACCCGCTGCGTGGTCAGCCGGGTCCTGCCGGGCCGCGGCGACACCGTGCGCGGGGTGGAGTTCCGCGAGTACGGCGACCCGGCCACCCCGGTCAGCACCCCGTACACCGCCGAGGCGGACATCGTCGTCCTCGCGGCGCACGCCATCGAGAACGCGGTGCTGCTGCTCGCCTCCGGCATGGCCAACCGCAGCGGCTATGTCGGCTGCCACCTCATGGACCACCCCACCATGCTGGCGTGGGCGCGGATGCCGCAGGACCTGCCCATCGCGCCCTTCCGCGGCCCCGGGCACACCAGCGGCCTGGAGTGCTTCCGGTTCGGCGCCGGGCGGGCCCGGCGGGCGCCGTTCCGCATCGAGATCGGCAACTGGGGCTGGGGCTGGGCCACCGGCGCCCCGCTCAGCAACGTCGCGGCGATGCTCGGCCTCGGCGGCGACGCACAGGGCGAGATCAAGACCGAGGGCGTGTTCGGCCCGGCACTGCGGCACCGGCTCGGCGACGAGATCAACCGGCAGATCCAGCTCCAGATCGCCGTCGAGCAGCACGCCGACCCCGCCAACCGGGTCACCATCGACCCGAGCCGGTACCGGGACGGCGTCGGCAACCCCAAACCCATCCTCCACTACAACCTCGACCAGCACGTCCGCGACGGGATCTTCGCGGCCCGCAAGGTCTCCCAGCAGATCTTCGCCGCCCTCGGCGCCCAGGACTTCACCGACCACGCCCCGCACGACGGCGTCGCACCCCTCGGCCACTTCCGGCACCGGATCGGCACCGAGGAACTGGACCTCGCCTACCACGGCGCCGGCCACGGCGCGGGCACCCACATCATGGGCTCCCATCCCGCCTCCTCGGTGGTCGACAGCTACCAGCGCACCCACGACCATCCCAACCTCTACGCCGTCGGCTGCGGCAGCATGCCCTCCATCGGCACCAGCAACCCCACCCTCACCATGGCCGCGCTCGCCCTGCGCAGCGCCGAGGAGATCCACCGCGACCTGGCCCGGCTGCACCAGCCGGTGACCTCCACGACGACCGAGCCGCAGCACCTGGCGACGGAGGGCGCCCTGTGATCACCGCCTACACCCTCACCCGCAACGGCCCGCGACCACCGGCCGACCTGGCGGAGCTGCGGACGTACCTCCAGGCCGCCCTGGAAGTCGAGCACCTGACGATCCCCGTCTATCTGACCGGCATGTACACCCTCAAGCCGGGCACCAACCGGCCCGCCCTCGACACCATCCGCAGCGTCGTCCTGGAGGAGATGCTGCACCTCACCCTCGCCGCCAACCTGCTCAACGCCGTCGGCGGCACCCCGGACATCGCCCACCCCCGGTTCGTCGCCGGGTACCCGGCGCAGCTCCCGTTCAGCGACCCGAGCCTGCCCCGCATCCCGCTGCGGCACTTCTCGCCCGAGGCGCTGGACACCTTCCTGCTCATCGAACGCCCCCGCTCCTTCGTCCGGCCCGAACCCGGGCAGACCGGCTGGACGTCCATCGGGCAGTTCTACGACCTCATCCGGCAGGGCCTGACCGACCTGGAGAAGAAGCAGCAACAGGCGCACCGGGACGGTACGGCGACCGGCTCCACCATCTTCACCGGGCCCCCCGAACGCCAGGTCGGCCCGGAGGACTTCTACAACTCCGGCGGCGAGGCGTTCGCCGTCACCGACCTCGAGAGCGCACTGCTCGCCGTCGAGGTGATCAGCGACCAGGGCGAGGGCACCGACGGCACCATCTGGGACAGCGACGACACCATCTTCGGCGAGGAACGCCAGGTCGCCCACTACTTCCGCTTCAAGGAGATCCGCACCGGCCGCCGCTACGGCAGACACGACCAGCCGCGCACCGAGCCCAGCGGCCCCCTCATCGACGTCAGCTGGGACGACGCCTACGCCATCCGCGAGGACGCGAAGACCGGACACTACCCGCCGCAGTCCCAGGTCCGCCGGCACGCCGAGATGTTCAACGAGCGGTACGCCTTTCTTCTCACCCTCATGGAGATGGCCTTCACCGGCATCCCGTTCGCCATGCGGTACGCGGTCCCGGTGATGCTGGAGCTGCGCGACCTCGCCCAGCGGCTCTACCGCAACCCCTATCCCGACCCGGTGCTCGCCGCGCAGGGCTACCACGCCAGTCCCACCTTCGAACTCGTCCAGGAGCACTTCGAGACCGCCCGCCCGCAGGCCGCCGCCGCGCTCCGGGCCCGCCCCACCGCCGCCCCCGAGGAACAGCTGCGATGAGCGACCCCCTGCCTCCCCTCCCACCGGGTTTCGGCCTGCCCTTCTTCTACGGCACCTTCACCAACATCGGCTTCGACTACCTCATCGACGACCCCGCCGGCCAGGAAGCCGTGCGGGACCTGCTGCACCAGGACCCCGCGGGCCGCGAGCTGTCCCCGGCCCGCTTCGGCGACAGCATGTGCCTGTCCTTCAACTACCAGCTGTACTTCGCGCAGTTCGGCACCGGCACGGGCGTCACCGAGGAGATCGAACTCAACGTGGTCGCCCACCCCACGGCCGCTGCCGCCCGGGTGCCGCGGCTCAGCTACACCGAGTACGCGCACGGCGCGGACCAGACCCGGCTGCTCGGCTTCTGCCGCATCTATGTCGCCTGCGACAACGACATCGCCATCCGGGCGGGGGTGGAACTCTTCAACGAGCCCAAGTACAAGGCCGGTTTCCAGCACACCCTGCCGGTGCCCAACGAGACCACCGCCGCCCCGGAGGCCGTGGACCGCTGGAAGGTGGTCTGCGGCCGGGACGGCACGGCGGCGGCCGACGGCTCCTTCGCCCCGGCCGACACCTACTTCTCCTTCGCCGCCGATCTGGCGGGCCGGACCGGCCGTCCGGTCAGCGTCGCGCCGTTCACCGAGTACGGCAGCCGGCGGGACGGCGCAGGCGACGCCGCCCGGCTGCTGGCCGCGCCGCTCAACGTCCTCTCCCCGTACACCTGGTACGACCTGCGGGAGGGACCCGGCACGCTGGAGTTCAGCGTGGGCGGGGCCGATCCCCAGCCCGGTCGCAGCAAGCCGTTCCTCGACCTGATCGCGGCCCGGGAACCGGCCGGTGCCTGGGTCCACCAGTCCCCGCCGGCGGCGGCGCAGAACCGGCCGTACTGGGTCGGGGCCGGCTGAGCGGCCGGCGTCACAGCCGCCCGAGGAACCCGGCGAGGGCCCGCGTCACCTCGGCGGCGTGGGTGAGGTTCGGGGTGTGGGCGGCGCCCGGCACCAGCACGAACTCCTGGGCGCCGGGCAGCGCGGCGTGCAGCGCCCGGCCGGCGGCCACGGGGACGGGCGCGTCCCGTTCGCCGTGGACGACCAGTGCGGGGACGGTGATCCCGGACAGCCGTGCGCTGATGTCGTCCGCCCCCATCAGCGTCCGCACGGCGGTCGCCGGCCGCTGGGGCGGCTGGGCTCGCCACTTCGCCAGCCACACCTCGTGCAGGGCCGGCTCGCCGATCAGCAGGTCCAGCAGCTGCGGGCCCACGGCGTCCGGCCCGGCAGCCTCGAAGGCGTCCGCCACCGCCCCCATCTGGGCCAGATCCCGCTCCGGCCAGGCGGTGGCCCGGGTGTCGACCAGTACCAGGCCCGCCACCCGCTCGGGGGCGCGCAGCGCGGCGCGCAGCGAGAGAAAGCCGCCCTGCGAGTGCCCGACCAGCACGGCGCGACCGATGTCCATGGCGTCGAGCAGGCCGAGCAGATCGTCGGCGGACTGCCAGTAGGTGTGGGGTCGGCCGTCGTCCACGGTCCGCCCGTGCAGCCGTTCGTCCCAGGCCACGCACCGGTAGCCGCCGCGCAGCGCGGAGATCTGCGGTTCCCACATCGTGTGGTCCATCAGATTGCCGTGGCTGAAGACGACGGCGGGGCCCTCGCCACCGCTGTCCTCGGCATGGAACTTCTGGTCGTGGACAGAGAAGAACGGCATGTCACGCTCCTGTGGACCGCCCGCCGCGAGCCGGCGGGACCGATGCCGCCAGCGTGCCCCGCGGCGGCGGTGCCGGTCCGGCCGTCCGTGCACGGTCATCCGGATCCGCGTGCACAGCGGCCCGTGCGAGGCTGGGGCCATGCCTGTGACAGCACGCACGGACGACCATCCGCCCGCCGACCGGCTGGAGATGTGGCGGGAGACGGTACGGCGGACCCCGGTCCCGGTCGACGTCACCGCCCCGGCCGGCGGGGACGTCCCGTTCCGTGCGGAGGTCTCCGCGGCGGCGCTGGGCGCCGTCCAGGTGGCGACCGTGGCCTCCGGCCCCGGGCAGGCGGTGCGCACCCGCCGGCTGATCGAGCGGGCGGACGACGCCTTCCTCCTGGTGGGCGTGGTTGCCGAAGGAACCGTCACCGTCGCCCAGGACGGCCGGACGAGCGTCCTGCGGGCCGGGGACGCCGCCTGCTGGGACAGCACCCGCCCCTTCACCCTGCGCTTCGACGACGACTTCCGGCTGCACGAGTTCACCCTCCCGCACCGCCTCGCCCGGCAGTCCCCGGGGACGACCACCCCGGTCACCGCCACCCGGCTCGCAGCCGACGACCCGCTCGGCTCCCTGCTCGCCCCGTTCCTGTCCCGGCTCGCCGAAGACGCCGGCCGGCATGCCGCCTCGCCCCGCGCGACCCTGCTGTCCGACGCCGTCGCCGACATGGTCGCCGCCGTCTTCCCCGATCCGCCCCGCCCCGCGGACACCGGGGGCGCGGCGCTGTGCCTGCGGATCAAGGCCTTCATCGACCAGCGGCTCGCCGACCCCGACCTCTCACCCGGCGAACTCGCCGCCGCCCACGGCATCTCGCTGCGCTATCTGCACAAGCTGTTCGCCGAGGAGGGCACCTCGGTCGGGGCCTGGATCCGGCAGCGCCGGCTCGCGGGCGCCCGCCGCGACCTCTCCGGGCCGCACGCGGACCGCCGTACGGTCGCCGCCGTGGCCGCGCGCTGGGGCTTTCGCGACCCCTCCCACTTCTCCCGGCTGTTCAAGCAGACGTACGGCATCGCACCGCGTGAGCTACGGGCCCGTGCCTGACATCAACCGCCCACCGCTGCCCGTTCCTTGAGAACCCGGTGGGGTAGGGTACGAGCTGTTTGGTTTAATTTTTTAGCGTGAGGAGGGTCCATGGCTCGGCAGGAGCGAGCTGTACGGACCCGACGTGCTGTTCTGGAGGCCGCCGCCGCGGTCTTCGCCGAGCGTGGATACGCGGCGGCCACCATCGCCGAGATCCTGCACCGCGCCGGCGTCACCAAGGGCGCCCTGTACTTCCACTTCGACTCCAAGGCGGCCCTCGCCCGGGGCGTGCTCCAGGAGCAGACGGCGAACGACCACCGCCTGCCCCGGGAACTGAAGTTGCAGGAGTGGGTGGACGCGGGCATGAGCCTGGCCGAGCGGCTGCCCCGGGAGCCGATGCTGCTCGCCGCGGTCCGGCTCGCGGCGGACCTCCAGGGGCAGGACGAGGCCGACAGCGCCTGGCCCGGGTGGGCCGGGGCCACCCGCACCTTTCTGACCGAGGCCAAGGAACGCGGCGAGGTGCTGCCGCACGTGGTGCCCGAGGAGACGGCCCAGGTGTTCCTGGGGGCCTGGATCGGCGTGCAGTTCGTCTCGCAGGCCGTCGCCGGCTGGGCCGACCTCAACTCCCGGATGTCGGCCCTGTTCAACCATCTGCTGCCCGCGGTCGCGGCCCCGGCCGTCCTCATCCGGCTCGACACCGCGCCGGACCGGGGCGCCCGGGTGCTGGCCGAGGCACGGGCCGCCGCCGAGCCCCTCGCGGGCACCGGCTCCTGAACCCGCCCCCTCCCGCCTGAACACACCCCAGCGGCACTCGATACCAAACCGCTGAGACGGTTTGCCCCGCCTCGCCGCCGCCACGCGGTTCAAAACGTTATTGATTGCGGGAAGTTGATGCGATGTCACTACGATGTGAAACCTAGACAACCGTTCGACCGGCTTGTGTGCGGCACGTGCCGGTCGGGGTCGCCGATGCCAGGGTCCGCTCCCCGGGCGGCGGTGATCTTCCTTCACAGGAGGACCCCCCCGCATGTTCCGACGTATAGGCACCACGGTCGTCCGACATCCCGTCTGGACGATCGTGGCATGGCTGATCGCCGCGGTGGCGATCGTGGCCACGGCCCCCAGCCTGCCCTCGAACAGTGACGAGAGCAGTTTCCTGCCCAAGAGTTACGAGTCCATCAAAGCGGCGGTCATCCAGCAGAAGGCGTTCCCCAGCGCCTTCACGCCGTCCGCGATCGCGCTCTACCAGCGCACCGACGGCGGCCGGCTGACCGCCGCCGACCGCAAGGACGTCGCCCGGATCACCACCGAGCTGGGCAAGAAGCACATCGACCAGGTGCAGAAGGTCGTCCCCGGCCCGCCGTCCAAGGACGGCAGGTACGCCATGACCCTGGTGCAGATGGACAGCAAGAACGCCGGCCAGCCCAAACAGGCCGACGCGGCCAAGGTGTTGCGCGAGGACGTCAAACAGCTCGCCCACGGCACCCATCTGGACGTGCGGCTCGGCGGCTCCGCCGCCCAGGCCCTGGACCAGCAGGACTCCTCCAAGCGCGGCCAGGCGCTGATCGGCATCGGTACCTTCGTCATCATCCTGGTGACCCTGCTGATCATCTTCCGTGCGCCGATCCTCGCCGTGCTGCCCCTGGTCCTCATCGGGCTGGTGTCCGCGGTCGCCAACGGGCTGATCGCCTACGCCACCAAGCTCTTCGGGCTCCAGGCCAACAGCTCCATCTCGTCCATCCTCATCGTCGTGCTCTTCGGTGTGGGCACGGACTACTTCCTGTTCCTGATCTTCCGCTACCGCGAGCGCCTGCGGGCCGGCGACGAACCCAAGCAGGCCATGGTGAACGCCGTCGGGCGGGTCGGTGAGGCCATCGCCTCCGCGGCCGGCGCGGTCATCATCGCCTTCCTCGCGCTGGTGCTGTCCACGCTGGGCTTCCTCAAGCAGATGGGCCCGGCGCTCGCCATCGCGGTCGGCGCCACCCTGGTCGCGGGCCTGACCCTGATCCCGGCCGTGGTCTCGCTGATCGGCCCGAAGGTCTTCTGGCCCTCCAAGTCCTGGCAGAAGGAGCCGGACAACGCCCGGTTCGCCGCCCTCGGCCGAGGGGTACGGCGCCGCCCGGCGCTGACCGCCGCCGTCTCCGGTCTCGTCCTGGTCGTGCTGTCCCTGGGCACGCTCGGCTTCCACGCCACCTTCGACCTGGCGTCGGGCTCCATGCCCAAGACCAAGGAGTCCATGGTCGTCCAGGACCGGATGCAGCAGGCGTACTCGGCGGGCGCCGCGGCACCCACCGACGTCTACCTCTCCAGCACCGACGGCAAGCCGCTGGACAAGACCGGCTTCACCGCGTACGTGCAGAAGCTCGGCGCCGTCGACGGTGTGGCGAACGCCCGGCTGACCCAGCTGAACACGGCGGGCACCACCGCCGACTTCACCGTCACCCTCAAGTACGAGGCGTCCACAGACAAGGCGATCGACGCCGTCGGCCGGGTGCGCGACACCGCCCACTCCGACGCCCCCAAGGGCACCGAGGCGGTCGTCGGCGGCATGTCCTCCATCTACAAGGACATCAACGCCGCGGTCCAGCACGACTACAAGACGGTCTTCCCCGTCGCCGCGCTCCTCATCATGCTCATCCTCGGGCTGCTGCTGCGCAGTGTGGTCGCCCCCTGGTACCTGATGGCCTCGGTGGGCCTCGGCTTCGGCGCCACCCTCGGCGCCACCGTGTGGATCTTCCAGAAGGGGCAGGGACACTCGGGCCTGATGTTCATGCTCCCGGTGATCATGTACCTGTTCGTGGTGGCCATCGGCACCGACTACAACATCCTCATGATCGCCCGGCTCCGCGAAGAAGCCCGCGAGGGCCGCGAACCCCGTGAGGCGGCCGGCATGGCGCTGCGCCACGCCGGGCCCACCGTGGCCGCGGCCGGGTTCATCCTGGCGGCGACCTTCGCCACCATGATGCTCGCGGGCAACTCGCTGCTGTCGGAGATGGGCTTCGCGGTCTCCTTCGGCATCGCGATCGCCGCGTTCGTCATGGCGATGTTCTTCACCCCGAGCCTGACCGCGCTGATCGGCCACGCCGCCTGGTGGCCGGGCCACGGCGACCGCGCGGACACGCCCGCCGCGACCGGCTCCGGCCCGCTGGAGCGGGGCGCGGACGACGACCCGTCCCCGCACGATCCGGTGGGACGCTCCAGCCGGAGGTAGCGAGGACCGAGGGGGCGGGCACGGCCGACGGGCCGTTCCCGCCCCCTCGGCATGCCGGCCGTCAGCCGCCGCGTGCCCGCACCGGGCGCAGTCGACCTGTCCCTGCCAGGTGTACCGGCGCGGCTGCGAGAAGCCGTCCACGTTGTACGGATTGCCGTTGGCGTCGCCGGCGGGCGCGCCGGCGACGGTCACCGCGAACGACACCTGGAGCGTCGACTCAGGTCGTCCCGGTCTAGAGACACTCCTCGCAGATAGCGACGTGGGTGGACTTCGTGAAGTCCTCACGGAGTGAGTGCACGATCTTGATGCCGCACCCGCAGTTGCGCTCGCTCATACGGGTGTCGATGGCAAGCCTGTTGACCTGGTGGCCTTCGCGGCGCAGCAGCTCCATCAGGAACTTCGAGGGATCTGCGTAGAGTTCGGCCAGCTCGTCCTCGCCGAGTTCGAGGTCGAAGACTTCAAATCCGGTTATTTCCTGCTCAGTTGTGCGCTTCAGACCGGCCATTGGATCACCGCCTGCGGAGGGTTCGCTCACCTGCCATTGTCCGCTCCATGCTGGGGCGTGCAACAAGAGAGGGTTGAGGGAGCGGGGTCTGTACCTGGGGCTGGGAGCGGTGACCCCACGCGGTGAGCCGTGCCGTCGGCGTCGATGTAGACGAACTCCCGGAGGCCGTAGGGCGTGTTCGCCGGATCGGAGAAGCGGCCTTCGACGCCCGATGCCTTCCACTCCGCGCAGACGGCGTCGGCATCACTCACGTAGAGGTAGATGACAGTTCCGGTGTGCTGAGGGTCGTGCCCGGGCCACTCCGTGAGATGGAGGGAAACCGAGCCCCGCTCGACGAAGCCGTAGCGGTCCGGGCCTTCGTAGGCGTGCGCCGTGAAGCCCAGGCGGCGGTAGCGGTCCAGGGCGGCGTCGAGATCGCGGACGGGGACGACGGGCGCGACCCCGGTGAAGGCGACTTCCGGCATCCGGTCAGTCTCGCAGGCGGGGGGTCACCCGTACAGCAACGCCTCGCTACAGTGCGCTGACCGCCGGTTGCAGAACGTTTCCTGCCTTCGGGAGGCACTTACTGGCCGGTTGGGGGCACACGGAGAACAGGAGCATCGCCATCAGTAGGAGGCGTGTCATGATCGCTCTCGGTGTCATCCTGCTCATCGTCGGGTTTGTCACGGGCATCTCGATCCTGTGGACCATCGGGATCATCCTCGCCGTCATCGGGATCGTCCTGTGGCTCATGGGATCCATGGGGCACGCGGTCGCCGGCCGGCGGCACTATTGGTGACCGGCGGAGTCGAGCACTGCCGGGGCCTGACCGTCCTTCGGGGCGGGCCCGGTCCCGGCAGCGCGGGACATGAGGGAAAATAGTTGCCCAGAGAAACCAGATCGGGCGCGAAGGGTCCCTCATGCCGCACCTCACCATCGACTGCTCGTCCCAGCTGGCCGGGGCCTTCGACCCCGGAGTCCTGGTGAAGGAGCTGCACACGCTCGTCCTGGAGGAGTCCGGCTCCAGGGGGGTCTGCAAGACGCTGCTGCGCACGTCCGAGGCGTACATCGGCGACGCGACGGGCGCGGAGAGCCGCTTCGTGCATGTCGAAGTGGGCCTCATGCCGGGCCGCAGCGAGGCACGCAAGGCGCGGCTGTCGGAGAACATCCTGGCGCTGCTGGCCCGGCATCTTCCGCTGGAGGGCGCGGAGGGAACGGTCACCTCGGCGGAGGTACGCGACCTGGCCGATTCCTACCGCCTGTCCACCCCGTCCCGCCCGTCCCCCTGAGAGGCGGCCGCGGCAAGGGGGCCCGAGACCTTTCCGGAGGCCGATGTGACAGTGAACCGGCTGGGTCTGGTCGTACACGGAGGGCGCCCGGAGGCCGTACAGGCGGCCGACGTGGTCCGGGACTGGTGCCGGGAGCGCGCCGTCCGCTGCGCGGACATCGACGTGTGGCACGACGGCGGGCGGCGCAGCGCCGAGGAGGAGGTCGAGGCCGCCGGCGACCCCGACCTCGTGGTGACCCTGGGCGGCGACGGCACCTTCCTGCGCGGCGCGCGGCTGGCCGCGCAGCATGACGCCCTGGTGCTGGGCGTGGACCTGGGACGGCTGGGCTTTCTCACCGAGGTGCCGGCCGCCGAGGTGCGCCCGGCCCTGGACGCGGTGCGCGAGGACCGGTTCCGGATCGACCGCCGTATGCTGCTCGCCCTGCGCGCCTCACGCCGGCTGGAGGTGCCGCCGGGGGTGGAGTCCCTCATCGCCCGCGGCCGCGGGCCGCTGCTGCCGCCGCCCCCGGTACGGTCCGACTGCGAGGCCGACAGGGACTGGGGCATCCCGCTGGACGTCACCGCGCTGAACGACGTGGTCATGGAGAAGCTGGCCAGGGACCGGCAGATCTCGGTCGGCGTCTATGTCGCCGGCCGGCTGCTGGCCTCGTACTCCGCCGACGCGCTGCTCGTCGCCACGCCGACCGGCTCGACCGCGTACAGCTTCGCCGCGGGCGGACCGGTCGTCTCGCCGCGTGCGGAGGTTCTCGTCTTCACGCCGGTCGCCCCGCACATGGCCTTCGACCGGTCGGTGGTCACCGCCCCCGACGAACCCGTCGGGCTGCGCCTGCTGGAGCGGTCCGGGCCGGCCGCGGTGAGCATCGACGGCCAGCTGCGGGGTGTGCTGGACCCGGGCGACTGGATCGGGGTGTACGCGGCCCCGCGCCGGCTGCGGGCCGTACGGCTCGGCCCGATGGACTTCTACGGCCGGCTGCGCGAGCGGATGAACCTGACCGACGCCCCGGCCGCGGTCGCCGACGGTTCCCCCGCCCCGCTGTGGTCGGTGACCACACCTCCGCCCGGAGACATCGCCCACCTGACCCTGCTGACCGCCCGGCGCGACTCCGCACCGCTCCGCTGAGCGGACCGGCCGGGGCGGCGGGCGGGCGTCCGGCGGACATCGTCAGGAGGTCCCTCGGGACGACGGTCCCTCCCACAGACCGATGTGGACCGGCCCGCCGGCGGGGGAGACGTCCGCGAGGACGGTGGAGGGGACGCGGAAGACGCGGCCGGGGGACGCGGGCCAGGGCAGGGTGCGGCGGGTGAGGACGCGGCCGTCCTGCTGGACGTGGACCTGGGGGCGACGGACGTACGCGTCGCTCCACAGCAGCAGCCGGGACCGCGGTGGCGCCGGGTCGCCGGGGCGCAGGAGCTGCGGGGCGACCCAGCGGAAGGGCGCCTCGGCGATCAGCCGCACACCCGGCGCCGGCTGCGGCGCGCCGTGCAGATGGGCCATGACCCGGCGGGCGACGTGCCGGCCGTCCAGGGCGGCGACATCGGCGGTGTCGGCGGGGTGCAGGAGGTTGCCGGCGGCGAAGAAGCCGGGCCGGCTGGTGCGCAGCGCGCTGTCGGTGAGCGGGCCGCGCGTGCCCTCGTCCAGGGCGAGGCCGGCGGTGCGGGCGAGTTCGTGGTCGGGGAGCCAGTCGCCGGTGAAGACGACCGTGTCGCACGGGAAGGTGCGGCGCCGTCCGGTGTCCAGGTGCTCGATCTCCACGGCCTCGCAGCGGCCCTTGCCGAGGATCCGGGCGACGCGGCTGCGGACGGCGACCGGCACGCCCAGCACCGTGCGCCCGACCGCGGTGAAGGCGCCGTACGACTCCGCCCTCGGGTACTGGCTGATCATCAGGGCCGGGGTGCAGCCCGCGCCGCGCAGGGTGAGCGCCGCGGACCAGCTGACCGGCTCCGCGCCGACGATCACCGCACGTGTGCCCACGGGCCTGCCGTGCAGATGGACCAGGCGCTGCACCTGGCCGGTGGTGTAGACGCCCTCGGGCCGGTCCCCGGGGACACGGCGGGCGGCGCGCGGCCGCTCCCGCGCGCCGGTGGCCAGCACGACGGCCCGCGGCCGGATCCGGTACCGGCCGCCGGGGCTCGTGACCTCGGCGGTGTGTTCGTCGGCCCAGCCGGTGACCATCGTGCGGGTACGGATCTCGGCCCCGGCTGCGGCGGCCCGGCGGACGAGGTGACGGGCGTAGGCGGGGCCAGTCAGGACGCGGTGCAGGTCCCGCAGGCCGTAGCCGGTGTGGCCGCTGTGCCGGGGGATGCCGCCCGCCGTCTCCTCGCGGTCGACGACGAGGACGTGTCCGGCACCGAGTGCGGTGAGCTCGGCGGCGGCGGTGAGACCGGCCGGTCCGCCGCCGACGACGAGGACGTCGGGGGTGATCAGGGGCGGCTGCTGGGTCATCGGCGGTCGTCCTTGCTCGGGCCGGGGCGGTCGTCGGGGGTGCGGTGCTGGTGGAGGAGGGCCGCTACGGTGGCACCGCAGTAGGTGCCCTGGCAGCGGCCGTTCATGGCCCGGGTGCGGCGGCGCAGCCCCCCGAGGTTCCGGGCCGGGACGAGTGCGCGGCAGGCGTCACGGATCTCGCCCTCGGTGACCCGCTCGCAGAAGCAGACGACGCTGCCGTAGGCGGGGTCCCGGGCGATGAGGGCTGCGTCCTGGTAGGGGCGGCGGGCGGCCTCGCCGATGGCGGGCATCCGGGGCGGGCCCGGCAGGTCGGCGCGGGGCCGCAGCTCCAGTCCGGCCTCCGCCAGCAGTTCGCGGGCGTGCTCCGCGATGGCCATGCCGGCCGACAGCCCGGTGGAGCGGATGCCGCCGGCCAGGAGATAGCGCCGGTCCGGGTCTGCCTCGATGAGGTAGTCGGGGCGGTCGATGGCGGCGCGCAGACCGGCGTAACTCGCCGTGACCTCCTC
This sequence comes from Streptomyces sp. NPDC127190, assembly GCF_042672505.1. NCBI lineage: Bacteria > Bacillati > Actinomycetota > Actinomycetes > Kitasatosporales > Streptomycetaceae > Streptomyces > Streptomyces sp. NPDC127190. The sequence goes on from NZ_JBHXVE010000025.1 coordinate 17,056, forward strand.
GGCCGCAAGCCGCGGCATGAGGCGTTCGGCGTGGGCGAGGAGGAAGGCGAAGCCCTCCTCGGAGGTGCCGGTGTCGGTGCGGTCGATGAGGTCCTCGGCGGTCGGACCGAGCATGACGTTGCCGTAGACGGTCGGGGAGATGAGGACCCCCTTGCCGCGGGAGGACGGCACCGGCAGGACGATCCTGTCGACCAGGGGGCGGGCGAGCTTGTCGAAGACGAACAGTTCGCCACGGCGCGGGGTCACGGTGAACCGGTCGTGGCCGAAGAGCCGGTCCAGGTGATCGGCGCCGAGCCCGGCCGCGTTGACGACCCAGCGGGCGTGCACCTCGCCGACCGCGGTGTGCAGGGTGGTGGTCTCCTCGCCGGTGCCGACACCGGTCACCGCGTGGCCGAGCAGGATCGTGGTGCCGCGCTGCCGGGCGTCCGTGGCCAGCGCCAGATTGGTCGTCCAGGTGCAGATGACCGACTCGTCCGGCACCGTGAGTCCGCCGCGCACACCCGCGCCCAGGTGGGGCAGCGCGGCGTAGATCTCGTCGGCGCCGACGATCCGGCAGTGCGGGTAGTCGTTGGCCTCGGCCTTCTCCTTCAGCCCCGGCAGCGCCCGCAGTTCCTCCTCGCTCCAGGCCACCAGCACCGCGCCCGTACGCTCGACGGGGATGCCGGTGGCGTCGGCGTACGCGCGCAGCAGATGGTGGCCGCGGGCGACGAGCCGCGCCTCGAGGGTGCCCGGTACGGCGTCGAACCCGGTGTGCAGGATCGCCGTGTTGGCCTTGCTCGTACCGTCGCCCACGTCGTCGCGGGCTTCCAGCAGGGCCACGGAGACGTCGTAGCCGGACAGTTCGCGTGCGACGGCCGCGCCGACGATGCCTGCGCCGATCACCGCGACATCGAAGACACCGTCGTGCGGGCGGTGGGGGAGGAGGGACATGGGGCGTTCTCCGATCTCCCGGGTGGACGGTCCGACGGCACGGCACCGCACCTCCGGCCGTGCCGGGCGCCGTCCGCCATGGCAGCAGCCTAATGATCAGCGAGGGACGGCTGAGGTGAACTCGCATAAACCAGGCCGCTGTTGCGGGTGCGGTGTCCTTACTGATCGTTTCAGAATGAGTTGATTTGCGCTGGAGCCACGCCTGGTGGAAGGACATCCGGGCGAGTAGGCCGCTGACTTCGTCGGTGAGCTGTTGTCGTACGGCGGAGGAGGATTTGGGGCGACGCCCTATGTGGTACGACATCTCCAAGTACGCTTCGACCGCGGTCAGGGCCTCGGCGCTCCCTGACGGCGTAGGCATGTCCGACCTGGACGCTTTGCAACAGGTGCTCGACATCGACTCCCCGGCCCACAGCCTCCACAGCGCCCATGAGCGCTTCCGCCGGAGGCTCCGGCGCGACCCCGGGGTTCTCGGCCAGCGCAGCCACCACGCTCAACGCGACGGCCTCACATCCCTTGCGCAGCTCCTGCACGAGGCCGTCCACGCCAAGCTGCGGGATCTGCGTGCTCACGTGATCAGCCATGCCCTGGCCGAGCCCGACGGCCCAGGCCACCGGGCCCTCACCGACCCGGTCGACAAGCCGGTCGACCTGGGCCGGGGGCAGCACCGACCGGGACAACACATTCCGGCCACGCGGCGCAAGCACACGAATCCATCCACTCACGTCGCCCACTGGCCCTCGCCACCTCCGTCCAGGACCGAAGCGCAGAGACCAGTCCGTGCCGTCGAGCGCACCCTCGGTCAACAAAGACAACAGACATCAAACATGAAGCACTCCCGGTCTGTTGGAGCGGTCGTCATGGCGAACGTCTCGGCTGAGGCGTCGTCGCGCAGGCGCCCCCGGTCGACGGCCGCGGTCATGGCAGGTGCAGGGCATCGACGATCTGGGGCAGGAGGGTGTGGCGGAGGTACTACATCCCGTCGTGGTGCCGGGCCCCGCCCAGTACAGCGGCGAGTACGGCCCCGGCCTGGGTGAACCGGGGCCGTAACAGGCGAGGGCTTCCGCTTGACACGACCATCATATCGGTAACAGTGTATCCGTTATGAGTACCTGGTCTGAGCCCCAGCCCGATTCCCGGTTCGTCGAGGTGGACGGCCTGCGGATCCACTACAAGCGTGCTGGGCGCGGCCCGGCACTCGTACTGCTGCACGGCAGTGCCTCATCCCTGCAGCACTTCGACCGCGCGACGGATCTGCTGTCGGATGCGTTCGATGTCATCCGTCCCGACCTGCCGGCGTTCGGACTGACGGGCCCGCGCAAGGACCGCGACTACCGCATCCCGGCGTACGCCGCGACAGTGGCGGGCTTCCTGGAGGCGCTGGGCGTGCCGCGCTACGCGGTGGCCGGCAATTCCCTGGGCGGCAACATCGCCTGGAACCTCGCGCTGGATCATCCGGAGCGGCTGACCGGCCTGGTGCTGGTCAATGCCACCGGCTACCCGGAGAAGACGGTGCCCGCGGGGATGCGCCTGACCCGCAACCCGCTGGTGCGGCCCCTGTTGAGGCGGGTGATGCCGCGCGGGGCCATCGAGCGCAGCCTGCGCGAGGCCGTCGGGCCGTATGCGCAGATCGTGGACGACGCCATGGTGGACCGCGCCTATCAGCTCATGAGCCGCCCCGGTAACCGCTCGGCCTTCGTCGACTTCTGCAATACCGACCAGCCGGACCGCAGCGCGCAGATCCCCCGCATCACGGTGCCCACGCTGGTGCTGCGCAGCGCGAGCATCGACGGCCAGCACTTCGCCCGCGACATCCCCGGCGCCCAGGAGCTCGTCCACCCCCACGGCGGACATCTGCTGCCGGAGGAGGAACCGCAGTGGGTCGCGGACGCGATCGCGACGTTCCTGGGCTCCTGCGCCGACACCCCCGCGAACTGAGGGCAAGGAGGCCCGTTCCATGAAGTACTTCGTCGCCCCGGGCGAGGACCGCAAGCTCACCGCCGACTCGCGGGGGGCGCTGCGCGGCAGTTTCGTCGAGCTGTCCGACGGCGTCACCCACTACGAGCTGACGGGACCCGAGGACGGGGATGTGGTCCTGATGGCGGGCGGTCTGACCATCCCGCTGTGCTACTGGGACGGCCTCGTCAGCGAACTGCACGCCCGCGGGCTGCGCACGCTGACCTGTAGCGCCTACGGCCGCGGCTACTCCGACCGGGTACGGGCGCGATACGACGAGACGCTGTTCGCGCGGCAGCTGGCCGAGCTGACGGACCGGCTCGGCCTGGCGGCGCGGCCCCTGCACCTGGTGGGCACCTCCATGGGTGCGCTGGTCGGCATGACGTACGCCGCCCAGTACCCCGCGTCCGTCTCCACCCTCACCATCGTGGGCCCTGCCGGTCTTGCGAAACCCCGCCCGACCTCCCCCCACCGACTCCTGCGCAACGACCGGCTGGCCGGCCTCATCGCCCGGCGGCGCGGCCGACAGATCCTGCAAGGACACCTGGGGCACAACGTCCGCGACCCCGAGCTCGGCGCGAAGCTGACCGAGATGGTCCTCGACGCGTTCCGCTACGAGGGCTCGCTGTACGCCGTCTTCGACACCCTCCAGCACCTGCCCTTCACCGGCCGTGACGACCTCTTCCGGCGGACGGGGGCACTGGGCATTCCGACGCTGCTGCTGTGGGGCGACGAGGACGACGTCACGCCGCTGGTGCACTTCGACACGGCGCGCGCTCTGCTGAAGCCTCAGAAACATCATGTAATTACCAAATGCGGGCATATGGCCCCGTTCGAACGGCCTCGCGACGTCGCCGATCAGCTCGTCCCGTTCGTGTCCGCACGCACCGAAAGGCTCGACTCATGAACAGTCCGCAGGCCATCGACGTACTGATCATCGGTGCCGGCCCATCCGGCTCCGCCTTGGCGATCGACCTCGTACGCCGCGGACTCGACGTCCGGATCATCGACAGGTCCCCCCACGCCTTCGACGGCTCGCGCGCCAAGGGCATCCAGCCCCGCAGCCTCGAAGTCCTCGAAGACCTCGGCGCTCTCGACGACGTGCTGGCCGGCGGCGACATCTATCCCAAGCTCGGGATCCATGCAGGACCCATCGGTGTGCCGTGGAAGATGTTCCCCCACAAAGAGGCCACCCCGGACGTCCCGTACCCGAACACCTGGCTGATCCCGCAGTTCCGCACGGACCGCGCCCTGCACGCCCGGCTCGGTGAACTCGGCCGCGAGGTCGAGTTCGGCAAGGAACTGACCGAGCTGACGCAGGACGAGGACGCGGTGGTCGCCACGGTGGTGGGTGCGGACGGGGTCGAGGAGATCGTCGCCCGCTATGCCGTGGGGGCCGACGGCGGCTCCAGTGCGGTGCGCAAGCAGCTCGACATCGGTTTCGTGGGAACGACGGACGAGTCCGACCGCGTGCTGATCGTGGATGCCTCCGTCAGTGGCCTGGCTCGCAACCGGTGGCACATGTGGCCCGGCCTCGGCGGCAAGCTCATCGCCGCCTGCCCGCTGCCCCACAGCGACATGTTCCAGTGGATGATCCGGCTCACGCCCGACGAGAAGCCGCCCCAGGAGATCGGCGCCCTCATCGACCGGATCCACTCCCACACCCGCAACCGGCACATCCAGCTGCACGAGATCCACTGGAAGTCCGTGTTCCGGCCCAACATCCGTCTTGCGCAGCACTACGGCCGCGGGCGTGTCTTCCTCGTCGGCGACGCGGCGCACGTCCACACCCCGGCCGGTGCCCAGGGCCTGAACACCGGTATGCAGGACGGCTACAACCTCGGCTGGAAGCTCGGCCAGGTCCTCGCCGGAGCCGACCCGGCCCTGCTGGGCACCTACGAGGCCGAGCGGCAGCCGATCGCCGCCGGGGTCCTGGGCCTGTCCACGGAGAAGTGGGGCGGCATCGCCAAGCTCGACCCCTCCAGCATGAAACGCGGCAAGGACGAGCAGCAGCTCTCCCTGACCTACTACGGCGGCCCGCTCGCCCCCGCCGACAGTGGCGACACCGGCACGCTGCACGTGGGCGACCGCGCCCCGGACGCCCGACTGCTCAGCGCCGACGGTGCCGAGACCCGCCTGTTCCACCTCTTCCAGGGACCGCACTTCACCGCCATCGCCTACGGCCCCGGCGCCGCCCGGGACCTCGAACTCCTCGACTGGCCGACGACGGGCGCCCAGCTGAAGCGGCTCACCGTCGGGCCGCCCGCGGGCTTCTCCGACCCAGAGAACACGCTGCGCAGCGCCTACGGCCTGACCGGCGACACGCTGCTGCTGATCCGTCCCGACGGCTACATCGGGCACATCGCCACGTCGGATTTCCTCACCACGACACAAGCCGCCGTGCGGGCAATGACGCCCGAGGCAAGGACCCGCACCATGTCCCAGCCGAGCCACACCTTCCCCGGTTCGGGAGCCACTGAATGAGCCGCATACTGCTGCGCGGGGCGCACGTCATCACGATGACGCCGGACCGGCCGGACGCCGAGCATGTCGACATCCTCGTCGACGGCGAGACCATCGCCGCCGTCGGCGAAACCATCGAGGCGCCCGACGCCGAGGTCGTCGACTTCTCCGGCCGCGTCATCATCCCCGGCCTGGTCAACGCCCATCTGCACACCTGGCAGACCGCGCTGCGCTCCGCGGGCGCCGACTGGACGCTGATGCAGTACCTCACCCACCTCCACGGCGAGTGCGTCGGGCACTACACCCCGGCCGACATGCACATCAGCAACCTGGCCGGCGCGCTGAACCAGCTCAACTGCGGGACGACCACGGTGGGCGACTGGTGCCACAATGCACTCTCCCCGGAGCACGCCGACGCGGCCGTCGAGGGACTGCTCCAGGCCGGGATCCGCGCCGTCTTCCTGCACGGCACTCCCTACCGCTCACCGGACACGCCCCACCCGCTCGCCGAGATCGACCGGCTGCTCGACGGCCCCGTCCGTGAGCATGCCCTCCTCACCCTGGGCATGGCCCTGCAAGGGCCGCAGTATTCCTCGCCGGAGACCGCGGTGGCCGACTTCCGGGCCGGCGCGGAACGCGGTCTCGTCGTCTCGATGCACCAGAGCGGCGGAGAACCCTCACCCGGCTGGGAAGCCGTACGCGACGCCGGGTTGTTCAGCCCCCTGACCAACGTCGTGCACGGATCCGACCTGCCCGCGGACTGGCTGAAGGCGCTGGTCGAGGCGGGCGTCACCTTCACCACCACCCCGGAGAACGAACTGGGTCAGGGCCACGGCACACCCGTCACCGGGGCCTTGCTGCGCCTGGGCGCGGCGCCCTCCCTGGGCACCGACATCGACACCGCCGTACCCGGATCGGTCCTCACCGCCGCCCGGATCGCCCTGGCCCACCAGCGCAGCCTGGACCACGCCCACCACCGGCAGACGACCGGCATGTACGCCAACACACCGTCTGTCACCAGCAAACAGGCGCTTGCCTGGGCCACGGTCGATGGAGCGAAGGCACTGGGCCTGGCCGACAAGGTGGGCCGCATCGAGGCGGGCATGCAGGCCGATCTGGTCGCCGTCGACGCCCGGGCGCTCAACCTGTGGCCGGCGCACGACCCGGTCGCCACGGTTCTGCACGCCGACATCGCCAACATCGAAGCCGTGATGGTCGCCGGCACCTGGCGCAAACGCGATCACGTCCTGCTCGCATCCGGCCTCGACGAGGTCAAGGACCAGCTGCGCGAGTCCGGAGAACGGCTACTGCGCAGCATCAGGCCCGCGGGCTCTCTCGGCTGACACACCGCAACGCCCCCACGCATGAACCGCCGCGCCGACGCGCACGACACCCCGTCCTCGTCGGCGCGATGGCCACACGCCCGAAGAGCCGACACAGCAGAAGAGGCAGACGCTCGGCTCGACCGCCTGCCTCTGAAGATCGCCGCTCAACCCGCTCAGGAGGCCGCGGACCGCACGATGGCGCGGGCCGCCGCACGCCCCTCGGGAGCGGGGACGAGCGGGTAGGCATGGACCGCACCCTCGCACACGATGACATTCACGGCCGCCCCTTCCGCAGCAGCCCGTTCTTCCAGGCGCCGAACGTCCGGGTAGAACACGTCGCGAGTGCCGATGTAGACGTCGATGGGCGCCAGGGGGGCAAGCGGGCCATTGACGGGACTGAGCCGGGGTTGGACGGGGTCGTCCCCGTCGGCCCAGCTACGTCCGGCGGCGAGCAGGCTGCTGGTGGTGAGGAACGGATCTCGGGCTTCGACCTCGGGAATCGCAGGGTTGGTCAGAGTCAGATCCAGCCAGGGGGAGATCAGTACTACTCGGGCCGGCTGGGGGAGACCCGAGCCGACCAGGCTCTGCGCCACGCCCAGAGCCAAGCCCGCGCCGGCGGAGTCGCCCATGATCGTGAGCTGGCCGGCGTCCAGGTCGCTGAGCAGGTCGCGGTAAACGGCAGTGACGAAGGGATATGCGTCACGATAGGTGTACTTCGGCGCCAGCCCGTAGTGCGGCACCTCGACTCGTACACCGGCATCCGCGAGCTGCGAGATCAACTGCCAGTGCCGGGGCGAGAGGTCTCTGATGTAGGCGCCGCCGTGCAGATAGACGACCGATCGCTCCGCCCGGCGCCCGCGCGGACTGACGGTGTGGCATTCGAAACCATCGATGTGGCGCGACCTCACGTCGTGCCGCTGTGCCAGTTTGGCGGGCGGACGAGGTGGCTCCTTCGACGCGACCACGGGGTCCGGGGCAGCCTTGCCTTTGAGGGCCAACCGCATGATCGCGGCGACTACGTGCATCTGGGGACTGCTCATGTCTGGCTCTCCTTCTTGGCGCCGCGATGCGGTCCGCTTCGCCGACGATCATAACGGTTACACTGTTTCCGTTATTACGCTAGGGCGAGCCGCCGCATCGGTCGACCACATCGCCCGTCTGGGCACCGAGCGATGCACCCGGCCGGCAACTCGACGACGCCGACGCTATGGAGATACCTCGTGACCCTCACCATCACCCTCGCCTGCGCCATCGCCCTGGTCTTCGGGGCGATCGGAGTGCTCAACGCCCTCGCATTGCCGAAGGCGCGCGAACTGGCCGCCGAGACCGGCTTCTCCGTCGCCGCCTACCGCCGCATCGGCGTGCTGCAACTGGCAGGAGTCGCCGGGGTGGCGCTCGGCCCCGCCGTGCCACCGCTCGGTGGCCTCGCGGGAGCCGGGCTTCTCCTGCTGCTCGCCGCAGCTGTGGTCGTACACCTGCGCAAGGGTGACCCGGTTGCCAAACTCGCACCAGCCGTCGTGTGTGCGGTGCTTGTCGCCTCGTACCTCGCGGCCTTGTTCGGCTGAAGTGCCGCGGGTGGGCTGGCCAACGGGCATCCGATTGCACCACTGGACCCAGACCAGCTAAACGGATACGTCGTAGCCAATATTAGGGGTGGTGGGAAACGCAGCCACACCTGGGCACGAGGGCGCTCAAGCCGCGACCGCAGGGTCAGCCTGCCTTCACCAGCGCCCCTTCGTCCACAGTGCCCACCCCGAGGGGTAGACGATGCCCGTCCTGATCGTGATAGCGCTCTACGCTGTCCGGATCGCACGCGCCCCCCTGGACGCGCGCCTGAAGAAGCGCCACGTCGGACCCCTGTCGGTCACGACCGGAGCCGTCATGCTCTATCTGGCCTGGGACCGGCTCAGGCCCGAGGGCCTCGGCGCTGTCTATTTCGTCGGCGAGTTCGCCGGCGTCCTGTCCGTCTACCTGATGTCCTGCACCCTGGTGCTGGCCACCCGCCTGATGTGGTTGGAGCAGTGGTTCGGAGGCCTGGACCGCATGTACCGTCAGCACAAGCTGTACGCCGTATGCTCCATGCTCCTGCTCACCCCCCACCTGCTCCTCCACTTCCTCTCCGGTTTCGACGGGAGCCGGTACGGCTACGCCCACCGGCCCACATCGGTAGGGATGGGCCACCTCCTCGGTGCCGTCTCCGCCATCGGCCTGCTGCTGCTCGTCCTCATCTCACTCGGCCAGGTCGGCCGCATCCTCCGACTGCCCTACGAGCGCTGGCTGTTCCTGCACCGCCTCATCGGCCTGCTTCTCCTGTCGGCGCTGGTGCACGGCTGGTTCCTCGATCTCATCATCAACGGGTCCACGCCCCTCCTGGCGATCTACGTCACCACGGCCACCATCGGCATGACCGCCTACACCTACGACGAACTGGTGCTACGGCACAGGGAACCCCGGGCGGACTACACCATCCACCGTGTCGAGCGGCCGACACCCGACATCCTCGACCTCACCCTCACGCCCACCGGCGAGACGACCCTTCCCGTGACAGGAGGCCAGTTCGTCTACCTGCGGGTCGGCAGTTGGCACGAACACCCCATCAGCGTCGCAGGAACGCAGGCCGACGGCTCGGTACGCCTCACCATCCGCGCCCTGGGCCGCGGTACACGCCGCCTCTACACGGACCTGAGTGAAGGACACCCGGCAACCCTCAAGGGTCCTTACGGCATGTTCGACCACACCCTCGGCGGACCCCGGCAGATATGGATCGCGGGGGGCATCGGTATCGCGCCCTTCCTCGGCTGGCTCACCCACCCCGGCGCAGCGCCGCCCCGCACCGACCTCTTCTACTGCGCTCCCACCGCCGAAGACGCGCCGTTCCTCCCGGAACTCACCGCTGTGGCAGCACACCGCCCCGAGTTCCGGCTCCACCCGACGTTCAGCCGCAGCCACGGCCGTCTGACCGCCGAAAGAATCCAGGCCGAGGCCGGACCGATCACCCCCGACACGCACGTCTTCCTCTGCGGCCCCGCCGCCATGATCGAAAACCTCACTCGCGCCCTCCACCGCCAGGGCGTCCCCCGCCGGCATCTCCACGCCGAGCACTTCGCCTTCCGCTGACGAGCTGCCGTAGGCGGGCGGCCTCAGGTTCGCATCGTCCTGGCTGGTCAGGCGTCGTCGCGCAGGTGGGCAAGCCCGCTGAGGAGGAGTTCGAGTCCGAAGGAGAACTCGTCCTCGATCGGAACGGGCATCGACTCGGCGACGGTGACCGTTGCCGGGAACAAGGCCGGATCGACGCTCTGAAAGACAGCGGACAGCTGTGCGTCGTCGCGTTGCCCGCCACTCCCATGACCGTTGACCTGGATGGCGAATCCGAGGACGTAGCGGGAGAGGGTGGCAAAGGCGTGCGCGGCCAGTCGCGGCGGGAAGCCGCTGTCGAGCAGCGCCGCGACGCAGTGCTCCCGCAGCGCCATGGCGTTCGGCCCCAGGGGGATCTCTTCGACCATCAGGCGCGCCGCGTTCCGGTGCCGGGCCAGGGCCTCGAACATGGTGTGCGCGACCGTCCGCAGCGCTTGCTGCCAGCCCATCGCGAGGAGATCGTCGCCCTTCAGTTCCACGGCGCCGAACATGCGGTCCACGACATGGGCGACCAGCGCTGCCCGGTTGTCGAAATGCCGGTACAGCGTCGCCGTGCCCGAGCCCAGGCGCTGGGCCAGCGTCCGCATCGAGAGAGCGTCGGCCCCTTCGTCGTCCACGATCTGCAGTGCGGTAGCGACGATGCGCTCCAGCGGCACGGGCGGACGCCCCGGGCCCCGGCCCGATGCCGTGGTCGCTCGCGCAGGACCAGCTGCTGCCACTGAACGTCCACCTCCTCGGCCAGCACCATAACAGCAACACCGTACCCACTTCGGGTCGCCGGTTGGGCATGGACCGCCGGGCACCGCGGTTACGGCTCAGACATCACAACGCAGCAGGTCACAGGCGCGCGGCCCGGCGAACCCGGGGTGCTCTCCACCCGGAGCGCCAGCCACCGGGCGATGCGCCTCGCGGCGAGACTGGGCTTCACCGAGGTCGAGCGGTTCCAGGAGTACGGCGCCGAGCAGTGGTTCGGCGTGCGTCACCCGACCACGTGAGGAGTGGCTGCCTGCCGGCAGGCGAAGGGACTTGAGTCTCCCGTAGGGGGAGACACGAAGGTGGGGACATGGACGGCGACACGCTCTACTCGATCGGTGAACTGGCTCGACGGACCGGTCTCACGGTCAAGACCATTCGGTTCTACTCCGATCGCGGAATCGTGGCGCCGACCGACCGCAGCCCGGCCGGCTACCGCCTCTACGGTGTCGACGCCGTGGCACGCCTGGACCTCGTGCGGACCCTGCGCGAGCTGGGACTCGACCTTCCGACGATCCGCAAGGTCGTGGACCGCGAGCTCTCGCTTCCCGAGGTCGCCGCGGCGCACGCCGAAGCACTGGCAGTGCAGATCCGCGTCCTGCGCCTGCGGCGCGCGGTACTGACGGCAGTGGCCGAGCGCGGATCCACACCTGAGGAGACGGAACTCATGAACCGGCTGGCCCAGCTTTCCGAGGACGAACGCAGACGCCTGATCGGCGATTTCCTCGACGCCGTCTTCGGCGGTCTTGACGCCGACCCCGCATTCGCGGGGCCCATGCGCTCGATGACTCCTGAGTTGCCCGACAACCCGGAGGCAGAACAGCTCCAGGCGTGGGTGGAACTGGCTGAAATGTCCATGGACCCGGGTTTCCGCGCCGCCCTGCGGCGGATGGCCGAGGAGCAGGCGGCCGAGCGGGCCCGGAGCGACATGCGGGTCCCGCGCCGCGACATCGCCGCAGCCGTCCGTGACCACGCCGGCCCGGCCCTGACCGCCGGCATCGACCCGGCCTCGCCCGAGGCTGATCCGATCGTCGAGGCCTTCACCGCGCACTACGCGCACCTCCTCGGCCGCCGCGACGACGTCGAGCTTCGCCGCCGGCTGGCGACCCGACTGGAGAGCATCAGCGACCCCCGCAGGGAGCGATATCTCCAGCTGCTCGCGGTGGTCAACGGCTGGCCGGCCCCGGAGCGTCTGGCTCCCGTGTTCGACTGGTCCGTCCAGGCCCTGCGCGTCCGGACACAGCAATGACGGGGCGGTCGCAGAGGGGCATGGGGCCGACGTGGTCGGCGTCGCGTGAATAGCGCCACCCCACATGACCGGACCGGGCACGGATGCGACTCCTTCTCTTCAGAAACTCTGAAACGAGCAGTTACTCCGGTCAGCGAGTGGCGTTCTCGCTGACCGGCTGCTCACCCACCGCTGGACGTCGTACCGGGGTGGCGGACCGCAGCAGTACGGCAGCGAGGAGGAGAGCGACGGCGACGAGGCCCGCGCCGACGCGGAACGCGAGTTGATAGCCGCCCGTGAGTGCCGAGGCGGTGCTCGCCCCGCTGCTCAGCAGGGCATCCGTGTGCGAGGCGGCGAGCGTGCTGAGGACCGCGAGACCGAAGGCACTGCCCATCTGCTGCATGGTGTTGAACATGCCGGAGGCGATCCCCGAGTCCTCGGGCGTGGCCGCCGACATCGCGAGCGTGGCCAGCGACGGCATCGCGAGGCCGAAGCCGATGCCGAGCGGCAGCAGCGCGGGCAGGACGTCCACGGCGTAGCTCCCGCCCGCCGGTACGCGGCCGAGTACGGCGAGGCCTGCCGCGATCAACGAGAGTCCCGGAAGCAGTACGGCCCGGGGCCCGAAGCGTGCGATCAGCCTGGGCGCGAGGCCGAGGGACAGTGCGCCGATCGCGACCGAGACGGGGAAGATGCCGAGACCGGTGTGTATCTCGTCGTAGCCGAGCACCTTGTGCAGGTAGAGCACGCAGAGGAACTGGAAGCTGAACATCCCGGCCACCATGAGGGCCTGGATGCCCATCGCTGCGGAGACATCGCGTGAGCGGAACACACGCAGCGGCAGCAGCGGATGGGGCGTTCTGGCCTGGCGGGCGACGAAAGCGAGCAGCAGGGCGAGGGCCGCGCCGCCGAAGCCCAGGGTGTGTGCGGAGGTCCAGCCGTGGTCCGTGGTCCCGACGATGGCGTAGACGCCGATCATCAGCGCGGAGGTGACCAGAAGCGCGCCCACGACATCGGTCCCCTTGCCGAGGCCGACACCCTGCTCGGTCCCGAGCACGCGTCCGGCCAGCAGCGCGGCCACGATGCCGATCGGTACGTTGACGAAGAAGATCCAGTGCCAGCCGATGGTCTGGGTCAGGGCGCCGCCGGCGAGAAGGCCCAGCGAGCCGCCGGCGGACTGGACGAAGCTGTAGACGCCGATGGCCTTGGCCCGTTCCTTCGGCTGCGGGAACAGGGTGACCACCATGCCCAGCGTGACAGCGGAGGTCACCGCGCCGCCGACGCCCTGGACGAACCTGGAGGCGAGCAAGGCCGCCGGGCCCTGGGAGACACCGCACAGCAGCGAGGCGGTCGTGAAGAGGCCCAGGCCGGCGATGAAGACGCGCTTGCGCCCGACGAGGTCGCCGAGCCGTCCGGAGAGCAGCAGCAGGCCGCCGAAGGGGACCAGATAGGCGTTGACCACCCAGGCGAGACCCGACGAGGAGAAGCCGAGGTCGCGCTGGATGGACGGCAGCGCCACGTTCACGATGGTCCCGTCGAGGATGACCATCAGCTGTCCGGCACAGAGCACGGCCAGTGCCGCCCAACGTGACGGGTGTGCTGCTGCGTTGGTTCTGCGCACGGGGATTTCCTTCCATGGTGCACGACTTGTTACAGCGGTCATCTTCTGTAACGATGACGTGCGGCGGAAGGAGGCACTTTCGTGTCACGCAGTCACACCGATGTGTCCGACCAGGTCAGCAACGAGGCGTGCCCGCTCACCGAGGTCCTCGACCATGTCGCGGGCAAGTGGAGCATCGGCATCCTCGTCGCCGCCGCACACGGGCCGGTCCGGTTCACCGAGTTGGAGCGTGCCATCACGGGCATCAGCCGACGCATGCTCACCCTGAACCTGCGCAAGCTGGAGCGTGACGGCCTGCTCGTGCGGACCGTCTACCCCACCGTGCCCCCCAAAGTGGAGTACAGCCTCACGCCCATGGCCCGCGAACTCCACACGACCCTCGCCGGACTCGTCGGCTGGGCGGAGCGCCACCGGGCCGACATCGCCACGGCCCGCGCCGCCTACGACGCCGCCACGGCACCGGCCCCCTGACCAGGGGACGACGGGCTCATGGAGCCAGTGCTGTGTGAACTGCCGCCCGCGTTCTGGACGGTGCCCTACGTGGGCTCCCGGTTTCCGGGGTCCTCGGCGGTGGCCGGCCTTCCCGGCCTGGCGGAGGGAGCGAACTGCCAGCTGTACGCCTACGAGGTGCTCCGGCACTTCGGCCTGACTCCGCCCGCCCTGCGGTCGAGCGACCTGTGGGCCGACACGCGGGCGACAGTCCGGGTACCGGTCGCCCGGCCGCTCGACCTGGTGCTGTTCAACGCCACCGACGATGCCTACGGCGCCCATGTCGGTGTCTGGGTGGGGGAGGGGCGGGTGCTGCATCTGTGTGCGGAGGTGGGGCGCCCGGCGGTCTGGGAGATGGCGGAGTTCGCGACCCGGCCGCGCTACCGGGTCGTCATCGGCATCAAGCGTGTGGTCGACAGGGAGCGGAACCCGGCCGGCTGAGACCGACCGGGCCGGTGCACTAGTCCAGCCACACCCCGTCGCGCAGCACGACCCGGCCGCGCAGCTCCCGTTCGCCGCGCCAGGCCCGTACCGTCCGCGGCGCCACACGGATGTAGAGGAAGGGGCTGTCCTCGGTGCGCGGGTCCCACCCGAACTTCCCGGTGAAGGCGTCCGCGGCCTCCTCGGGGACCTCCGTGTCGGGGAAGCATTCGGCCTCGCCCTCGAGCAGGACCACATCGAAGCTGTCCGGCAGGGCCAGGCGCACCCGCGGCTCGGCACGGACGTTGCGTGCCGTCGCGGAGGCCGCGCCGGTGCACATCCACACCGCCCGGCCGTCCCACAGGAACCACAGCGGTACCTGGTGCGGGCCGTGCGCGGGGTGGGCCGTGGCCAGCCAGATGTCCCGTTCGGACGCGAGCCGGGCCAGTGTGTCCCGTTTCCGCTCCGGCCTGCCACGAAGATGTGTCTCGGATGTGTGCATGGCAGCCGACCCTAGATGAATGAGCCCAAGGGGTGCTGTCGCGGTCAGTGACCGTAGGTGGTCAGCGATCGCTTGACGGGCTGCCCGGTCTTGTCGTTGAGCCAGGCTGCGGCGGTCAGGGCCAGGATCCAGGACAGCACCCGGACGATCACCCCTGCGGGGTGCTCCCTCCGTGTCGTTCCAGGCCGAGCTGGGCCTTGAAGGTCTGGTTGATCGATTCGATGGTCTGCCGCAGCGGTTTGAACAGGTGCGCTCCGGTCCGTTCGGGCTCTCCCTTGCGGGCCGGACGCAGCAGCTCCAAGTGGGACGGGCAGCCCGCCCAGCGTGCATACCAGGTGCAGGCGCAGGCCCCAGAAGTACCGGGAGTGCGAGGCGCAGTAGCCGTACTCGGCCCAGCCGGCCAGGTCCGACCGCTCCACAGGGAGGTGTCCTTCGCCAGCATCCTGATCGCATGCTTGATCAGCTCGGTTGCGTTGCGGAGCCGCTTGTTGTAGCCGGACTGCTGGGGCAGGTACGGGAACAGGTGGCGGAAGTCCCGGCGGGCGCGGCGCAGCCACCGCCGCCCCGAGGTGAAGCCGAGCAACGCCGACATCACCGCGAGGGTGTCCAGGTCTGTCGTCACAAACGGATCATGGACGCCCTCGCTTCATGTCCGCAGGCAATCCCATGGACTCGTTCAGGGCTCCAGGACGGTTTCCACTGCGGTGACTATGCGTCGCGGTCGTCTCGCAGGGCCTGGATGAGCCAGGAGTACACCGGGATCAGGCTCGGTACTATTTGCCAGCCGTTGACGATCCACACCAGCCGCCAGTACCGATCCACCCGGGGATCGTGCGCCTCTTCGAACTGCTGGGCCATCCAGTCCCGGAATTCCGCGTCAGGGGTGCGTGCGAACACCTCGGCGAAGCGGTGCACGAGGTCGTCGATGACGGGTGCAACTCTGTCGCTGAGTGGGTCGATGCCCGACTCCAGGGCCTCCGCCACCTTCTGACGGGTGTACTCCATCAGTTCCTCGCCAGCCTCGCTCTCGATCTCGAGCGTGCGCCCGGCGGCCTGGAACATGGCCGTTCGGCGGAGCCGGGCCCGGAAGTCCTCGTCGCCGACCAGTTCGGCGAGTTCCACCCACGCGGCGACCTGCTCGCTGGACGGATCATCGGGGAGGTCGGGAGTGGCAGCGCGAACCATGGCCGCCATGGCCGGGTCGGCATCCACTGTGCCGAAGGTGCCATCCATGAAATCGTCGATCAGACGTCGGCGTTCCTCGCCGGACAACTGCGTGAGCCTGTGCACGAGCTTGGTCTCCTCAGGATCGGACCCGCGTCTGGCCACGACTCGCAGAACGCTTCGACGCAGTTGCAGCATCCGGATCTGGACGTCCATGGCGTCGGCGTGCGCCGCGGCGACTTCCGCCACCGAGAGTTCGCGGTCCAGTACCCGTTGAATCGTGGCCAGGTCCACGCCCAGCTCGCGCAGTGTGCGGAGGAGTTCCAGACGAAGCAGTGCGTCGAGGTCATAAAGCCGATAACCGGCGGGACTTCGGGTGGTCGGCGCTACCACCCCCGAATCGGAGTAGAACCGGATGGTCCTCACGGGCAAGCCGGTCCGCCGGGAAAGCTCCCCGATCGAGTAGAGGGTCGTACCGTCCATGTCCCCCACTCTGCTGTCTCCAGTCACTGGAGACTCAAGGCTATTCCCCCGCTGGGCTCCCGACCGAGACGTCCTCCGAGTTGCTGAGACATGCGTCACGTGCCTTCCGCTGACCGCCAGGACGCCGGGAACGCCTTGCGCGCGCTGGGCGAGCGATGGCAGGGACATGTGTCACCGCTCGCTGGTGGCCTTGGGCTGCGAGCCCTGGGACTCATTCATCTAGCCGCGGCCCGCGCGGTGCGCCTGAGCCGATGGACCTACACCGCAGGGCCGAGGGCCGGCCCGGGCGAGCGGACGGCGCGGGACGCGTGGCATCGTGTGCGGCATGGCGACAGCGACGGACGTGGCCGTGCTGGTCGGGTTGCAGGCCTCCGGCAAGTCCACCTTCTACGGGCAGTGCCTGGCCGGCGGCCACGAGTTGGTCAGCAAGGGCCTGTTCCCGCGCGGCGCCAGGAACAAGCAGGACCGGCAGCTCCGGCTGATCGCGGAGCACCTGGCGGCGGGCCGGTCGGTGGCCGTGGACAACACCAACCCCTCGCCGCTGGAGTGGCGCCCGCTGGTGGAGCTGGCCCGGGTGTACGGGGCCACCGTGACCGCGTACTGGTTCCCGCCGGACGTGGCCGGTTCGCTGCGGCGCAACGCCGCCCGAGAGGGCCGGGAGAGGGTGCCGGACGTCGGGGTGCTGGGCACGCTCCAGCGGTTGTGCAGGCCCTCGACGGCGGACGGGTTCGACGCGGTCCGCGAGGTGCGGTTCGACGGGCGGGGCGGCTTCGTCGTACGGGATGCCGGGCCACCCGCGCAACGGTGACGGATACCGGCGGGCGGGGTGGCTTGGTCGTACGGGATGCCGAGCCGCCGGCGCGGCGGTGACGGATATCGGGGCGCGGGGCGGCTTGGTCGTACGGGATGCCGGGCCACCCGCGCGGCGGTGACGGGTACGGGGGACGGTCAGGCTGCGTCCGTGAGCAGCTCCGCCAGCGCGGCCGCGAAGGCGACCAGGCCGTCCCGCTCCGGTCCGCCGCGGGCCATGCGGAAGCCGTGCCGACGGCCCCAGAACACGGCCTGGACGACATGGAAGTGGGCCCAGCGCCGTACCCGCACCCGGTCCAGCTCCGCCGCGTCGGCGAAGACGTCCAGGACGCGGAGGACGGCCCGCCGCGGGTCGTCCGCCGCGACCAGGGCGAGCGCGCGTGACTTCAGCAGCGCGCCGGCGTCGTAGGCCGGGTCGCCCGCACAGCCCTTGGGGTCGACGGCCAGCCAGGGCTCCCGGTCGGCGCGCAGGATGTTGCCGGCGTGGAGATCGCCGTGGACGAGGAGGTCGGGCTGACTGCGACCGAGCTCGCGTACCGTCGCCACCGCCGCGTCCACCGTACGCTCCGACAGGCCGTGCCCCGGCTCCACGGCGTCCTTGCGCAGCTCCTCCTCCCAGGCGTCGGCCCGCTCCCGCAGCCGGGGCAGGCCGGGCGGGGCGGGGACGGCGAGCCGGTGCCCGATGCGGCCGGCGACCGTCACCAGCTCGTCGCCGTCCTCCGCGTCGGCCAGCGTCGTCGTCCGGGCGCGCTCCAGCAGCATCGCGAAGCGGTCGTCGTCGCGTTCGTACAGCAGAACGGCGCCCCGCCCGCCCCAGACGGCGAACGCGTCCGGCTCGTGGACATTGCCGGGATGCGGGAACGACACCTTCACCACGGCCGGCGATCCGTCCCGCCGCCGCACCGGGACGACGACACCCACCCCTCCGTGCAGCACGCCACCGTCCGGCACGCACCCCCAGCCCGCGAGCAACTCCTCCAGGATCTCCGGCAGTTCGGCGATCCATGCCGCTCCGGCCGCACCCTCGCGCGCGACGGTGCTCCGGGCGAACGTCTCCGGTACCTCGATCATCCCGGCACCCTACGCGCCCACCCCGCGGTGGACCGGGACAAGGGGGCGCTCGGTGATGCGTGAGGGCGGCGAAAACGGGTCAAAATGCACCATGAGGGGAAGGGGAGAGCAGCACGCAGCGTCACATACAAGACCGGCAGGGCCTACCGGTTCACCCCCGGATAGGGATATCCCTGACGGGGCGGCCCCGTCGGGGCCGCTTTCCCGGAAGGAGTCCTGACATGGACCACTGGTACGTCGACGAGCGGTGCACCAACTGCGATGTCGCCCGGCAGTTCGCACCCGAGCTGATCGGCGAGGCCGACGGACGCTCCCGGATGCTGCGCCAGCCCGAGAACGAGACGGAGAACCGCCGGTTACACGCCGCCGTGTTCGCCTGCCACACCCGTTCCATCCGCCCGGGAGCCGGGCACGCGGACCCGGCACTCGACCCGTTCCCGCTGGCTCTGGACGACGGCGTGCTGATCTGCGGCCACAACTCGACCCGCACCGCCGGAGCCAACTCCTACCTCCTGCGGCGGCCGTCGGGCACCTTCATGATGATCGACACCCCCCGCTGGAGCAGCGCGCTGGCCGCCCGCTACACGGCGTCCGGCCCCGTCACCGACGTACTGCTCACCCATCGCGACCATGTCGCCCACGGCCGCCGCTACGCCGACCACTTCGGTGCCCGGCTGTGGATCCACGAGGGCGACCTCGACGCCGTCCCCGACGCCGACCAGGTGATCCGCGGGCTCGAACCGATGGAGATCGCCCCCGGCGTCACCGCCCACCCGCTGCCCGGCCACACCGAAGGCAGCGTCCTCTACCTCGCGGACGACCGGTACTGCTTCAGCGGCGACAGCTTCTACTGGTCGCGTACGACCGGCGATCTCGAAGTCGCCGAGAGCGTGACCTGGTACTCCATCGAGGAGCTGGCCCGCTCCCTGACCAGGACGGCCGGACGGATCCGCTTCGAGTGGGTCCTGCCGGGCCACGGCGACCGGCACCGGCTGCCCGCCGAGGAGATGTCCCGCCGGCTGCACGGCCTCGCGGACCGCACCCGGCTGCTACGGCCCCGACCCGTCGACTTCACGGCCGTCCGCTGGTGAACCACCGGCGCGGGAGGGTGAGGGGCGCCCGTCCAGCACCGGAAGACGGTGGTCGCCGCGTCCAGCCCGCGTACGGCGAGGTCGCGGTCGGTGACGACGCCGCCTCGGCCGAGGGTCCACAACGTGTTCGGCCTGTACGACGGTCAGCACATCGGACACCGGCCTGCGCGGGCCCGGCCGGCCCTCGGCCCGTCGCCGAACCGGAGCACCATGTGCACATGGCCCGGCAGGGCGAGCGCCTCGCCACGACCGGGTCCTGCGTCCAGCCCGCGCACCGCGTTCCCGTGCCGGGCAGGGGCCGCCCGGCCCCCACCGCGGGGCCGACCGGGCCCCTGCGCCGCGCGGAGCGGCCGCCGCTCCGGGCGCGTCGTCAGCGGCGGATGAGACCCAGGCCCGTCGCCGTGGCGACGGCCGCGGTACGGGAGTCCACGCCGAGTTTCGCGTAGACCCGGGCCAGATGGGACTTGACGGTGCCCTCGGTGAGATGGAGCCGAGCACCTATGGCCTGGTTCGACAGGCCCTCGGCGACCAGCCCGAGGACCTCCGTCTCACGCCGGGTCAGGGCGGTGCCGGGCGCGCGCAGCCGGCGCATCAGCCGGTCGGCGACCGCGGGGGCCAGCGCGGTGCGCCCCGCGGCCGCCGTCCGTACGGCGCCCGCCAGCTCCTCGGGCGGGGCGTCCTTGAGGAGATAGCCGGTGGCCCCGGCCTCGATCGCGGGCAGGGTGTCGGCATCGGTGTCGTACGTCGTGACGATCACGACGCGCGGGGCGTCCGGCCGGGCGGTGATCAGGGCGGTGGCCTCGGCACCGTTCATCCCGCCCTTGAACTGGAGGTCCATCAGGACGACGTCGATGTCCCCGGCGGCGGCGCGGGTGACCGCGTCCTCGGCGGTGGCTGCCTCGGCCACCACCGCCAGGCCGGGCTCCGTCTCCAGCACGGCGCGCAGCCCGGCCCGCACCACCGGGTGGTCGTCGGCGAGGAGCAGGCGGATGGCGGGGCGGACGGGGGAGTCGGTCACGGGCGGTCCTCGGCTCGGGGATCGGTCGGTGGCCCGGAGCGTACGCCGGTGGCCGACGTGGTCGGTGTGTCCGGCCCATTCTCGTTCGTGGGCAGTGGCTGGTACTCGGTCACCTGTGTGGTGCCGGTTCCTGGGCTGTTCCTGGTGCTGGTCCGCTCCCGGTTCCCGGTCCGGTTCCTTCCCCCGCTGCGGTCACCGCTCCCTTCCCGGCCCCCGGGCCACCCTCCACCCCCAGACCGCCCTCTGCCCCCGCACCGGCCGCCCCCGCGTGGGGGAGTTCCGCGGTCAGGGTGGTGCCCTGGCCCGGGGCGGAGACGAGGGTGAGGGTGCCGCCCAGGCTCTGCAACCGGGCGCGCATCGCCGCCAGGCCGAAGCCGCCGGCCTCGGGGTCGGGTGCCGGCAGCCGGTCGGGCTCGAAGCCGGTGCCGTCGTCCCGGACGGTCACCGTGACCCGGTCGCCGAGATGGCCGAGGGCGACCTCGGCACGGGTGGCACGGGCGTGCCGGACCGTGTTGGCCAGGGCGGACTGGGCGACGCGCAGCAGTGCGACCTCGTGCGCGGTCGGCAGCGCCACGGGCGTGCCGGTGACCTGGAAGCGGGCGGCGAGCTGGTGCCGTGCGGAGGTGGTGGCGCAGAGCCGTTCCAGGGCGTCGGCCAGCGTGCTGCCGTCCAGCGCCGGAGGGGTGAGCGCGGCGACGAAGCGGCGGGCCTCGGCGAGATTGTCCACGGCCGCCTGCCGGGCCTGGCCCACATAGCGGGCGGCGTGCTCCGCGGTGTCCGGCAGCGCGCGCTCGGCGGCGCGCAGCAGCAGCTGGATGCTGGACAGCCCCTGCGCCAGCGTGTCGTGGATCTCCCGGGCGAGCCGTTCCCGCTCGGCGAGGACACCGGCGGCGTGCTCGGCGCGGGCCAGGTCGGCTCGGGTGGCGGTGAGTTCCTCGATCAGCCGCCGCCGCTGCTCGCTCTCCCGGTACAGGGCCTGGTAGCCCCACACCACCGCGACGGCGACCGCCGCGCCGAGCCCCGGCCCGATCGCCATCGCGGCGCTGAAGGAGCCCTGGTGGGCGGCGAAGGCGGTGATCGCGGCGAGTGCGGTGGCCGCCACCGCGGCGACCCCGGACCGGCGCGGCAGCAGGTGCAGCTCCAGGAAGTACAGCGGGAACGCCACCCACACCCCGTCGGCGGTCAGCGCCAGCAGCACCAGCCATACGGCGCCCACGGCGGCCAGCCACCAGGCGGCGGCCCGCCGGACCCGGCCGGCCCGGCGCAGGAGGAACCCGGCCGCGTACACCAGCCCGCACACCGCGGCCACGGCGGCGACCGCACCGGCGCGCGGACCGCCCCCGGTGACGGCACGGACGGCGGACAGGGCGAGCAGGCCGACGACGAGCAGGTGCAGACACCAGGTCAGTGCGCGGGTGGTCGGGGCCGGAGTGCGGAGGGAGACGTTCACAGTCCTCCCAGCCTAAGGACAGCGGCCGTACCGGGCCTCCATCGAAAGTTACAAACCGCTCCGCCCCTTTCGGCTCCCGAAGTGGTGCCGCCCGCCAGATGCCCCGCGGGCGGCCGCCGGGGACCGTTGGTGACACACCACCACCCCCCTCGCCTCCACCGTGAAAGGCCGTAGCCGCGCCGTGTTCGTCGCCTACCGAGACCTGAGGTTCGCCAAGGGCCGCTTCGCCCTGATGGGCACCGTCATCGTGCTGATCACCCTGCTGGTCGGACTGCTGTCCGGACTGACCGCCGGGCTGGGCCGGCAGAACATCTCCGCCGTCACCGGCCTGCCCGTCGACCGGATCGCCTTCGGCGCGCCCGGCGGCGGACAGCAGCTGTCGTACTCCGACTCGACCGTCACCGAACGGCAATGGCGCAGCTGGGCCCGGACCCCCGGCGTCACCCGCGCCGAACCGCTCGGCATCACCACCACCAAGGCCACCGCGGGGAGCCGCAGCGCCGTCGTGTCCGCCTTCGGGGTCGCACCGGGCTCCCATCTGCCACCCGCCGGCGGCGCCCCCGGGGCCCGTACCGTCGTCCTGTCGAGGACCGCCGCCGACGATCTCCGGCTGCGCCCCGGCGACACTCTCACCCTGGCCGGGCAGCGGCTCACCGTGGCCGCAGTGCGGGGCGACGCGTCGTTCAGCCACACCCCGGTGATCTGGACCAGCCTCGCCGTCTGGTCGAGAACCGCACCGCCCGCCGGCACCGGAACCGGCCCCACCGCGACCGTGATCGCCCTGAACACCGCACCCGGCGTCGACGTCCGGGCCGCGGACGCCGCCGCGGGCACGAAGACCCTCACCAAGGACGGCTCGCTGGCCGCGATCGGCTCCTACCGCTCCGAGAACGGCTCCCTGCAACTGATGCGCGGCTTCCTGTTCGCCATCTCCGCCCTGGTCATCGGCGCCTTCTTCACCGTCTGGACCATCCAGCGCAGCGCCGACGTCGCCGTCCTCAAGGCGCTCGGCGCCTCCACGGCCACCCTCCTGAAGGACGCGCTCGGCCAGGCCGTCGTCCTGCTCACGGCGGGCACCCTGACCGGCACCGCGCTCGCCACCGGCGTCGGAGCCCTCCTCGCCGGCGGCACCGTGCCGTTCCTGCTCAGCCCCGCGACCCTCCTCCTGCCGGCCGCCGTGATGATCTTCCTGGGCGCGGCCGGAGCTGCCCTGGCCATCCGCCGTATCACCTCCGTCGACCCGCTGACCGCCCTCGGGAGCGCCCGATGAGCCTGCACCTGACCGATGTCACCCTCACCTACCCCGACGGCGACGGCCGCCTGACCGCCCTCGACCGGGTCAGCCTCGACGTGCCCAAGGGCAGCCTCACCGCGGTGGTCGGCCCCTCGGGGTCCGGAAAGTCCAGCCTGCTGGCGGTCGCCGCGACCCTCGTCACCCCCGACGCCGGCACGGTCGTCGTCGACGGCACCCGCACCACCGGCCTGAGCCGCGCCGAACGCGCGGCCCTGCGCCGCCGCTCCATCGGCATCGTCTTCCAGCAGCCCAACCTGCTGCCCGCCCTCACCGCCGTCGAACAGCTCCAGGTCATGGCCCACCTCGACGGCCGCTCCACCTCCGGCGCCCGCCGCCGGGCCATGGAGCTGCTCGACGCGGTCGGCCTCGCCGCGCAGGCCGGACGCCGCCCCCACCAGCTCTCCGGCGGCCAGCGACAGCGCGTCAACATCGCCCGCGCCCTGATGAACGAGCCCACCGTCCTCCTGGTCGACGAACCCACCAGCGCCCTCGACCACGAACGCGGCGCCGCCGTCATCGACCTGATCACCCGCCTCACCCACGAGCGGGCCACCGCCACGGTGCTCGTCACCCACGACCGCGCCTACCTGGCCGCCGCCGACCGGATCGCCGAGGTCCGTGACGGCCGGCTCGGCACGCCGGCCCGCACCGGCACCGGCTGACCGCGTGCGGGGCCGGACGCCGCCCGGGCAGGGCCGAAGGACCTCTCGCCCCGCCCGTCCGGCCCTGTCAGGCTGAAACCAGCCCCCAGTGCCGCGGGTGCCGGCAACTCGGGAAAGGCGGTGGCGACGATGACACTCCCTCTGGTCGTGGGCGTCGACGGCTCGGACTCGAGTCTCCGGGCGCTCGACTGGGCCGCGGACGAGGCACTCCGCCACGGACTGCCGCTCAGGCTCGTCCACGCCTCCCTCTGGGAGCGGTACGAGGGCGCCCTGCCGTCGGTCGACCCGGGGCGCCCCGCCGAGCAGGTGATGGCCGAGCACATCGTGGCCTCCGCGGCCGAGCGCGCCGAGCGGCGCGCCCCGGAGGTGAAGGTCACCACCGACATCGTGCCGCAGGACGCCGCGACCGCCCTCGTCCACGAGAGCGACCTGGCCGCCCTGCTGGTGACGGGGTCCCGGGGCCGCGGCCAGCTCGCGGCGATGCTGCTCGGCTCGGTCGGACTCACCGTCGCCGGCCAGGCCCGCTGCCCCGTCGTGGTGGTGCGCGGCGACCGGGCCGGGGTGAGCGGGACACACGGGCGGATCCTGCTCGGCCTCGGGGACGCCGACACCGACGCGGACGCCGTACGGTTCGCCTTCCGCGAGGCCGAGGCACGCGACTGCGCCCTGGACGTCGTGCACGCCTGGCGCAGCCCCGCCCACGGCACCCGCGCCGACGACGGGCAGGCGGCAGCGGCCCGGCTCGACGCGCTGCTCGCGGACGCGGTCGCCGCACATCCACGCGTCCGTACGCACCGCCGGCCGCGCGAAGGACCGGCGGGCCGGATCCTGGTGGAGCTGTCGGCCGCCGCCGACCTCGTCATCGTCGGCACCCAGCACCGCACCGCCCGCCTCGGCCTCCAGCTGGGCCCCGTGGGCCACACGCTGCTGCACCACGCCCAGTGCCCCGTCGCGACCGTGCCGCGCCAGGCATGAGCACCGTCGAGGCACCGCCGGAACCGACCGCCGCGCCCGCGTGGACCTGGGAGTACGACGGCTACGACCCCGGGCGGGAGCGCCTCCGGGAGGCGCTGTGCACCCTCGGCAACGGATACGTCGCCACCCGCGGAGCCCTGCCCGAATGCGCCGCCGACGACGTGCACTACCCGGGGACCTACGCAGCCGGCTGCTACGACCGGCTCACCTCGCACATCGCCGGCCGGCTCGTGGAGAACGAGGACCTGGTCAACCTCCCCAACTGGCTCGTGCTCCGGTTCCGGCTCACCGACGGCCCGTGGCTCACCCCCCGGACGGCGAGCGTGCTGGAGCACCGGCACACCCTGCGCCTCGACACCGGCCTGCTGGAGCGCCGTACCCGCTACGACCTCGGCGCGGGACGCGTGCTGGCGCTGCGCCAGCTGCGGCTGGTGCACATGGCCGACCCGCATCTGGCCGCGCTGCGCACCGAGTTCACGGCGGAGAACTTCACCGCGGACCTCGACGTCGAGGCCGCCCTGGACGGCGCTGTCGTCAACCAGGGCGTCCAGCGCTACCAGGACCTCGACGGACATCATCTGACGTCCGTCCACGCCGGCACCGCCCCCTCCCCGGACACCGTGTGGCTGCGCTGCCGTACCCGCCACTCCGACATCCGCGTCGGCATGGCCGCCCGCCTCACCGCCGACGGGCCGCCACACCGCGGGGCCGAGGGCACCCGCGCGGTCCAGGGCACCCGCCTGGCGCTGAGCCCAGGCCGCACCCACACCGTCGACAAGATCGTCGCGCTGCACACCTCACGCGACCCCGCCATCGGCGACCCGCTGCGCGCCGCCGTCGACCGTGTGCGCAGCGCGCCCCCCTTCGGGGAACTCCTGCGGACCCACGCCATGGCCTGGGGCCAGCTGTGGCGCCGCGCCGATCTCGATGTGCCCGCGGAGCCCGGCCACATCCTGCGGCTGCACCTGTTCCATGTGCTCCAGACCCTCTCCCCGCACACCGCCGAACTCGATGTCGGCGTGCCCGCCCGGGGACTGCACGGCGAGGCCTACCGCGGCCATGTCTTCTGGGACGAACTGTTCGCCCTGCGCTATCTCGACCTGCACTTCCCCGAGGTGTCGCGGGCGCTGCTCGAGTACCGGCACCGGCGGCTGGAGCGGGCCTGCCGGGCGGCGCGGGCCGTCGGCCGGCGCGGCGCCCTGTACCCGTGGCAGAGCGCCGGCGACGGCCGCGAGGAGACCCAGAAACTGCACCTCAACCCCCGCTCCGGGCGCTGGCTGCCGGACCACTCCCACCTCCAGCACCACGTCGGCTCGGCCATCGCCTACAACGTGTGGCAGTACTGCGAGGCCAGCGGCGACACCGGCTTCCTGCACACCAAGGGCGCCGAGATGCTGCTCCAGATCGCCCGCTTCTGGGCGGACTCCGCCGACCGCGACGAACACCTCGGCCGCTACCGCATCCGCGGTGTGATGGGCCCCGACGAATACCACGACGCCTACCCGGGCGCCCGCACCCCCGGCCTCGACGACAACGCCTACACCACGGTCACGGCTGCCTGGGTGCTCGCCCGGGCGGGCGAGGCGCTGCGCGCGCTCCCGGAGCCGCGACTGCGCGAGCTCGCCGAACGCACCGGGCTGGACGACGGCGAGCTGGAGCAGTGGGAGGAGATCTCCCGCCGGCTGTACGTGCCCTTCCACGACGGGGTCGTCAGTCAGTTCTCCGGGTACGAGGACCTCCTCGAACTCGACTGGGACGGCTACCGCAAGCGGTACGACGACATCCGGCGGCTGGACCGGATCCTGGAGGCGGAGGGCGACAGCGTCAACCGCTACAAGGCGTCCAAGCAGGCCGACGTCCTCATGCTGGGCTACCTCTTCGCGCCGTCCGAACTGCGCGCGCTCTTCGGCCGCCTGGGCTACCGCCTGGACGACGAGACCTGGGCACGGACCGTCGACTACTACCTGGACCGCACGAGCCACGGCTCCACGCTGAGCGGCCTGGTGCACGGCTGGGTGCTGGCCCGGGCCCGGCGCGCCGAGGCCTGGACCTTCTGTCAGGAAGCGCTCCGCGGCGACATCGCCGACCTCCAGGGCGGCACCACGGGGGAGGGCGTCCACCTGGGCGCCATGGCCGGCACGCTCGACCTGGTCCAGCGGGGACTGACCGGACTGGAGACCCGGGACGGCGCCCTGTGGCTGGACCCCGTACCGCTGCCGGAGCTGTCGTCGTACGGCTTCGCCCTGCGCTACCAGGGCCACTGGGGTGTACGGCTGCGCCTGCGGCACCGGGCCATGGAGATCACCGTGCCGCCCTCCGACCGGCAGCCGATCGAAGTACGCCTGGCCGAGCGCGCCGTCTGCGTCCAGCCCGGCGAAACGGTCCGGCTCACCCTGGACCGCTGAGGCTGCTGCGCACGCTTCTCGCCGTCGGTCGCCCCTGGTGGCACTGCCGGTCACCGCATGGGCGGCGGGACAGGCCGTCACCGTCCGGCTGCTGAGGGACGCCCGGACGCCTGGTCGTCCGACGGGCGCGCGGGCGCGCAGACCGGATTCCACGCGCTGGTCCGGTGGCACGACCGTGGCGCGGACCGCCCCGCCAGCACCGGTGCGCGCCTGGCTGCACCGCGGCCGGACCGCCACCGTACGCCTGGACGCGCTCGGCACCGACTGCCCGCCCCCGCCGTCCCGCGCCCTGCCGCTGACCGCGGCCCGCCGTCACACCCCGGAGCCGCTGCCGTGGCGGGATCGGGCTGCCGCGTGCAGCGTGGAAGCGACGGGGGCCGGTCAGCCGCAGGAGAGGTGGACACATGGGCAGCGAGCTATCCGGACCGCGGATCGTGGTGGGTGTCGACGGGTCGCCGTCCTCGTACGCCGCGCTGCGCTGGGCCGTGCGCTATGCCGGTCTCGCCGGCGGCACCGTGGACGCGGTCACGGCGTGGGAACTGCCGGGTCTGTACGGCTGGTCGGCGCCCGCCGTGGACACCGACGTCGACGAGGAAGAGGCACGGCAGCGCATGCGCACGGAGCTGACCGACGTGCTCGGTGCGGAGGCCGCCGGCGCGGTCCGCTCCCTCCTCGCGCACGGCAACCCCGCCGAGGTGCTGCTGCGGGCCGCCGAAGGAGCCGAGGTGCTGGTCGTCGGCAACCGGGGCCGGAACGGGTTCGCCCGCGCCCTGCTCGGATCCGTCAGCCAGCATGTCTCGCAGCACGCGCACTGCCCGGTCGTGATCGTGCGTGAGGAGACCGTGCGTAAGGGGAGCGTGACCTGACCCCCGGGGCCGGGCTCCTCGGATCAGGGGGTCCGTTGCCGGCCGGAAGGGCCGTTTTGCCCATGCGGTCGCCGCCCCGGCTGTGTGAGCGTGGGGAGCAGGACCGCCCCCGTGGTGCCGCCGGTCCGGCGAAAGGCGGTGAGGACCATGCGTCTGCCCCTGGTGGTGGGTGTCGACGGCTCGGACTCCAGCCTGCTGGCCGTGGACTGGGCGGCCGACGAGGCCGCGCTGCACGGCCTTCCGCTGCGGCTCGTGTACGCCTCGCTGTGGGAGCGGTACGACGACCGGTCCGTACCGTCGGCGGATCAGCCGGACGACGGCGACGCAGTTGTCGCGCGCGCCGGGGAACGGGCCCGGCGCCGGGCCCCCGCCGTACCCGTCGAAGGCGCGGTGCTCGCCGACGACCCGGTGGACGTGCTGCTGCACGAGGGCCACAACGCCACCGCCCTGGTGACCGGGTGCCGCGGTCGCGGCGGACTCCAGGGCCTGCTCCTCGGCTCCGTCGGACTCGCCGTCGCCGGCCGCGCCACCGGACCCGTGATCGTGGTCCGGGGCAGCGCGGCGGGTGTCGCAGGCACCCGCGGCCGGGTCGTGCTCGGCGTCGGGGAACCCGGCACCAGCGGGACGGCGAGCCGGTTCGCGGTGCGCGAGGCAGCGGCCCGCAAGTGCCCCCTCGACGCCGTCCGCGCCTGGCGCCGCCCCGCCCACCAGCCCGCCGCGCACCCGCTGCGCACCGGAAGCACCGGCCTGCCGTACGCGGAGGAGGCCACCGCGCTGATCGACACGCTGCTCGCGGAGCCCACGGCCGAGCACCCGGAGGTGCGGGTGCACCGGTGTGTCCTCGAGGGACCGGCCCGCCAGGCACTGCTCCAGCGGTCCGCCACCGCCGATCTCCTGGTGGTCGGCGTGTCGCGGCGCCGCGGCGGGGGCGGACTCCAGCTCGGGCGCGTGGCGCACACCGTGCTGCACCACGCCGACTGCCCCGTCGCGGTGGTACCGGACTTCCCCTGACCGGTCGGCTCGGGTTCACCGGCCGGCTCAGGCGCGGCAGCGCAGCATCTCCAGCGGCGGATTGGCGTGGAAGTCCGCCCAGTAGTCGGCGCCGTACCTGCGCACGCCGGCGTCGGACACCTCCAGCGGGACCCAGGTCACCTTCCCGAAGCCGGCCGCCCGCAGACACTCCTCGTAGACCTCGCGGCGCGGGAGGGTGGAGACGAACGACATCGGCGGGTCCAGCAGCGCCGTGACCCGCACCCGGGGTCCGGTCTCGGCCTCTTCGCCGGTCAGCTCGGCGCGGAAGCCGTACTTGGCAGGGGACGGTCCGTCGAAGCGGAAGTCGGGCGTCTGGCCGAGCAGGAAGAACTCGCCCCCCGGCATCAGGCTCTCGTGCGCGGCGCGGCACATCCGCTCCATGGCCGCGGCGTCCTCCGCGTAGTTGAGCAGCTGGACCGCCGTAGCGATGTCGAACTTCCGTTCCAGAGGGGCAAGTCGGGAGACGTCGGCCACCTGATAGCGCACCCCGAGCGGCTCACTCTCCTCGAACCGCCGCGCCGCCGCGACCATTTCCCCGGAGATGTCGATCCCGAGCACCTCCGCCGCGCCGCGCCGCCGGAACTCCCTGCTGTAGAAGCCGGTGCCGGAGGCCAGGTCGAGGACCGACCTGCCCCGCACGTCCCCGACCATGGACAGAAAACCGGGAACCTCCGCGTACCGCGCCAGCGGCAGCGACTTGAAACCCTCGAACGCCTCACCTATCTCGTCGTACTGCTGCACGCTCACCGTGCGGTCCTCCCCCTGCTCGTCATGGTCTCCGGCTCCGGCACCGCCCCCGCGCCCGGGACCGGCCGTGGCCACTGGCGGGCAGTCTTCCGGTACGCCGGCCGGACGTCGTACTGGCTGAAGGCACAACGATCCGGACGCCGTCCCGGCGCGATGTACGAGGGCCGGGGGAGACGGCCTCAGCGGGCCGGCGACGGCACGGCGATGACCGGGCAGCGGGCGTGGTGCAGAACGCCCTGGCTCACCGAGCCCAGCAGCATGCCCGCGAAGCCCCCGTGCCCCCGGGTCCCCACCACCAGACCCAGCGCGTGTGCCGACGCCTGCGTGAGCACCTGCACGGGATGTCCCACGATCAGCTCGTGCCGCAGTTCCACCTCGGGGTAGCGGGCTCGCCGACCCGCCACCGTCTCCGAGAGCAGCCGGCGGCACTCCTGCTGCGCCGCGTGCTGGTCCAGCACCCCGAGCGGACCCGCCTGCCAGACGTACAGGGCCCGCACCCGGGCGCCCCGCAGGGCCGCTTCCTCGAAGGCGAGGTCGACCGCGGCCGCCGAGTGCGCGCTGCCGTCGACACCGACGACGTAGTGCGCGGGATCCTGGGTGACGTGCTCCGCCTCCGGTACGACGACCACCGGGCACCGCGCGTGCGCCACGAGGGGGAGGGCGATCGACGCCGAACCGAACAGCTCCTCGGCCCGGCCCAGATGCCAGGAACCCAGCACGACGGCCGTGGCGGCACGGCTCTGCTCCCGCAGCACCCACAGGGCGTCGCCCTCGGCGAGCACCGCGTCGACCTCGACCTCCGGACGGCGCGCCGCGACGAACTCCACGACGTCCTCCAGGACCTGCTTCCCGTCGCGGTGCAGCTCCTCGTTCCAGCCCGCCCAGGACGGCGGCACCGACCGGCCCCGGTCGCCCCTGGTCGGCACGCCCTCGGCGAGCACCGGGCGCAGCGGCAGCCGCCGACGAGCCGCCTCGTCCGCCGCCCAGGCGAGCGCCATCCGACGGGTGGGGTCGGCCTCGACACCGACCACGATGGGTCCGCGGTCACCGGGCGTCGTCATGGTCGCCTCCGCTCGGCGGCTCGTGCGCGTGCGTCAGATGCCGGACAAAGGCGTCGGAGCCGGGGAAGTACAGGGTGACCCGCCCGTCCTCCGCCCAGCGGATGTCGTACGGCGGGGTGCCGTCCCGATGGTGCAGGCCGACGATCTCGCCGTCCCGGCTGATCACACCGGCCGTGGTGCCGCGGACCACGATCTCGTCGCCCACCCGGGCGTGCATGGTGCTGCCGGTCGTCGGGGTGTCGTGGCCGGGGGCGGGGCGGTCGCCCCGCTCCGGCGATGCGGTCGCGGTCATCGTCCTCGCCTCCTCGCCGCGGGAAGTGCCGCAGCGATCCCATGCAAGCCCCCGTTCGAGGGCGCTGCCAGGGGCCATTGGTCCCGGGGAGCGGCCCGTCGGCCCTGCCGGGATCCGGCTCTCCAGGTCCGCCCGCACCCGTGCGGTCAGCTCCTCCAGCGCCCGGGACCGTACGGGGCGGACCGGCTCCGGGGCCTCGATCCGCCGCGCGGTCTCCGGCAGAGCGGCCAGGTCCGGGATCCAGTGCCGGCGCAGGGCCCGGACCCGCTGCCGGGTACGGACCGTCTCCGCGCCCGGCAGCTCGGCGGCGGCCCGGTGGGCGGCGAACTCCGCGGCGGCGCGCACCGTCGCCCGGTACGCCGTCTCCGCATGCGCCGAGGCGGTGTTCGGCGGTGTCGGCTCCGCCGCCGAGCGGACGGGATCCGCCCAGGACAGGGCCGCCGGATGGGGTACGCCCATCAGCGCGGCCCACCGCACACCGACCCGTGCCCGGTCTGCGGGCACCGCTCCGGCCAGGGCCCGCTCCCCGCCGGTCAGCACCTGCGCGCCAGCCACGCGTCCGCCTCGGCCAGCCGGTCCCGCCACACCCGCCCCGCCTCCCCGGCCGCCCGCCGCCCAGCCCCTCCCGGTCCAGCAGCAGCCGCAGTGTGCGCTCCAGCAGATCCGCCGTCGCAAGACTGCGGAGCAGCCGCAGCCGGGCGGCCCGCCCGGATCGGGTCCGGCCGCCGTGCCCGCTCACGGCGTGTCTCCGGAACGGTCGGCATCGCCCGGGGGCCGGCGGGCGTCGAGCAGTTCGGGCGGGAGCATGCCCAGCTGGCCGGCGACGACTGCAGCCCGGCTGGTGGCCGAGGTCGAGGGCATCGCCGACGTGGTCGAGGTCAAGAGCCTGCTCACGACGGACTGAGCCAGCCCCACCGCCACCTCCGTAACGCCCCCTCCCGGACCGTTCCGCACCCGGGAGAACTGCGCCGCGCCCGGTCCCGCCAGGGCCGGTCGGTCCCGGCCAAGGACCTGCGGCCCCTGACACCGCGGCCACGGCGTCACGACGCTGGAGTCGGATCCCATGCTCCGGGATCCCACGCCCCGGGAGGTGGACCATGCCCCGAACCGTCACCGTCGGCCTCGACGGCTCTCCCGAGAGCCGCGCCGCCGCGGAATGGGCGGCCCGCGAAGCCGAACTGCGCGACCTGCCGCTGAAGATCGTTCACGTGTCGGAGCCCGTCCCCGAGCGTCTGGCCCAGGCGCCGCTGCTCGGCAGCGAGACCCACCAGCACTGGAGCGAGAGCATCCCGCGCGACTCCGCGGAAGGCATCCGGCTGCGCCACCCCGGCGTCGAGGTGCTCACCGACCAGCTCACCGGGAACCCGGCCGCGGCCCTCGCCGAGGCGGCCGCCGCGTCCGAGCTGCTCGCCATGGGCTCGCGCGGTCTCGGCGGGATCGGCGGGTTCATGGTCGGCTCGGTCAGCATGTCGGTCCTCGCCCACGCGGAGCGCCCGGTGGTGCTGGTCCGGGCCGGCGAACAGGCCGCCGACGAGCACAGGACGGACCCGGCCGGCGTGCCGTCCGCGGCCACCCCCTACCGGCCCGTCGTCCTCGGCCTCGACATCTCCACCCCGCACGAGACCCTGATCGAGTTCGCCTTTGACGCCGCCGAACGCCGCGGCACCGCGCTGCGGGCCGTGCACGGCTGGGACGATCCGCCCACGTCCTTCTACCGCTTCTACGGCGACGCCGAACTGTACGACGAACTCGAGCGCGGCCAGGCCACGGCCCTGAACGAGGTGCTGCGCCCCTGGCGGCAGAAGTTCCCGGACGTCGAAGTGCTGGAGGCGAGCCGGTGCGGCAGTGCCGCGCAGGTACTGGTGGAGGCGTCCCGCGACGCTTCGCTGGTCGTCGTCGGCAGGCGCGTGCGCACCACCCCGCTCGGCGCCCACATCGGCCACGTGGCCCACGCGGCACTGCACCATGTCATCGCCCCGGTGGCCGTGATCCCGCACGAGTGACACACCACCCGGCGCAGCCAGGCCGACTGCTTCCCCGGAGACGCGTTCTCCGGGGAAGCAACTGCGTCAGGTCGTCGTGTGCGAGGGGCCGTGCGAGGAGCCGGAAGGGTTGCGGCCCGGGGTCCCGGGCCTGCCCGGCCAGGCCAGGGCGCGGGTGACGTCGGCGACCGTGAGGATGCCGACGAGGCGGCCGCCGTCGAGGACCAGGGCCCGGCGGCCCGGGCTCGACTCCAGGCGGGGCAGCAGGTCGAGCACCGGCTCGTCCGGCGCGGTCGTCACCACCTCGCCCAGCGGATGCATCACCGCCCCGACCGTCGTGTACGCACGCTCCTGCGGCGCTGCCGCCTGCGCCCGCCGGACGGTGAGCAGACCGGCGACGGAGCCGTCGGAGGCGAGCACCGGGAACGCCGAGTGCCGGTACGCGCCGAACGGGCCCTCGGCCAGGAAGCCCGCCAGCGTCGTCGTCAGCGGGACGGTCACCGGCGCCGGGGTCATGACCCGGCTCACCGGAACCCCCTCCAGGGCGCCCCGCATCTCCGCCTGACGGGACTCGGCGGTGGCCGCGGCGACGAGGAACCAGCCGATCAGCGCCGCCCACAGACCGGACAGGTCGCCCGCGAACAGCACGTCCGCGAAGCCGGTCAGCACCATGAACCAGCCCAGCGCGCGGCCCGCCGCCGACGCGCCCCGGGTGGCCCGCAGCCGGTCACCGGTGCGGTGCCACAGATAGGCCCGCAGCAGCCGCCCACCGTCGAGCGGAGCGGCGGGCAGCGCGTTGAAGACGGCCAGCAGCACATTGATCGCCGCCAGCCAGGCGACCGCCTCCACCAGCAGCCCGGAGACGTGCAGCGCGTCGAGGCCCACGGCCACCCCGGCCAGCACACCACCGGCGACCAGGCTGGTGAGCGGACCCACCCCGGCGATCCGCAGCTCCGCGGCCGGCGACGGGGCCTCGCCGCGCAGCCGGGCGGCACCGCCGAGCATCCACAGCGTGATGCCCTCGACCTCGACACCGTTGCGCCGGGCGACCACGGCGTGCGCCAGCTCGTGCGCCAGCAGCGACCCGAGGAAGACGACGGCGGTCAGCACGGCGAGCCCCCAGTACGCGGCGGGGGAGTGGCCCGGGTGGGCGGCGGGCAGCCGGCCGCGCGCCAGCGCGACCGTCACCAGGGCGACGATGACCAGGACACTCCAGTGCAGGCCGACCCGGACACCGGCGATCCGGCCGAGCGGCAGCGTCTCCTCCATGAACCTCGCCTCACCTTCCCGCGTTCGCGGAGCACGGCACCCCTCAGCGTGCGGCGGCGGGCGCAGGGCGAGCAGAGGCCGGAGGGGCCACCCGTCGTGGGCTGTTCGGCCCCGACGGGCCCCACGGGTCCAGCGGGTGGCGATGCCGTCCTTCCCGCCACCACCGGCACACCACGGAACGCCGTGCCCCACCATGGCCGTTCGGCCCCGATACGGGGGCCACGCGAGCACCCTCCTGCGCTGCACGCCGACCACGCCGACCACCCCGCCCCGGTCCGCCGCCCCGCCCGCACGGCTGGTGCCGGCCTGGGCCGGGCGGACCGCGGACGGGGGGCCAACGGCAGCTTCCGAGGCCATCAGGCCCCGTGACAGGCAGGCACCGTACGGCGACCGTGAAAGCACGTGCGAGACCCGGGGCACGCGTCGGCGTGGGCGACCCGGCCTTGCCGCCCGTACGACGAGGAGGCAGCCATGGACGAGCGCACCGCGCTGCGGAACCTGGACGAGCGCCCTGTGCCGCGCGGCAGCGCGCCGGAGCTGCCCGCCGTACGCACTCTGATGGACGCGGCACCGTACTCGGTCGGCGAGGACGAGAGCCTGCTGCTGGCGTGGGAGGTCATGGAACGCTCCCGGCAGCGCCACCTGCCCGTGGTCCGCCCGGACGGCTGTTGCGCCGGGCTGGTGGACCGTGCCGAACTCGCCCTCGCCTGCGCGGGCGCCGCGACGGAAGTGTCCCGGCGCAGGGTGTGGGAGCTGGTCCACGCCCGCCGCACCTGTACGGTCCACCCGGACGACTCGACCCGGCACGCGGCGGCCGTGATGAAGCAGGAGCAGCTCGACGCCCTGCCGGTCACCGACCCGCACGGCCTCCTGGTCGGCCTGCTCACGGCCGGGGACTACGTGGCCTTTGCAGCGGGCCTGCCCCGCCGCCCCAGGCCCCTCCCGGGGCAGCCGGCGCGGGCGTTCCTGCCCGGGCTGCCACCCCGCGGGGTGACGCGCGAGCACGGAATCGACATCCCCTGACCGTTGCCGGGATCCCGCGCACTGCTTGCCCCTCCTACCCGATATCCGCTCCCCTCCGAAATCCGCTCAGCGAGAAAGGGCGAGGTCATGGCCTGGGCATCCTGGACGACCCCCGGCGTCTTCACCGGCCGGGGCGGCGCACGTACCGACGAGGCGGGGATCGTGACCGGCGATCTGACCGTCCACACCACGTGGGACGGCCGACAGGCCGACATCGCGGTGCAGTACACCGGAACCTCCGACTGGTTCACGCTCACCGGGAGCCCGGTGCCGTGCCGTACCGAGGTGCAGAGCCGGGAACTGCACCAGGCGGTGGTGGATGCCGTCCGGGCGGGGGGCCTCGCCACTGTTCCGCGGCCGCACGAGCCGCTCGGCACCGCCGTCCCCTGACGGAGGCGGTGCCACGAACGGGACCGAGTGCCCCGAGCCCGTGGGCGACGATGGCGTTGCCGCCGTAGAACCGGCGCCCGGCGTCGAACGGGTGCATGGAACCGCCGCGCCCCCGGCTGCGCCCGGTCGCCTTGCCGTACATCTCCGTCATCACGGACTCGGCGGGCACCTCGCGGGTCAGGGCGTGGCCGTGCTCCCGGGACGTCGAGACGACCGCGTCCGCCGGGCCGAGCGCCTGGAGGAGACCAACTGCGCCGCGACGGGATGAGCGAGCGGGACGTCGTGCGCGTCTTCCGCACCTTCAACGCTGCCGCACCGGAGTATGCCTCTGTGCCCGATCTCCTGGCCGAGGGCCCGGACACCCCCGAGGCCGGGACGGACGCCCAGCACGACGCCTGACGGAAGGCCCGGATGAGCCAGAGCGGAGAACGCGTCCTGCGGCTGGACGCACTGGCCCGGGTGGAGGGCGAGGCCGCGCTCCGGCTGCGCCTGCACGAGGGCCGGGTCGCCGAGGCCCAGCTGCGCATCTACGAACCCCCACGGTTCTTCGAGGCCCTGCTGGCCGGCCGGGGGCACACCGAGCCACCGGACATCACCGCCCGCATCTGCGGCATCTGCCCGGTCGCCTAACAGATGACGGCCTGCCAGGCGATCGAGAACGCCTGCGGCATCACCGTGACGGCCCGCTCGCCCAGCTGCGCCGCCTGCTCTACTGCGGTGAGTGGATCGAGAGCCACACCCTGCACATCCACCTTCTGCACGCACCCGACTTCCTCGGCCAGCCCGACGCCGTGGGCCTCGCCCGCCTTCAGCGCTCCGCCGTGGAGCGCGGGCTGCGGCTGAAGCAGACGGGCAACGCGATCGTCGAACAGCTCGGCGGGCGTCCCGTCCACCCGGTCAACATCCGCGTCGGCGGCTTCCACCGGGTGCCGGCGCCCGGGGAGCTCCACCCGCTCGCCGAACGTCTCCGCCACGCCCGTGAGGACGCGGTGGAGACCGTCCGCTGGGTCGCCGGCTTCGACTTCCCCGACGCCGACTGCGACCACCACCTGCTCGCCCTGCGCGACCCCGGCCGCTACGCCGTCGACTCCGGAACCCCGGCCGTCATCGCGGCGGCACAGGAGGGCGGGCCCGGGCCGGCGGTGTCCGTCCGGGAGCTCCCGGTGTCCGCCTTCGAACAGCACGCGCGCGAAGACCAGGTCCCCCACTCCACCGCCCGCACCGCCGCCCTCGACGGCCGCCGCTACCTCACCGGCCCGCTCGCCCGCTACGCGGTCAGCGGGCGCTGGCTGCATCCGGTGGCGGCCGACGCCGCACGGGAGGCCGGCCTCGGCGATCCGGCGGCCGGCGCGGTGTGCCGCAACCCCTTCCGCAGCATCGCCGTGCGTGCGGTGGAGGTCGTCCAGGCCGTGGAGGAGGCGCTTCGGATCATCGAGGCGTACGAACCCCCGCCCCGCCCGGCGCTCGACGTACCACCCCGCGCGGCGACCGGCACGGGCGCCACCGAGGCACCCCGGGGACTGCTCTACCACCGCTATGCCCTCACCGCCGACGGGACCCTCACCCGGGCCCGCATCATCGCGCCCACCGCCCAGAACCAGACGGCCATCGAGGACGACGTACGCCGGGCCGTACAGCGGCGTCTCGACCGCGCGGCCGACGCCGGGGACGAGGAGCTCACGGTCCTGTGCGAGCGGGCCGTCCGCAACCACGACCCCTGCATCTCCTGCTCCGCCCACTTCCTCCGGCTCTCGGTGGAGCGCGCATGACCGGCTCGGCCGCGCCGACCGTGGTGATCGGAGTCGGCAACCCCCTGCGCCGGGACGAGGGGGTGGGCCCGGCGGTGGTGGAGGCGCTGTGCGACCGGGTACCGCACGGCACCGTCCTCGTCGTCAGCGACGGCGAACCGGCCCGGCTGCTGGACCTGTGGCGGGACGCCGGCCTGGTGGTCCTGGTGGAGGCGCTGCGCACCCGGCCCGCCGCACCGGGCCGGCTGCACACCCTGTCGGCCGCCGAGGCCGCGGCCCGCACCGGCGGTACGGCCAGCACGCACGCCCTCGGCCTCGGGGAGACGCTCGCCCTCGCCGAAGCCCTCGACCGGCTGCCGCACAGGCTCCTCGTCCACGCCATGGAGGTGGCCGACACCGGGCTGGGCACGGGCCTGAGCGAGCCCGTCCGCGCCGCACTCCCCGAACTCGTCGAGCGCGTCGCCGCAGCGGTGAGGCACGCCGGGAACGCCTGAGGAGCGCGGCCGAAGCGCGCCGGGGCTGCGGGCCGGCTCATGCGGGGGCCGGAGCGGGGCACTCGTATGCCATGGGGTTCGTCGGGCACACGGACGCGTACCAGCGCCGCCACCGCTGGGTGGGCTTCCCGCTGGCCGTGGTCTACAAGTTCTACGACGACCAGGGCACCTACCTCGCCGCCCTGCTCGCCTACTACGCCTTCGTCTCCCTCTTCCCGCTGCTGCTGATCCTGGTCTCCGTGCTCGGCACCCTGCTCAGCGGCGACCCCGAACTGCGCCGCCATGTGTTCGACTCCGCGCTGGCCGAGTTCCCCGTCATCGGCGATCAGCTAGGGCGGAACGTGCACTCCCTGCACGGCAACGGCGTCGCCCTGGCCGTCGGCGTGGTGGGCAGTGTCTACGGCGCGCTGGGCGTGGCCCAGGCCGCGCAGTACGCGCTGAACAAGATCTGGGCCGTGCCCCGGCACGCCCGCCCCGACCCGCTGCGCTCGCGGCTGCGGGGGCTGCTGTTCCTGGTGATCCTCGGGCTCGGGCTGTGCGTGACCACGCTGCTGTCCTGGGCGGTGTCGACGGCGACGGTGTTCGGCACCCGCCCGGCGATCGGCGCCAGGTTCGGCGCCGTCGTCGCGGCGGTGGTGCTGAACACCGGGCTGCTTCTGCTCAGCCAACGGGTCCTGACCGAGCGCGAGCTGCCCCTGCGGCGGCTGGCCTGGGCGTCCTGCGGCGGTGCCTGCGCCTGGCAGGTGCTCCAGTGGGGCGGTTCCTACTACGTCAGCCATGTCCTCAAGGGAGCCACGGCGACGTACGGCATGTTCGGCATCGTCCTCGGCCTGCTCGCGTGGCTGTACCTGGGGGCGCTGATCTTCCTGATCACGGTGGAGGTGGGTGCGGTGCGGGTGTTGCGGCTGTGGCCGCGCAGTCTGCTGACCCCGTTCACCGACCGGGTGCGGCTCAGCCCGGCCGACCGTCGCGCCTACCGGTCGTACGCGACCACCGAGGCCTTCAAGGGCTTCGAGAAGATCCAGGTCCGCTTCGGCCCGCCCCCGGAGCCCCCGCCCGACGAGACGCGGAGGCCCTGACCGGGACCCTTGGTGATCAGTAGCCGACCCGGAACGTCGCGTCCTGCCGGTCGGTGGCCGTGGCGACCGGGTCGATCCGCAGCACGTAGTCCGAGTGGCGGATGTAGCGGGTGGGGAAGTTGTGCGACCGGAACGACGACCAGGTCGCGTCCGCGAGGCCCGCTTCGCGGTGGAAGGTGGCGTCCGCCGCGAACGTGGACGTGCCGTCGTTCACGTCCAGCCGGAGCTGGTAGTCGTAGTGGCGCAGGTAGCGGGTCGGGAAGTTGACCGACTGGAAGGAGACCCCCGAGCTGTCGGCGAGGCCCGGCACGAGCTTCCACAGGGAGTCGGTGTACGGGTCGAAGGGGTACTCGTCGATGCGGCCGGTGTAGTCGGCGTGGCGGACGTAGCGGGACGGGTGGTTGTAGGACTTGAGCCGGTTCCAGGCGGGGGAGCCCCACGCGGCCACGAGGTTGTCGTACTCGCCGGTGCTGATGGGTGTGATGCCGCAGTGCTTGGAATTCACCGGCTGGGTGTAGGCCTTCTGGTCGAGTGGGGTCCAGGTACCCGAGGACAGGTCGCTGCTCTGCCAGGCGTAGAACACCCCGTTCGGTGTGTACGTGTCCCCCCAAAGGAACCAAGTGCCGGACGCCTGGGACCTGACCAGGGTGGGCGCCTCGGTGCCGCCGTGCGCGACGCCCGTGCTGAACTCGGTGAAGCTGCCCGGGTCGAGGCTCGTGGAGCGGGCTCCGACCAGCGTCTGGTTCTTCTTGAAGTACAGGTAATTGACGCCGTTCACCCCGACGGCCATGTCACCGTCGATCACGTCGTAACCGGGGTCGAAGAAGACCTGAGGGGCCGAGACGGTGACGAAGTCGGTGGTGTAGTTCACCATGATCACGTTGTGGCCGCTGCTGTTCACCGCGGAGTAGATGAGCGCGTACCGGCCCCGGCTCGCGTCCCAGAACGCTTCCGGGGCCCAGGCGTGGGTGTTCATGTCGTGCACCTTCAGCCGGTGGTAGCCGGTGAAGGTGCGCAGGTCGGTCGAGTTCCACACGTGCACGTACTGGCTGACATAGCTCCAGTCGGTGCCCTTGAGGTCGGTGGCGAGGACGACGAAGGTGCCGTCCTGCTTGCGCAGGATGAACGGATCGCGCAGACCGAGCGCCCCCTCGGTGGGGGTGACGAGCGGCTTGTTCTGGTTCAGCGGCATCCAGTTCAGGGCGTCGGTGCTGACGGCCAGATGCAGCCCGTAGTCCGTGCCGGTGCCGTTCGGCGACTCGGTGAAGTACGCCATCGCGTAGGCGGATCCGGCGGCGTGCGCGGTTCCGGCACCCAGGCTCAGCGCGCCGCTCATGGCGAGCGGGGTCGCGGCGGCCAGGCCGAGGAAGGAGCGGCGCGAGGGGAGGGGACGGTGGGCCATACGCACTCCAGGTGACGATATATCGAACAAGGTTCGGATAACCGGTCAGACCGTAAGACGCGACCATGTCCGCGTCAATCACTTGGAGCGGGTCTGTTGACGACGGAGGCGGGCCTGTCAGCGGCGGAGAGGCGGGCCTTGTCGCGACCGTCGGCGCGCTACGCCCGCACAGCCAGTCGGCGTACGCCGCGTTCCGGCCGCCACGTGGCCACGAGCGCGGCCGCCAGCAGGAGTTCGGCGATGTCACCGCCGTAGTACATGATCTCCGCGCCGCCCTGCACCTCGGGGATGGGGGCCCGGATGTCGACCCAGAACCCGCCGTACATCAGCTGCGCCACGACCGCGTGCACGGCGATGGCGCAGCCCAGGCAGACCAGCCTGGCCCGCACCCCGGGACGGGCCGGAGCGGGGTCCGGGCCC
The DNA here is from genome assembly GCF_042672505.1 of Streptomyces sp. NPDC127190. Lineage (NCBI taxonomy): Bacteria > Bacillati > Actinomycetota > Actinomycetes > Kitasatosporales > Streptomycetaceae > Streptomyces > Streptomyces sp. NPDC127190. The sequence continues at coordinate 58,103 of NZ_JBHXVE010000025.1, forward strand.
GCGATGACATGGGCGAACAGGCAGCCGGAGAGCAGGAAGTGCGCGTGCAGCAGCCAGTGACCGGCCGGATGGGCCATCGCCGTGTTGTACAGCGGTGTGCAGTACAGGACCGCGAGGCTGCCCGTGGACAGCGGCAGGGCGACGGCCGGATGGGAGAGCAGCCGCGCCGGACGGCTGTGCAGCGCCCCGGTGAGCACCCGTGCGCGGGACGCGGGCAGGGCGCGCAGCAGAAGGGTCACCGGGGCGCCCAGCACCAGGGCGAGCGGGGCGTACATGCCGATCAGCAGGTGCTGGGCCATGTGACCGCGGAAGTCGCGGTGGGCCACTCCGGCGAGGGGTGGCAGCAGCGCCAGGGCCAGCAGAGCAAGCCCGGTAAGGAAACTGACGGTGCGCCAGGGATGCCACCCGCGCCCGGGGTTGCGGCGCCGCGCCCGGGATGCCAGGCGCAGATAGCCGCCCGCGCACACCAGCAGGGCGAGCGACGGCAGCAGGAACTCCAGCGGACCGGAGCCGTCCATGTGCCCGGGGTGCGGGCCGTCGTGGTGCATCAGGCGGACCGCCCCGCCCGCCCGGAGCCGGTGGGCTGCGGCTCGAAGGGCCGCGCGCCGCGCCGCAGGAGCAGACCGCCGGCGACCAGCAGCGCGCCGAGGGCCAGGAAGCCGAGGTCCCACCAGAGCTGGTGCGGACCGCCGTGGACATGGTGGATGCCCAGGATCTGGTGGTCCAGCAGGCCCTCGACGAGGTTGAACAGACCCCAGCCGGCCAGGATCCACCCCCACAGCACCCGCGAGCCCCACACCTGGCGCCGGCCCGACGTCACGCGCGCGTACAGCACCCCCAGGCCGGTCAGCACCGCCAGCCAGCACACCACATGGAAGATGCCGTCCCACAGGGTGTTCATCTCCAGCCCGGACACGGTGTGCGGGTCGTAGTAGCGCACGCCGATCCGGTCGTGGTTGGTGCTGCTGAGCATGTGATGCCACTGGAGGAGCTGGTGCAGCAGGATGCCGTCGAGAAACCCGCCCAGCCCCACCCCCAGTACGATCCCGGGCAGTTGGAGACGCGGCGGCCCGGCGGTGGCCCCGGTTCCGTCCATGGTGGCGGCCATGGCCTTCCTTCCCCTCGGCATCGGCTGTCCCCCAAGGAGCTATCAGTTCCCCGGCCCCGATGCCCCCACCACAGTCGGCCATTTGCCGGACCGCGGAGCCCGCCTGGTGGAAACCGGCCAGGGCGGCAACCCGCGTCCCAGGCCGTCGACGAGGACCGCCGAGATGGGTGAAGGCTGTAAGAAGTTCGGTCAACAAGGTTGACTGGGCCACCCGGTGGCCGCACATTACCTATCGGTAGAACCCAGCGGTAATCCCGCGCCCCGTCCGTCCCGGCCGTCGTCCGGCGTGCGTCCCCACCCACGCCACGGCAGCCGGCGCCCCCACCTGCTCGAGCCGCCGCATTCTCGCGAACCAGTGCGCCTGCGGGCACCGCCATGCCCGCACGCCCCGGTGACTCCCCGTCCCGAGAAGAGAGAGCACATGCCCATGCCCGCACTGCGCCGTGTCCTCGCCGCGACCTCCGCCGTCGCCGGAGCCCTCGCCCTCAGCCTCACCGCCGGCCCCGCCCACGCCACGGAGCCCCTGAACTACGTGGCACTCGGCGACAGTTACAGCGCCGCCTCCGGCGTCCTGCCCGTCGACCTCGGCCATCTGGTCTGTCTGCGTTCCACGGCGAACTACCCGCACGTCATCGCCGCCCGCACCGGCGCCCACCTCACCGACGTCACCTGCGGCGCTGCCCAGACCAAGGACTTCACCGCCTCGCAGTACCCCGGGGTCGCCCCGCAGGCCGACGCCGTCACCGCGGACACCGGACTGGTGACCATGACCATCGGCGGGAACGACAACAACACCTTCATCGGCGCCATCCTGGCCTGCGGCAGCCTGGGCGTCCTCAGCGGCGGCACCGGCAGCCCCTGCAAGGACACCTACGGCTCCTCCTTCGACGACGCCATCGACGCCAAGACCTACCCCGCGCTCAAGAACGCCCTGCGCACCGTCCAGGCCAAGGCGCCGGACGCCCGGGTGGCGATCCTGGGCTACCCGTGGATCACGCCGGCCACCGCCGACCCGTCCTGCTTCGCGAAACTGCCGGTCGCCTCCGGGGACGTGCCGTACCTGCACGCCCTCCAGGCCCACCTCAACGCCGTCGTCCAGCGCGCCGCACAGGAGACCGGCGCCACCTTCGTGGACTTCTCCCAGGCCTCCGCGGGCCACGACGCGTGCCAGCCCGTCGGCACGCGGTGGATCGAACCGCTCCTCTTCGGCCGGAACATCGTCCCCGTCCACCCCAACGCCCTCGGCGAGCAGCGCATGGCCGAGCGCACGGCGGACGTCCTGGCACTCGACTGATCCGGCGCACCCGGACTGCGCACCTGGAGGGCGGCGGCGGTACGGCCGACGCCGCCCGCCTCCTACCCCGGCCCCGGGCCAGGGCCCGCGCCCTCGTCACACGGGCCCCCGCCGGTGATCCGCCGCGCGACCCGTCCTCACCGGTCACGGCCTCGCACCGGCCCCCGCCGGCGGGGCGCCGGTGGCCGCGGCGCGGTAGAGCGAGCGCGCGGCCTCGCCGAAGTAGGCGCTGTAGGAGACCTGGGGCGTGTCGCCGCCGGTGTGCAGTCCGCCGATCGCCCCGATCACCGCCCAGCCGCCGGGCCACGGCACGAGCATCGGGCCGCCGCTGGTCCCGCCGACGAACCCGTCGCAGGCGATGCGCGGGAACACTCCCGGCTCGGCCGGGTCGTCACTGACCCACCTGGTGGTCCGGCTCCAGCACTCCAGCGGCCTCTCCGCGCCCGCCGGATAGCCGATCATCCGCACCGGCACGTGGCGGTAGCCCGTCCCGGTGAGCAACTGCACGCCACCGACCGCGTCCTGCACCAGGGTTCCGTCCTGGTTGGGCTCGGTGACCGCGAAGGCCATGTCGTACGGGGCGCCGGCGTGCTCGCCGAGGTCGTAGTACTCCTGCGGGACATAGACACCGCCAGTGCGCACCGGGAAGATGCCGAAGGGCTTGAGGCCGTCGTGGTACTGCGGGACGAAGGCGAGGCGGCGGCGCGGGGCCGTACCGGAGTAGCCCTTCAGGCAGTGCCCCGCGCTGAGGACCAGGTCGTGGCCGGGGCTGCGGACGACGGAGCCGCTGCACGTGCGGCCGGTCCCGGTGGCGTCCGTCCAGAAGAAGGTGCCGGCCTGCGGGATCCCCTCGAAACTGCGGCTCGGCGGGATGTACTCGCCCGGCTGGGGCCCGTCCACGGCGGGCGCGGCGGCGGAGACCTCCGTGTCGGTGCCTTTCAGCATGTCGGCGGGCAGGGCGGCGGCCATGCGGTCGGGGGTCCAGTACGCGTCGAGGCGTACGGCGTCCGGGTCGGGGTCGGCCGGAGCACCGCCGGAGGTCGCCGCCAGGGCGGGTCCGGCACAGGCCAGAAGAGCTGCCGCGCACACGGCGGCGTACCGCAGGACGCTGGTTCCGGGCACCATCAGTTCCCCTCCCCGCAGACACACAGGACGGCTCACCATAGGCCCGCCGCCGCTCCGGCGGCAGTGCGCGCCACGGCTTTCGGCCTCGCGGCGGCGGGCTGGGCCGCGCAGGGGATTCTGGAAGATCTCTTACCGCTGCCTGCACGGTTGCGCTCGGTCCGGTGCGTACGGTTGCCCTGAGGGGCGGTCAGGCGCCCCTGAACGGCTGCGATCAGGTGTGGAGGAGCGGATGACGACCAGTCGCCGCGCAGTGCTGGCTGCGATGACGGGCAGCGTGCTCGCCGGCTGTGCGGGACCGTCGGGGTCGCACGGCGACGGGGCCGCCGCTCCCTCCGCCGCGTCGCCCACGTCCGGCACCCCTGCCCCGCACGCCCCGGCCGCCGCTCCCTCGGCACCGGCCCCCGCCGCCCTTCCCGCCGTCACCCGTGCGGAGATCGTGGCCCGGTACCGGCACCGCACACCGCACTCCTGGGGCTTCGACGCTCCCGGAGTGGTGCACTCCCTGCCGGGCGCGCGCCGCGAGATCGCGCTGACCTTCGACGCCTGCGGCGGCCCGGGCGGCGGCGACTACGACCAGGATCTGATCGACTTCCTGCGCGAGCGGCGCATCCCGGCGACCCTGTTCCTCAACTCCCGCTGGATCGACGAGAACCCGGCCGTCTTCCACCGGCTGGCGGCCGAGCCGCAGTTCGAGATCGCCAACCACGGCACGCGGCACCGCCCGCTGTCCGTCTCCGGCCGTTCCGCCTACGGCATCCCCGGGACCGCAAACGTCGGCGAGGTGTACGACGAGATCGCCGGCAACCGGGCCAAGCTCACCCGGCTGCTGGGCGCGCCCCCGCGCTTCTTCCGGTCGGGCACCGCCTACTGCGACGACGTCGCCGCACGGGTCGTCGGCGATCTGGGTGAACGTTTCGCCAGCTTCTCCGTCAACGGCGACGGCGGCGCCACCTTCACCGCCGAGCAGGTGCACTCCACGGTCGCCGCCGCGCCGGCCGGTTCGATCGTGCTGTGTCACATGAACCACCCCGAAGGCGGTACCGCCCAGGGCATCGCGACCGCGGTGCCGCACCTGCTGTCCCGCGGCCACACCTTCGTCCGCCTCTCGGACGCCCTGCCGGCCCGGCGACGGTGAGCGCGACCGCTCCCCGCCCGCCGCGACCGGTCGCTCAGGAGACGAGGGGCGCCTCGTCCAGTTCCGTCAGCCGTACGGTGCACAGCCCGCCGCGCTCCGCCTTCACATCCGTCACCTTCAGCTGCGTACCCGGCAGCAGCAGGAACTCCTCCTCACCCGTGAACGCGGAGAAGTCGCGGATTCCCACCGCCCGGGACGGGACCACCTCGAAGAGCGTCCGCTTGCCCCGGCTCCCCAGGAACGACCGCGCCACCTGGAGCTGGGAGGTGCAGGAGGACACACCCCACCAGGTCACCGTCCGGCCGAGCGGGTACTGTCCCCGCAGGTCCAGCGCCACACCGCGCCACAACGGCTCGGTACGGGCGGGCAGTTCCGACACCGCCGCGAACAGCAGCCGCAGATAGGCCAGATACGGTACGACCCTGCTGCGGTCCGGGGCACGCAGGATCGCGTTGATCTCCCGGTAGAACGCGGACTCGCAGGTGTAGAGGTACAGGGCGGCGATCGCGTCGGCGGACAGCCCCTTGCCGGCCGGGTCGTCCGAGCGCCGCTTGCCGAACTCGTGCGACAGCCCGATGTGCCGGTCGAGACCCGGCAGCAGCGCGGCGACCGGCGCGACCGCGTCCGGGAACTCCATGAGCGGGGTGTCGAACACGCCGGTGATCTCGGGGAGGGCGAGCCCCTCGTCCTTGACGCCGGCGAGCCGCTCCAGATACAGCTGGTGCAGCTCCATGGTGGACGCGATGAACGCGCCCATGCGCTCCGCGACCCCGCCGTCCGTCCCGTCGGCCTCCGCCGCGGCCGCGTCCCACCCCTTGCTCGGCAGCCAGTCGATCCCCTCGGCGCCCAGCGAGGCGAGGGCGTCGTTCACCATGGCGAAGTGTTCGCCGTCGCAGAAGATGTCACCCTGCGCCGCCGGGTTGCAGTGGTCGATGTGCCGTACCTCGACCTCGGGATACTTCTTCTGTAGCTGGAGGACGACCTTCTTCAGGCTGCGGGCGTGCGCCCCCCACCAGGCGAACACCACACCCCGGTCCTCGGGGTCGGCGTCCTGCTTGGCCTTGAGGATCTCCTCGACGATCCGCTCCGCGACCGGTCGCCAGAAAGCGGTGTGCGGGTCGGCGCCCCGCGGCCCGTCGCTGCTGGCGGTCAGCGCCGCGTTCAGCAGCAGCACGCCCTGGGTGAGCATCGCCTGGAACCACTCCGGCGGCTGCACGGTGTCCTGCTTCTTCAACAGCGCACGGATGTCCGCGATCGGGGTCTTCTTGGGTATGCCGTACTTCCACATCGCCGCCGCCTTGATGATGCAGCGGATGCTGACCACCCTGCCGAACTGGCTGTCCTTCCAGTCGTGGAAGGTGTTGTCGAACATGGCGATGCCGGTGGCGCTCTCCGGCCGCGGGTAGGGGTTCTGGCCGAAGACGACGACCTTCCACTTGTGCGGCGGGTTGGGCTTGAGCGCCTGGAAGGTCAGTTCGCGAACGGGAACGACATCCTGCCCCCGGTTGGGACCGATGAACGAGGCCGCGTCCGGCTGCGCCTCGATGACCGGCCTGAGCAGCGGAAGCCACGGTTCACCGCCGCCCTGGAACAGCTCGGTGAGGGCCAGCGGGTCGTTCGGGTCGGGCTGGGCGGGCGTGTTGGCAGCGCTCATCGCGAAAAAGGCTCCGAAGTGTCGAACCGTACGGACAGGGAGGCGACGGGAACGAGGGCGGTCCCGCCCGGTCTGCTTCGATCTCCGCGCCGGTGCTCGGGAGATGAGGGCGGAGGAAGCCGAGCGCCGTCCTGGCGGACCGGTGACGCACACGTCCTCGGCGCCAAAGCCACGGGCTCGGTCGGCGGAAATCTGGCGGCAGGCTAGCACGGGGCGCCGAGCGCGCAACCGTGACTGTGCGTCACGCGATCCTGCTCGCAGGGGCGTTGTCAGTGGGGCACGGTAGCGTCGTGATCAGTGGACGAGCCGTGTCCCGAGGGGAGTGCATCATGACCGAGAACCGCGCGCAGTCACCGCTGAGGGTGGTACTGACCGACATCAACACCCGTGTGGTGGAGGCCTGGCGGGCGGCGTTCGCCGACATGCCCGAGATCGAGATCCGCAAGGGCTCGATCCTCACCGAGAAGGCCGACGCCTGGGTCACTCCGACCAACTCCCGGGGCCGGATGGACGGCGGCGTCGACGCGGCCATCAAGCGGCACCTCGGAGCGGGTATCCAGCTGCGCGTGCAGCGGGCGATCCGCGACCGCTTCGCCGGCAGCCTCCCGGTGGGCAGCGCCGTGTGCGTCCCGTCCGGCGCGGTCAACCCGAGGTTCCTGATCTCGACGCCGACCATGGAACAGTCGTCACAGAACGTCAGCGAGACTCTGAACGTGGCTTTGGCCTGCGCCGCCGCGTTCCAGGCGATCCACCGGCAGAACGCCGAGGCGCCGGGCAGCATCGCCTCGGTCGCCCTGGTCGGCATGGGCGCCCAGACCGGCCGGGTCCCCGCCCGCGTGTGCGCCAACCTGATGTGGACCGGCTACACGCTCTTCCAGGACTACTCCTTCGCGGACTACGACGACCTGCGCAGCACGATCGTCGCGCAGCTCGACGACCTCGAGAACGCCCCCGAGGAGCAGCGGGTGCGCATAGCCACCCCCACCCGCCCCACTTCCCGCCGCTGACCGGCCCGACGTCTGGCCCGGTGCGGGGAGCCCTCAGCCCGTGCCCGCTGCGGCGCCGTGCCGGTGCAGCACCGCGACCACCTCGTCATCACCGACCTGGTCGAAGTCGTCGTACCACAGGCCGACCGCCCGGAAGCCCGACGGCTGATGGAGACAGAGCAGGTCATCGGCGTCCGCGCGCAGCTCCGCCGCCGCCTCGGGCGCGCAGACGGGGACCGCGAGGACCAGCCGGGCCGGCGGCTTCCGGCTCCGCAGATGGCGCAGGGCGGCACGCGCCGTGACACCGGTGGCGAGGCCGTCGTCGACGAGGATCACGGTCCGGCCCTCGATCCGGGGCCGGGGCCGCTCACCGCGGTAGCGCGTCTCGCGACGGTGCAGCTCCGCCCGCTCGCGCGCCACGTCGGGGGCGAGCCGTTCCTGGCTCAGACCGAGCATTTCCAGTGCCCGGGCGTCGAACAGCGGCGGATCATCGGCCACGAGCGCACCAATGCCGGTCTCCCGGCGGCCGGGGATGCCGATCTTCCGGGCCACGAGCACATCGAGCGGTGCCCCGAGCGCCCGGGCGACCTCCGCGGCCACCGGGACACCGCCCCGGGGCAGCGCGAGGACGAGAGGATCGACGAGACCACTGTCGGCCGACCACTCCACCAGCCGGGCGGCCAGCTCCCGGCCCGCGTGGCGACGGTCCTGGAAGCGCATGACCGCTCACCTGCTCTCCGCGTACGACTGAGCCGGACCGACGGCGTCATCCGACCGGTGCCCTGTCCGGGGTTTCCTGCCGTACGACACCCAAACGGCTTCGCCCTGGGTACGGTAGCGGGCCCCTTGAAGTTGCCGCCACCCGATCGCCGGCGACCCCGGCATCCATGGATCCGCAGCCGATCGGTGGGTACGCGGTGGGGGACACCCGGGTCGTCAGGACCCGCATGATCGGCAGGCGTGGAAGGTTGAGGCCGATGATCTCCGACATGGTTCTGGTGCACACCAGCGATGCCACGCTCTCCGGTGACCTCGTCGTACCGGCACCGGCACGGGCCGTGGTGCTCTTCGCACACGGCAGCGGCAGCTGCCGGCACAGCTCACGCAACCGGATGGTCGCGGCGGAACTGCGCACCGCCGGGTTCGGCACGCTGCTGATGGACCTGCTCAGCGAACGGGAGGAGCGGCACGACGCGGTCACCGCCGAGCACCGCTTCGACATCCCGTTCCTCGCCCGACGGCTCGTGGGGGCGATCGACTGGCTGGACACCCAGCCCGACGCCCGTGGCCTGCCGGTCGTCCTGTTCGGCGCCAGCACGGGCGCCGCCGCTGCCCTGGTGGCCGCGGCCGAGCGCCCCGAGCGCGTGCTCACCGTGGTGTCGCGTGGCGGGCGGCCCGATCTCGCGGGCGATGCCCTGGAACAGGTCACATCACCGGTCCTGCTGATCGTCGGCGGCCAGGACCAGCAGGTCCTGGAACTGAACGAGGAAGCGGCCCGCCGGCTGTCGGCCCCGCACGCCCTCCACGTCATCCCGGGCGCCGCTCATCTGTTCGAGGAACCCGGCGCGCTGGAACAGGTCGCCGAGACGGCCCGGCAGTGGTGCGACGAGCGCGTCCGCTCCGCCCGCAGAGCCCAGGAGACGGCACCTACCCGTACGGGTCAGCGCCGGTAGAGCGCCACCAGGGTGCCACTGGCCAGCTGGCGCTTCTCCACGGCCTGGTGCACCCGTTCGGCGCTGGGCGAGTCCGGAAGGACACACGGTTCCGCGAGCGCGTAGATGCGGAAGAAGTACCGGTGCGCGTCGTCCCCGGGCGGCGGGTGCGGCCCGCCCCAGCCCAGCTCGCCGAAGCCGTTGACGAGTTCCGTGCCGCCCGGCGGACTCTTCCCCGTTTCCGTGCCCCTGCTGCGAGGATCGATACCGACCACCGCCCAGTGCACGAAGGTGCCCGAGGGCGCATCGGGGTCCTCGCACAGCAGCACCAGCTCGGTCGCCCCGTCCGGAACACCGCTCCAGGCCAGGGGTGGGGAAAGGTTCTCGCCCTCGAAGGCGTACCGGCGGTCCAGCACGGCGTGGTCGTTGAACGCGCTACTGATGAGTTCGATGTCGGCCATGGGAGCTGGGTACCCGGGTGGGCCCCGGCGTACCGCGCAGCGCGGATCCGCCGGGGCCCACCGGGTCAGCTCGCCCACGCCACGAGCCGCTCGCTCTGTTGCCGCAGCTGCTTCAGGGAGAGCTTCTCCAGCTGGCGGACGCGTTCCCGGGTCAGCCCCACCTGGTCGGCGACCTCTTGCAGGGTGCGCTGCCGGCCGTCGTGCAGGCCGTACCGCAGGCTGAGGATCAGTGCCTCGCGCGCCGCGAGCGTGTCGATGGCCCCCCTGAGTTCCTCGGCGAGCGCCTGGAACTCGGCGACCTCGGGAGCCTGGAGGACGTCACGGTCGGGGATGAGGTCTCCGACGACCGTGTCCCCGGTGTCGTCCACCGGCGTGTCCAGGCTGACGGCCTCCCGTCCGACCCGGCGCAGCCAGCCGACCTTGTCCGCGGCGAAACCGCTCTCGCGGGCCACCTCCTCCACGGTCGGCTCCCGGCCGAGCCGTAGCTGGAGTGCGCGTTCGATCTTGCCGAGCTTCTGCAACTGCTCCACGACATGGACCGGCAGCCGTACCGCGCGGGCGTGCGTCGCGACGCCGCGTTCGATGGCCTGCCGGATCCACCAGGTCGCGTAGGTGGAGAACTTGAAGCCCTTGGTGTGGTCGAACTTCTCCACGGCCCTGATCAGGCCCAGGTTGCCCTCCTGGATGACATCGAGCAGGGGCAGCCCGCGATGGGCGTGGCGCTTCGCCATCGACACCACGAGACGCAGATTGGCGCGCACCATGTGGTCCTTCGCCGCCTGCCCGTCCCGTACGGCGTCCTCCAACTCCTGCCGTCTCACCGGCGTGAGCGTGCGGGTGCCGGCCTCCGCCTCCGCCAGCTCCTCCAGGGCGTGCACCCCGGCCTCGATGCGTTGAGCCAGCCGGACCTCGCCGGCGGCGTCGAGCAGCGGCGTGGCCGCGATCTGCCTCAGGTACTGCCCCAGCAGGTCCGGCTCCCCGTCGGGCTCGGGCGCGGCGCTGAGCCGCCTCCCGGCCCGGGGCCGGCCACCTGCCTGCGCGGAACCCATCGGCCTACTCGTCGCGGGAGCCATCGTCACGTTCCTCTTCTTGTCGCGTCCCGGAGGTCTCGGGTACCCGGGCGGCCGAGGGCCAACCCGGCGCCCCTCCCGCACCCGCAACGGAGCCCGACGGGGCCGGTGCCCCCTGCGCTGCCCCGCCCGACGGAACCGGCCCACGCTTTACGGCCACTCCCGCAACACCTGGCAAGACGGGCGGCCAACTCGCCACGCTCACCCCGACCGAGACGCCTGCCACTGCCCCCGCCTTCGGGCAGCCTCCGGGCCCGGAGCAATCCCGCGATCGGGTGACGCCCCGCTGTGCGAGTGATCGAACACCGTGTCCCGGCCGCATCCGTCAGGCGCCCCAAGGCCTGCGCCCACCCATCGAACCTTCGCTCGACGCTTCGCCCCGCGCAGGCCGTAACGCCGTGCCCAGCAGGGGAGTTGTTGAGTCGCCCGACCGGACGACCCCCGCAGGAGGAACCCATGAATCCCGTGCCCGCCCTCACCCTCGTTCTCCCCGCTTTCGAACACCGGGTCCAGACCCCTGCGCCCCTGCGGCCCCACCCGGTGCACGGCGTTGACGCCGCCCGGGCCATCACCGTGGACCTCTCATGCCCGGACCAGAGGTGGGGTGCATGACTCTCGTACAACCGATCCCGGCCCCCGTACTGATCTGGGCGCAGCGCACCCTCGGCCCGGTGCAGGACGCGCACCACGTCCCCCGTGACCGCCCCACCTCCCGGGTGTGGCAGCTGACCGGCGCGACCGGGCGCGCCTATCTGAAGCTCGCGCCGAGCCCCGGGGCCTTCGCCCGGGAGACCCGCGCCCTGCGGGAAGTCGCACCCGGCATGGACCCGGGCACGGCACCCGCACTGCTGGCCGCCGACCCGCACCGACAGAGCCTGCTGTTCTCGGCCGTCCCCGGCGACCCGGTGCCGGCCCTCGTCCTCACCCCTGCCGGGCAGCGCCGCCTGCACCGGCAGGCGGGCGTCTGGCTGCGCCGCTTCCACGGCGCCCCCGGTGATCTGTCCGCCCAGGACCACAGGGACGCCGCCGCCGAGGTCCGCCGCATCGCCCACAGCGGCGCGGACCACCTCGACCGGGCCGGAGACCTGCTCGGTCCCGAGCGGCAACGGACCGTACGGGAGCACGCCGCCGAACTCACCCGCCTCGGACCGCTGCCCGCCGGATACGTCCACGGCGACTACCAGCAAAGCAACTGGCTGCTGGCCCGCCATCCCGCGGGCGCCGTGTTCGCAGCGGTGGACTTCGCACGCGCCCGGCCGCACGCCGCCGTCGCCGACTTCGTCCCTCTCGCCCGTGGCCCCTGGGCCGACCGCCCCGACCTGCGCAACGCGTTCTTCGAGGGCTACGGCCGTACCCCCACGGCCGCCGAGGAGCTGGCGCTGCGCTGCCTCTCCGCACTCGACGCCGTCGCCCGGGGCGTGCCGAACGGGGACCGCGAGGTCGCCGTACGCGGACGGGCCACACCGGCCCGGCGGGAGGCGCGCACCGCATGAGCACGACGCATCTGAACCACGCCATGGTGCTGCTCCAGCGCGACGACGGACGCGTCCTCGCCGTACGGCACAACGCGGTCACCGTGATCGGCGGCAAGCCGGCGGCGGGCGAGTTCCTGGACGACGGAGCGCTGCGCGCAGCGGCCGAGGAGGCCGGTGTCCGCGTCGCCCGCAGGGACCTGGAGTTCTGCCAGACCGTGCACTGCCCGGGCCCCGACGGCAGGCCGGTGATCGCCGTGGCGTTCACCGCGCAGCGGTGGCTGGGCGAACCCCGCAACGCCGCACCCCACCAACACGACGGCATCCTGTGGATCGACCCCGGCCGGCCGCCCTCGGACTGCCACCCCGTCACCCGGCAGATCCTGGCCACCTTCACGGCCGGGCGCCTGTACGCCGACATCACCGCACCCGCGACCGGAGGTGGCGCATGAGCGGACCGACCGTACCCCCGCAGAAGCGGGCCCAGCACACCGCCGCCCCCGGCCGGGCCCAGGTGCCGCCGCCCCCGCCGGCGGAGATCACGTACACCGGGCAGTACTCGGTGAACCCGATGGCCGGGGCGTCGCTGCGCCGGCTGTGCGGCCGTATCCCCTCGGTGCTCTGGCGGATCGCCCGGATGTCCTGGGCCGTCGACCGGGCGGCCGTCGTCCTGCTGCTGGTCTGCCTGGTCACCGTCGGGCTGGCCGCGGCCGGCCAGCTCGCCGCGACCTCCCGCGCGATGGGGCCCCTGCTGAGCGGCGGCAGCGTACCGGCGCGGCTGCACGCGGCCCTGCCCGCGGTGATCGTCGTCGCCTGCATGGCCGCCCTGGTGCGTGCCGCGGGAGCCCTGTCGGTCTACGGGGAACGGCGGCTCACCCCCAGACTCACCACCGAGGCGGACACCACACTGGTCGAGGCGGTCTGCCGGGTGGAGGCCGCCACCTACAGTCAGGACGGCTTCCACGACCGCCAGGAAGCCGCGGAGATGGGGGTGATGCGCACCCTGGTGATGGTCGGCGACGCGCAGCAGCTGCTGTCCTCCCTGATCAAAATGGTCACGGCGTGCGGAGTCCTGTCGGTGCTCGACCCGCTGCTGCTGCCGTTCCTGCTGCTGGCCGTGCTCCCCACCGGGATCGGCGCCGTCCTCACGGCCCGGGTGGACCACGAGATCCACTACGCGAACATCTCCGACCGCAACGTCCGCGGCATGATGCGCTGGTGGGCCACCAGCGCCAAGTTCGCCGACGAGGTCCGCGCCAACTCGATGACCGGCTACCTGCTGTACTGGTACCGGGCGCTGGCACAGCGCGCCGACGCCCGCACCCTCGGCGCGGCCCCGCGGATCCTGCGGATCTCCCTGGCCTCCGCGGCCTGCGGAGGGGTGTTCCTGGTGAGCACGTGGGCGGCGCTGTACTGGCTCGCCGCCGGCGGCCGCATCCCCCTGGCGATCGCCGCGACCGCGGTCGTCGCCGTCCAGACCACCCTCGGTGCGCTCACCCAGCTGGTGCGGAGCGCCGCCTATGTCTTCCACACCAGTCTCTATCTCGGAGACATGGCCGACTTCTTCGAGGAGGCCGCCCGACAGGCGCCGAACCGGGGCGAGTCGGTGGTGCGGGCACCCGTCGAGGAGGTCCGCCTGGAACAGGTGAGCTACCGCTATCCCGGCAAGGACAGAGCAGCCGTCGACGGGCTGTCGCTGTCCCTGCGGCGCGGTCAGATCCTGGCCCTGGTCGGCACCAACGGCTCCGGCAAGACCACCCTCACCCGTCTGCTCGCCGGCATCCTCCTGCCCGACAAGGGCCGGGTGACCTGGAACGGAGCGGATCTCTCCGGTGTCGACCCGGATTCCGTGTGGCAGTTGACCGGCCTGGTGCCGCAGTACTTCGCGCAGTGGCCGCTGCGGCTGCGAGAGAACATCACCCTCGGCCAGCCCCGCACGGAGGACGACGATCCGGTCTGGCAGGCGGTCGACGCGGTCGGCCTGCGCAAGGCGGTCGAGGACCTGCCCGACGGACTCGACACGCTGCTGGCCCGGGAGATCTTCAGCGGGGTGGAGCTGTCCGGCGGGCAGTGGCAGCGGGTGGCCTGCGCCCGGGGCCTGTACCGGCTGCCGGAGCTGCTGATCCTGGACGAGCCCACCTCCCAGGTGGACCCGCAGGGTGAACACCGCATGTTCGAGACGCTCAAGTCGATGGCCGCGGACCGCATCACGATCGTCGTGACGCACCGACTGGAGAACACGAAGATCGCCGACCACATCATCGTGATGGAGGAGGGCCGGATCACCGAACAGGGCCGCTACGACGACCTGGCGGCCGCCAACGGCACCTTCGCCCGTCTCCTGGAACTCTCCCGGGACCGCTGAGACAGGGGTGCCGCCCGGCCGCGGGCGGCACCCGCCTTCTTCCGGCCCCCGGCGAGGGTCACTTTTCCGTCACAAGTTGTTCACTTCAAGGGTCTACCCGCATAGATGCCCCGGTGTTGTCATGTCAGTGACACTCCGGTCGTCCGTCGGAGTGCGTCCACTCCACCGGGAGTCCCCATGTCCCGCATACGTCAACTCGCCGTGGCCGCCTCGTCCTTGGCGCTGGCCGCCGGCGGTCTCGTGCTCACCAGCGGCAGCGCCCACGCGGCCGGCTGCTCGCAGTCCTACCTGCCGCTCCAGGACCCCACCTGTCAGCCCGGCGCCCTCAACTCGGCCGTCACGCAGTCCACGATCCACTCCACGATCTGCGTCTCCGGCTACAGCACCTCGATCCGTCCGTCCACCAGCTACACCAACGCCCTGAAGGTGAAGCAGATCGCCGAGTACGGCTACAGCGACACCAACACCGCGGACTACGAGGAAGACCACCTCATCCCCCTGTCGCTGGGCGGCAACCCGACCAGCCCGCAGAACCTGTGGCCCGAACCCCGCTACGACACGGGCACTTACAGCGCCACCGACAAGGACACCGTGGAGTACAAGCTGTACAAGGCGGTCTGTGCAGGAACGATCCAGCTGGCTCCCGCGCAGAAGGCGATCGCCACCGACTGGACGACGGCGCTCGACGCCGTAGGCCTGAACTGACCCGCACAAGGCCCCGCTCCCGCTGAACTGTTACTGCACGGCGGGGGCGGGGGAGGGGCGCCAGAGCGTGTGAGGGCGCGCCCTGGGCGTCCTGGGCATTCTGGGCTTCCTGGCTCCGTAAACCGGTCGCCCAGGAGCGCGCGGTGAACCACGATACGGCCATGAACGCCGATCCCCTGCTGCACCGTGCCCGGCGCCTATGGACCGAACTCGCGGTGAAACCCGTCGAGTTCTCCTCCTCGCCGCACACGGCCGACGTCGTGGTCTCTCCCGCCTCGCGGCTGTGTCCGCCGCTGTGGACCGGGATCGTGGTACTCGGCGGAAGCGGCATCATCACCGCGCCGAGCGAGCGGGCCGCCCAGCTGATGGCGGGCGTCTCACAGCAGCTGTCAGGTGCGGAACTCGTCGACGCGGACCGACTCCGCGAGGTGTTGACCGTTCTCGACGTCCTCGGTCCCGCTTCCCTCTTCTATCTCGACAGCGCCGACTTCCTGCCGATGCGACGCGATGCCTCTGCCGTGAAGGCGGTGGCCAACGGCGATGAGCTGGCCGGGCTCCTGGCCCGCGCCGGCGAAGAGGACGCCGCCGAAAGCGGCTTGGAGGACATCAACTCTCCCGCCTTCGTCTTCTGTGAAGGCGACGAGGTGGTCGCCGCGGCCGGCTATCGGGAATGGCCGCGGTCGGTGGCCCATCTGAGCGTGCTCGTCGCGCCGGGGCACCGAGGACGAGGACTGGCGCGGGCCGTGGCGTCCACGGCGGTGGCGCACGCCCTTGACGCCGGGTTGCTTCCGCAGTGGAGAGCACGGGTGCATCCCTCGAAGCGTGTGGCGCGTGCGCTGGGCTTCCAGGAACTGGGTTTCCAACTCAGCGTACGGCTGCCGGCCGCTTGATACTCTTTCCGATCATGCGAGCCCTCTTCCCAGGATCCTTCGACCCGGTCACTCAAGGGCACCAGGACGTACTGCGGCGCGCTGCTGGCCTGTTCGACGAGGTCGTCGTGTGCGTGATGTTCAACGCGAACAAGACCGGCCGCTTCCCCGTCGCGGAACGGCTAGACCGGCTCCGCACGGCAGCAGCCGACCTGAGCAATGTCACGGTCGACTCCCACACCGGCGGCCTGCTGGTCGACTACTGCCGCCGAGCCGGAATCGACGTGGTCATCCGCGGCGTCCGTGGCGTTCGCGATCTGGACTACGAGATGCCGATGGCCCGCATGAACCACGAACTGGCGGGAGTCGAGACGTTCTTCATCGCTGCCGACCCTGCCCTGGCCCACATATCCTCCACCCTCGTCACCACGATGAGCCACCAGGACCCTGTCCAGCCGGTCGTTTCGGAGTGAGGTTCCGAGTCGTCTCAAGCCGATGATGCCGGTAGGCGAGCTGGAGGGATGGAAGGTGGAAGGCTGGGCCAGACCCCCGTCCTGGCCCAGCCCCGAAGGCGCCGCCAAGCCGTCACCCCGCTGCACCTCGTTCGTCCCGGAACGACCGGTCAGTAGGCGTTGTCCACCCACCAGGACTGGTAGCCGTCGTTCTTCGAAGGGTCGTTGCACGGGTATCCGCGGACGCCGTACTCGGATTCGTCGAGGCAGTTCCAGGGGGCGTTGATACCGTTGCGGACCACCTGGATGTTCACACCGTAGCTGGTGGTGAACAGTTCCAGCGCCCACTTCTGGTAGCCGTTGGTGAAGCTGGGGGCGTTGCAGTCATAGGTGCGCAGGCCGAAATCGGAGGACCAGTCGAGACAGCGGCCGGTGTTGACGTTCTTGAGCTGACCGTAGCCGGACGACCAGTTGATGACGCGCCAACGCTGCCAGCCCCCGTCCACACTGTTCTGGTTGCACTCATAGGTGCGCAGACCGAAGTCGTCGGAGTCGTCGAGACAGCCGCCCGACCAGTGCGAGCCGAGGACGTAGTCGTGTCCGATCTGCCACCCGTAGGCGGTGCTGCCGTCGGCGTGAGCAGCGGTGACGCTGCCGCCCAGCGACAGGGCGAGAGCCGCGGCTGTCATGGCGAGGGCGCGTCGGATCTTCCGCATGGAGAGTCTCCTCAGCAGAACGGTGGGATGTCACGACAGCGATCGCGGCGGAGCATCAGCTCGCTCCACGGAGGGGCCGCCTGACGGCTCGATGGCTTCGAGGTGCTTCCAGGAAAGCCCTGTCGTCCGTACCGAGCGAATGATTCGATGGTTTTCGAATGCACTGGCGTTGGGGGGGTGCTCGTGATCCGTATCAACCTCGGCGTTCACGGCTTGGGCGGCGTCAGGTTCGCCGCGTCACCGTTGGACCCGGCCAAGGACCTGCTCTTCGGCCTCCGCAACGCACCCGAGAGGCTCGGCGCGCGCTGGGTGTCCAGGGCCAGGGAGGCGTTGGTCCAGCAGCGACTGGGGCTTCTGGCGATCGTGGGCGGGGGCGGCCCGCTCGGTTACGCCCCCGACTTCCTCAGACCCGAGCCGGAGGGTCTCGACATGACTCTCGACGCCGCCCTGCACCAGGTGGCCCGCACCCCTGCTGAACGAATCCGTTACGAACTGTCCGCGGCCGTCGGCGGCCACTCCTGGGGCTCCGGACCGGCATGTCGGCCACCCCGGCTCCTCCTGCGGGCTCTCGAACAGGGCGAGGACCACCTCGCCGAGCGGTTGACCGAGGAGATGGCGCGCTTCTGGCGCTCGGCGCTCGCGCCTTCCTGGCCCGCCGTCCGGGCCCGATTGGAGGCCGACGTCGCCGCGCGGGCCTCCGCGATCGCGCTGCACGGACTCGCGGAGACGCTCAACCATCTGGCCCCCAACCTGGAATGGCGCGATGGCGCACTGGTCGTTCACCTGCGACCCGGCAGCCGCCACCGCCTCGCCCTGGACGCGGAGACCGCGGTCCTGGTCCCCAGTGCGTTCACCGACCGGGCCGTGTTCTGCGCCGCGGAACCCCCAGGCGCCCCCGCACCACGGAATCCGCTGATCATCTACCCGGCCGCCCAGGCCGACCGCCTCGCACCGGCGGGAGCACACCAACTCATCGGCGCGACGCGCACCACCATCCTGGCCCAGCTGAGCCAGCCCCGTTCGAGCACGGAAATCGCTCAACGCCTGTACCTCAGCCCGGCGACCGTGTCCTACCACCTACAGATCCTGCACCGAGCCGGGCTCGTCAGCCGCACCCGGCATTCCCGCCGTGTCCTGTACCAGCGGGTGTGACGTCCAGATCGTCTGTGCCGACCAGCGCGCCCCGAGGCGGCAACGCAGGTGCAGTGCCACCTCGGCTACGAGCCGACGGACAAGGACCGACAGGAGATGGTCCGGCTGCACGCCGGCACAGGAGTCGCGTTCCGGCGCCACAGGTGCAGCCCGACCGTGACCGCCAGGCGCCCAGCGGGGCGAGGCCGCGCACCTGGGCCAGGGGCAGGTCACGCAGGCAGTCGCCGGGCGAGCAGAGCGGCGGTGAACAGGGCGGAGGCGGCCAGGAGCCGCTGACCGGGGAAGAGCAGCCGGGCGGTTACCGCGCCGAAGAGAGCGAAGTCCGGACCGGTGGCGGCGTCCGGGATCACGGAGCCGAGCAGGCTCCGGTGATCCCACTGCCCGCCCAGTACACGTGCAGGTGGACCTGCACCCACATGACGCGCCGGCCCGGCCATGAAGGGGCCCGTTCCCCCGTGGCCAGCGCGTACGCCTCGTCGCGCAGGGCGGAAGTGCCGTACGCCCTGGAGAGGCGGCGGGGGATGATCAGCGGGAACTCGAAACGATCCCCCGGAGTCGAGACCCTTCCTCACCGAGAAGCTCAGCGGCCTGCCCGCCGTCCTGCGCCTGAAATTCCACCTCACGATGAAGAAGATCAAGAACAGCCGCTGAGCCCGGCCGAGACCGCATGGATCGAGCCACCACCCCCCATTCCGGCCACCACCCTGACGTGGTGTTTTACAGTGGCAGCCATCAGTTCCGGCAACAGGACCTGTGAGGTATTCGCGATCATGCCCGCTGAAACGCATGAGTTTCAGGTGGAGGCCCGTCAGCTGCTCCAGCTGATGATCCACTCGGTCTACTCCGACAAGGACGTCTTCCTCCGAGAACTCGTCTCCAACGCCTCCGACGCACTGGACAAGCTGCGCCTCGAGAAGCTGCGGGACGACACCCTCGACGCCGACGTGTCCGACCTGCACATCGAGATCGACGCCGACAGCGACGCCCGTACCCTCACCGTGCGGGACAACGGCATCGGGATGTCGTACGACGAGGTCGGGCAGCTCATCGGTACGATCGCCAACTCGGGCACCGCCAAGTTCCTCCAGGAGCTGCGGGAGGCCAAGGACCCGGCCGGTGCCGAGGGGCTCATCGGCCAGTTCGGCGTCGGCTTCTACTCCGGCTTCATGGTCGCGGACGAGATGACGCTGGTGACCCGGCGCGCCGGCGAGACGCAGGGCACCCGCTGGACGTCGCGGGGCGAGGGCACCTACACCCTCGAGGCGGTCGACGACGCCCCCCAGGGCACCTCGGTGACGCTGCACCTCAAGCCGGCCGACCCGGAGAACCAGCTCCACGACTACACCTCCCCGTGGAAGATCCGGGAGATCGTCAAGCGCTACTCGGACTTCATCACCTGGCCCATCCGCATGCTCCCCGCCGGGCCCGCCGGCACCGGCGAGAGCGACGAGGCGCCGGAGCCCGAGACGCTCAACTCCATGAAGGCACTGTGGGCGCGGCCGCGTGACCAGGTCTCCGACGAGGAGTACCACGAGCTGTACAAGCACCTCGCCCACGACTGGCGCGACCCCCTGGAGACGGTCCGGCTCCAGGCGGAGGGCACCTTCGAGTACCAGGCCCTGCTCTTCCTGCCCGCCCACGCCCCCCACGACCTGTTCACCGGGGACGTCAAGCGCGGCCTGCAACTCTACGTCAAGCGCGTCCTGATCATGGACGACTGCGAGGCGCTGCTGCCGCCGTACCTCCGCTTCGTCAAGGGTGTCGTCGACGCGGCCGACCTCTCGCTCAACGTGTCCCGCGAGATCCTCCAGCAGGACCGCCGGATCGAGATGATGCGCCGGCGGCTGACCAAGAAGGTCCTCTCCACGGTCAAGGAGATCAGGACCAAGGACCAGGACCGCTACGCCACCCTCTGGCGGGAGTTCGGCGCCGTCCTGAAGGAGGGCCTGGTCACCGACCCGGAGAACCGCGACGCGGTCCTCGCCGTCGCCTCCTTCGCCAGCACCCACCACGACACCGAGCCCACCACGCTCGAACAGTACGTGGCCCGGATGAAGGACGGACAGGAGGACATCTACTACCTGACCGGCGAGTCCCGGCAGAGCATCGAGAACTCCCCGCACATGGAGGCGTTCCGGGACCGGGGCATCGAGGTCCTGCTGCTGACCGACCCCGTCGACGAGGTGTGGACCGACGCCGTCGGCGAGTACGAGGGCAAGAAGCTGCGGTCCATCGCCAAGGGCCACATCGACCTCGACGCCGCGGGCGAGGACACCCCCGAGGAAGAGCGGGAGAAGCAGACCGCCGAGTACGCCGCCCTGCTCGCCTGGATGAAGGAGCAGCTCGAGGAGGACGTCAAGGAGGTCCGCCTGACCTCCCGGCTGACCGTCTCCCCGGCGTGCCTGGTGTCCGACACCCAGGACCTCACCCCGGCGCTGGAGAACATGTACCGGGCGATGGGCCGCGAGGTTCCCCGCGCCAAGCGGATCCTGGAACTCAACCCCGGCCACCAGCTGGTGAAGGCCCTCAACCAGGCACACAGCGAGCGCGAGGACCGTACCGACCTCACCGAGATGGCCGAACTCCTCTACGGCCTGGCGGTGCTCGCGGAGGGCGGCCAGCCGAAGGACCCGGCCCGTTTCGTGAAGCTGATGACGAACCGCTTGGAACGGGCTCTGTAGGTCCGTCCCACACCCCCCACCACCGGCCGTCGACCCCGAGTCGGCGGCCGGTGGCATGCGACACCCTCGTCGAAGGTGCGTGGGTGGGAGGGCCGGTCCCAACCTGGCGTGCGAGGTGATCATCTGCTCCCGGGCCTGACGGACGCGCCGGGGACGAGGGCGGTGCGGTCGAAGGGGCCGCCGTGTGAGGCGGCGTACGCGACGGCGTCGTTGACGGCATCGAGGCCGAACGACCGGACGCGTTCGGGAGCGAGATCCAGCGTGCCCGAGGCAAGGAGCCGGATGATGCCGACGTTCGCTGCCCGCGGGTACATCCACTGGCCGCGCACGGTGACCGAGTTGCGCATGAGCCATGGATACGGGAGGGCGAGGGCGTCGCCGCCGAGCATGCCGACGCCGCCCATGAGGACGACGCGACCGTACTCGCGCACGGTCATGGCCGCCGTACGCACCGCGGAGGTGGGGGCGCTCGGCGGGAGCAGATCGATCACCATGTCGATCGGGCCGTCGGCCGCCGCGGACATCGCCGCCCGGTCGACGGCCTCGTCCCCGGTCAGCGGCACCGGGCGCACCCGCGGGCCGAACCGGTCGGCGAGCAGGTCGAGTGCCGCCTGGTTGCGGCCCGGCGCGATGACGCGGCCGGCGCCCATCGCGAGCGCGACCGCGACCGCACTGCTGCCCAGGTTGCCGGTGGCCCCGCTGACGAGCAGCGTCTCACCCGCCGCGAGCCCGCCTGCCAGCAGCCCGCCGTAGGAGATGGTGTGCACGGTGAGTGCGGCCCAGCGGGCCGGGTCGTCCCCCGCGGCGGCCGGCAGCGGGAAGACGTTCTCCGTGGGGACCCGCATGAGTTCGGCGAACGCCCCGTCGTGCAGGTGCCGGGCCAGCCGTGCACCACCCTCCCCGCGGGAACTCCAGCCCTGAAGCGTGATGTCGGGAGTCAGGGCGTCGTCCCGCGAGCGCACCGTGCAGTCGCACCACACCAGGTCCCCGGCGCGCAGCCGGGTGGCGTCCGGACCCACGTGGACGATCCGTCCCACGGCGCCGACGCCGGGTGCGACGGGAGGGACCAGGGGGTAGTTCCGTTCGCCGGAGAAGACCTCGGCCGCGTACGGGGGCACGCAGGCAGCCAGCACCTCGACCACCACCTCACCCCCGCCGGCCTCCGGGTCGGGCATCTCCCGCACCGTGAGCGGTGCGCCGAACCGCGTCAGTACTGCTGCTCGCACGCGATGACCTCCATGTTCTCCGGGCTCGTCGGCATCGACACTAGGAGCCCGCCGGCCATGCGGAAAGCGACGATCGAGCATGCGTGGTATGCGTAGGGTGCATGGACATCTCCAGCACGCATCTGCGGGTCCTCCAGCAGATCGCGGAATCCGGCAGCTTCACCGCGGCAGCCACCAGGCTCGGCTACACGCAGTCCGCGGTCTCACGACAGGCCGTCTCCCTCGAACGGAGCGCGGGCACCACCCTGTTCGACCGCCGCCCCGACGGGGTGCGGCTCACCCCCGCGGGGCTGACCCTGCTGCGCCACGCCCGCACCATCCTGGAGTGTCTCGCGGCGGCCGAGTCCGACCTCACCGGCACCGGCCCACGGGCCGAACCGGTGCGGCTCGGACTGTTCCTGAGCGCGGGCGCCGCCATCCTGCCCGCGGCGCTCTCCCACCTCGCGGCCACCGACCCGCAGATCACGGTCACGACGACCGAGGGCACCACGCCCACCCTGATCCGCGCGCTGCGGGCGGGCTCGATCGACCTCGCCGTGCTGACATCCCGCCCACCCCACCGGCCCTTGGACGGCGAGTCGCCGCGCCTGCACGTCGAGACCGTCCTGGACACCGAACTGGTCCTGGCGACGCCATCGACCGGGAAGTTCGCCGGCCGCACCACGGTGCACGTCGACGAACTGGTCGACACCGCCTGGATCGCCACCCCGTCGTCGCACTCCGAGCCATTGCTCGGCGTCTGGCCCGGCCTGCCGGGCCGGCCGCGGATCGTCCACCGCGCACGCGACTGGCTGACCAAACTCCAGCTGGTCGCGGGCGGCTTCGGGGTGACGACGGTGCCGTCCCGGCTCTCGCCCGTGCTGCCGCCGGGGGTGAGCCTGGTGCACGTCGAGGGTGCGCCGTCCGAGATCCGCCGCGTTCTCGTGGCGCGGCTGCCCGGCCGCCCCACTCCCGCGATCACGGCCGTCACCCGGGCGATCACCTCGACCGTCTGACAGGCCCCCGGAGGCGGGCGGAGGCGGGCGCAGGCTACTCGACGGCCGGGTCCTCCTGGGTGCGCTGTACGGCCTTCCGCACGGCCTGCTCCAGCTGGCCACGGCCGGCTTCGGTGGCCTCGGCGTAGGAGGTGATGGCTTCCTGCACCGTGTCGGACGCCTCGCGCCAGCGGCGCAACTGGGCGTCGTAATCGTCGCCGGTCAGGCCCGCGAGTTTCGCGCGCTCTTCCTCTGCGAGTCGTTCCAGCCTGATCAGCTCATCGGGGACCTCTGCCACAGACACGGATCCTAGAGGGCGGGTGGGCTCAGCCGGCGAACTCACTCATCGTCCGTTCGGGTACGGCCGTCGCGGATGCCGGGGTCGTTGTGGCGGGAGGCGGAAACGGTGCTCATGAAACCGGGGCAGTTCGCCGTGGTGACGGAATCCTGGGAGCCGCAGTGGCGGAGGCGGGCGGAGACCGACCCGGACGAAGCGGCGAGCCGTGGCTTCCACGGGCCGGCACGCTCCCGAACCGACTACTCGAGGAAGGCGGGACTGCCCCAGTCGAGCAGGGTGGGATCGCGGAAGTCGTCCAGGGCCTCGGCGATCTGGGCGCCGATGCCGCGGTCGCCGAGTCGGCGCGCGAGGTCGGGCCACGGGTCCTGGAGCCGCCGCAGGGCCTCCGCAAAGGCCCGCGCGAACTCCGATCCGTCGGCCAGTTCGCAGGCCAGGAGGGCGCCGAAGACGACGGCAGCTCCTCCGGGGACCGGCCACAGGTGCCCGATGACGGCCTGCCGGGGGCCGGCGACGGAACGGGCCGGCCCATGGTCGTCGTAAGGTCCCTGGGCATTGGCTGCGGCGCTGTCGCAGGTGTTGAGAACGAGCAAGCGTCGCCCCGCCGTGGGCGGCAGGGGAGCGGCTGCCAAGTCCGCCAGCGGCACCTGCTCGGTGGCGGTCAGCAGGATCGCGGAGTGGTCGGGATCCAGCAGCGGGTGCCGTCCGTGCGCAGCCACCCACAGCACGTCGTAGTCGTCGCGCTCGTACGAGGCCAGGAAGTTGGCGCAGGTCACCTCGTCGCCGTCCACGACGTCGCAGCGGATCCCCGCGTAGGAGAAGACCGTCTTCAGTACCTCGGCCTCCGCGCGGGCGAAGGGAGCGTCCCCGCACCACAGTTGCACCGCCGCGACGGAGCGGTCCGCCAGCGGTTGGCGCAGACTGACCGCCAGCGGAAGCACCGGCCCGCTCCGGCGTGCCAGCAGCGCCTGGACCGGTGTCAGCGCGGGCAGCGTCGACACGAACGCTTCGGCCTTCTCGCTGCCCGCGTAGTCCGCCAGGTCGGCCACGTCGAGGTAGGCGAGCAGCGCGTCCTCCAACTCGCCGGCACAGGCGAAGGACTTGCGGCCGGTCGCGGGAGTCGTCAGCGCCGTGTCAGCCAGGCCTGTCGTGACCAGGCTCTGGCCGAGGGCTGCGTTCATCGCCGCGGTCAGTCGCACCAGCGCGGCGTTGTCCCCGGAGCTGGGAGCCGTCTGCGGCCGGTACCAGGCACGACTGCCTCCGGCAGCGAGCACGATGCACCGTCCCGTGCGCCGCTCTCCCGGCCCGACGCCGTACCAGACCGACACCCACTGCATCAGACGCTCGACGTCGCCTGCCTGGAGCAGCGAGTGCACCAGCGGCCCGGACATGGACCACACCGTGCCCCGGTCCCGCGATCGCTGCGCCGCATCCTCCTCCTGCTCGACGAGGCCGACCACCGTCTCCAGCCGGGACAGGACCGTGGGAAAGAACGCGGCCAGTTCGCCAGCGCTCATCCGCACCGCCGTGTTCGTGCTCAATGCCAGCACGGTGTACGGGTTCAGGGTGAGGCGGCCGAGAGCCCACTGGGCGATCCGGTCCGGCCGCCGGTGGGTGATCGGCGGCTGCTCACCGGACAGCAGTACGGCGATGGCACCCGCCATGGGATGGCCGGGACGCGCATACAGCAGCTCCTCCAACGCGTGCCCCAGTTCACGGGCGTCGTCGCGCTGCTCTTGCCGGACCAGGTACTTCACCAGATGCACAGCCGCCTCCACCACGAACACGTCGCCCCTCGCGAGCAGGGCCCGGCACAGGCCGAGGACGGGTTGGCACAGCTGCCGGGCCAGTTCCTCGGCCGTCTGAGCGGTGGTGTTCAGGTGGAACAGGACCGGGGCCAGCATGATCAAGGCAGGCTGCACCAGCACAGTCCATGTGTCGCTTCGAAGGGCACGGTCCAACGGCGCCAGGTCGATGTCGGCGGTGCCGGCTTCCCGGGTGACGGGAGCACCGAACGCGCTGTGCAGCCACCGCCACATCTCCAGCGGCTGCGCGTGCTCGAACGCGTGCCGCGCCGGAACCCAGCACGTCAGCATGGCCAGCGCGACACAGGCCGCCTCGGGCACGGCAGGGTCGGCAGCCCGCAACCGCTGGACATCGCTCAACACGCCGAGAGTGAACTGATCCAGCAGGCGAGGGGAATCCGACAGCCGGTCCTGCTGCTCGCGCAGTATCTGCGCAACGGCCAGGACGGTGGGCGGATCGCCGAGGTGCCCGGACACTTCCGCCCCGGCCGGCACATGCGCGGCCACGGAGGGAAACAGCTCGTGAAGCCGCATGAGCCCTCCCGCCGCCCCTGCTGTCCAGGCCTGCCCGTCGGCCTCTCCCTGGCCCGGGCACATTCCCGTGCATCTTCTCACGCACCTGCGCCCCCGCTTGCAACCCGACGGTCCCCGTGTGCTCGGATGAGGCAGGCGCAACAACGGCAGAGGGAGAAAACGATGGGCAAAACCCTGATCATCTGCACGTCGGTGTCGCACGGAAACACGCGCAGGGTCGCCGAGGTCATGGGCGAGGTGCTGGGAGCGCCCGTGGTGGAGCCGGAAGAGGCCCACAGCCTGGAGGGATACGACCTCGTCGGCTTCGGCTCGGGAATCTTCCTCCAGAAGTTCCACCCGTGTCTGCGCGAGTTCGCCGCCGCGCTTCCCCAGGGGCGGGGACGGGCGTTCGTGTTCGCGACAAGCGGTCTGCCCTCGCCTCGCTTCGGCCCGATGGTGCGACTGCTGGAAGACAAGGGCCTGGCGGTGGAAGACACCTTCTCCTGCCGCGGCTTCGACACCTGGGCACCGTTCAAACTGGTCGGTGGCATCCGCAAGGGGCGACCTGACCACACGGATCTCGCGGCGGCACGCGCATTCGCCGAGAATCTGAGGCGCACCGTCTAGGACGTGTCCGGCCCGCCCGCGCGGGTCGATGATGCGCCGCCCGCACCATGGGCGGCGACCCGCATCCGACTGTTCGGCGCGGAGGGAAGCAAGCAGCGGAGGGACAGCCCCGCGACGCGGGACGGCTCGACCACCGACATCGTTCACGGCCGAGCCTTTCCCCGCTGCTCAACGCCCCGAGGAGTCACATGACGCCCCCGCGCCGCCGAACGCGCAGCCTCGTCCCGCTCGCTCTGATCGCCGTATGGCTGGTGGTCGGGGCGCTTCTGGGGCCCTTCGCCGGACGGCTGGGCGAGGTCGCCACCGACGACCAGGCCGCGTTCCTGCCGCGCGGCGCCGAGTCCACCCGCGTCCTGCGCGAGCAGACCACCTTCCAGCAGCGCGAGACCCTGCCGGTCATCGTGGTGTGGACCGCCGACGGCGGAGAGGCCGTCACCGGGCGGCAGCGGGCGGCCACCGCGGCGGTCGCCGGGCTCGCCCGTACGCCCGGAGTGGCCGGGCCCCCTTCCCCGGCGCTGCCCGCACAGGACGGCGCCGCACTCCAGGCCGTCGTACCGCTGCGCCCCGACCAGGGCGACCGGCTCGCGCCCACCCTGGAACGGGTGCGGGCGGTGGCCGAGAAGGTGCCCGGCACCCGGGTCCAGCTGGCCGGACCTGCCGCGACCCGGGCCGACCTGGCGGACGCCTTCTCCGGCATCGACGGGGTGCTCCTCGGGGTCGCCCTGGCCGCCGTCCTGGTCATCCTGCTGCTGGTCTACCGCTCCCTGCTGCTGCCGCTCGTCGTCATCGCCGGTGCGGTGTTCGCCCTGGGGCTGGCCTGCGCCGTCGTGTATGCACTCGCCGACCACGGCCTGGTGCGCGTCGACGGCCAGGTGCAGGGCATCCTGTCGATCCTCGTCATCGGCGCCGCGACGGACTACGCGCTGCTGGTCACCGCCCGCTGCCGGGAGGAACTGGCCGCAGGCCGGGACCGCGCCGACGCCGCCCGCGCCGCCCTGCGCCGCTCGACCCCGGCGGTCCTGGCCAGCGCCGCCACCGTCGCCCTCGGACTGATCGCCCTGCTGCTGAGCGACCTCACCAACAACCGCGCCCTGGGCCCGGTCGGCGCCGTCGGCATCGCCTGCGCCCTGCTGAGCGCGCTCACCTTCCTGCCCGCCGTCCTCGCCCTCCTCGGCCGCCGCGCCTACTGGCCCGCCACACCCGAGAGCGTGGCGGGTGCCGCCGGACTGTGGCAGCGCGTCGCCCGCCTGGTCGACCGGGCGCCACGCCGGGTGTGGGCGTTCACCCTCACCGGCCTCCTCGTCTGCTCGGCGGGCGCTTTCACCCTGGACTCGCGCGGCGTGCCGCTGGACGAGATGTTCGTGCGGGACGTGCCGTCCGTGGCCGCCCAGCAGACCCTGGCCCGGCACTTCCCGGCCGGCGCGGGCACGCCCGTGGTGATCCTCGCCGACGCCGCCTCCGCCTCCCGGGTGGAGCGCACCGTGCACGACACCCCCGGCGTCGCGGCGGTGACCGCGACCGGCGCCGCGGACCACCGGACGGGGGAGCCGTGGGTCGTGGACGGCCGGGTCAGGCTGGAAGCGACCGCACAGGCGGCTCCCGACACCGAGGCCGCCCGGGACACCGTGGGCCGGCTGCGCACCGAGCTGCACGCCCTGCCCGGCGCGGACGCCCTCGTCGGCGGCTACACCGCCCAGCAGTACGACACCCTGCGCGCGGCCGAACGCGACCGCGCCGTCGTCGTCCCGGTGGTGCTCGCCGTCGTCCTGGGCGTCCTCGTTCTGCTGCTGCGCTCGTTCGCTGTGCCCCTCCTGCTGGTGCTGACCGTCGCCCTCAACTTCACCGCGACCCTCGGAGTGGCGGCCCTGGTCTTCCGACGCCTGTTCGGCTTCAGCGGAACCGATCCGTCGGTGCCGCTGTACGGGTTCGTCTTCCTGGTCGCCCTCGGCGTCGACTACAACATCTTCCTGATGTCCCGGGTCCGCGAGGAGACCCTGCTCCACGGCACCCGCGACGGCGTACGGCGCGGGCTCGTCACCACCGGCGGGGTCATCACCTCCGCCGGCGTGGTGCTCGCCGCGACCTTTGCCGCGCTCGGCGTCATCCCGCTCGCCTTCCTGGTGCAGATCGCCTTCATCGTCGCCTTCGGCGTGCTGCTGGACACCCTGGTGGTGCGCTCTCTGCTGGTGCCTGCCCTCGTACGGGACCTCGGGGACCCGGTGTGGTGGCCCACCCGGCCCGCCGCGGGGCATCCGGGCGGCCGCTTCCCGGCAGGGGAACGGCGACCCCGCACCCTCTTCCGGGAAGGGGAGAGTGCCTGACGGCCGCCTTGTGCCCCCCGAAGGACCCGATGCAGAGTCGATGCGAGTTGCCGCCCTGGCGGGCCCGGGCGGAGCGTGGCCGTGAGGCAGGGAGCCACCGGACAAGGAGCAGGCCACATGACCGCACTGGCTGTCACCGAAGCCGCACCCGCGCCCACGGCGGACCCGGAGAACGAGCTGGCCTCGCGTTTCGCGGCGGGGGACGAGGACGTCATGGAGGCGGTCTACCGCCGCTGGGGTCCCCTCGTCCTGTCGCTGGCGCGGCAGTCGCTGGGGGACGGTGCGGAAGCCGAGGACGTCACCCAGACGGTGTTCCTCGCCGCCTGGCGGGGCCGCCACGGCTACCTTCCGGGCCGTGGGCCGCTGCCCGCCTGGCTCGTGGGCATCGCACGGCGCAAGATCGCCGACGCGTTGTCCGCCCGCACCCGGCGTGCCGACGTCGCCACGGCGGCGGCGCGTGCATCGGCCTGTGTCCCGGACCCCTCGTACGCGCAGGACGCGGCCCTGAACCGTGTGGACGTCACCCGCGAGCTGCGGCGCCTGCCCGAGGCCCAGCGGCGGGTGCTCTGCCTGGCGTTCTACGGCGACCTGACGCAGACCCAGATCGCCGACGTCACCGGATGGCCGCTGGGTACGGTCAAGAGCCACGCCCGGCGCGGTCTCCTGCGCCTCGGCCGGAGTCTGACGGTCGAGCCGGGGGAGCGGGCAGGCTGACCGGACGGCTCGCGGGTGCGGCTCCCCTTCGGCTCGCCGCAGACCGTGAACTCGCCGGGGACCGTGAAGAGGGGAACACTTGACCGCCGTGAACTCCGCCGAGCAGCCTTCCGCCCAGCAGCCCGCCGTGCCGGGCGATGCCGGTCTGAGCACCGGAGGACTGGCCCGCCGCCTCGGCGTGTCGCCCATGACCCTGCGCTCCTGGGACCGACGCTACGGCATCGGACCGACCGTACGCACCGAGGGCGGCCACCGCCGCTGGACGGCGGCGGACGTGCTGACGGTGGAGGAGATGTGCCGGCTGACGGCGACCGGCATCCCGCCCGCCGACGCGGCCCGTGCCGCCCGTACGGCCACCGCCGCCCCGTCCGTCCCGGCCGAGGCCGCCGCTCCCGCACCCCCACCACCCGCGGGGCGATCACGGGCCGCCGGCGCGCTGCCGCTCGGTGACGTCCGTCAGGAGTGCCGCGGCCTGGCGCGCGCCGCCGTACGGCTGGACGCCCCCGCGCTCGACGAGCAGCTCGCCGCCGCCGTCGAGCGCCACGGCCTCGTCGTCGCCTGGCAGGAGGTGATGGTGCCCACCCTGCACGCCGTAGGACGCCGCTGGGCCTCCTCCGGTGACCGGTACGTGGAGGTGGAGCACCTGCTGTCCTGGCATGTCTCCACCGTGCTGCGCCGCAGCGCGCCGCCCGCCGTCCCCGCGGCCTCCGCCGCGGCCGGCTGCGTCCTGCTGGCCTGCGTCCCCGGCGAACAGCACACCCTGCCCCTGGAAGCGCTGCACGCGGCGCTCGGCCGGGAGGGCCTGCCGGTGCGGATGCTGGGCGCCGCGGTGCCCGCCGAGGCGCTGGACGCGGCGGTACGCCGGCTCGGCCCGGCCGCGGTCGTGCTGTGGGCCCAGGGGAGCGCGAGTGCAGACCCGGCCCTGGCCCGCCATGTCGCCGCGCTCCGCTGGGGCATGAAGGGGACCCGGCGTGGTCCGGCGGTGCTGCTGGGCGGACCCGGGTGGAGCCCCTCCCGGCCCGCCGGCGTTCTCAGGCCGGCCGGGCTGGCGCAGGCGGTGGAGGCGCTGCGGGCTCTGTCCACCAGGGGGTGAGCGGACGGCCACCGCGAGCGGACCGACACGGGAGGTTCAGGTTCGCTCTCGGGCCCGCTTGAAGCGTTCCAGACCCTCGGCCAGGGACACCACCGGCTCGGGGTAACCGGTCCTGGAGCGCTCCCGCGGGGGGAGTTTCCACGGTTCGTGCACGGTGGCCCCCGGCACGTCCGCGAGTTCCTCCACCCAGCGCCGTACATACGCTCCGTCCGGGTCGTACCGCTTGCCCTGGGCGACGGGGTTGAGCACCCGGTTGGGCCGGGTGTCGGTGCCGGTGCCCGCCATCCACTGCCAGTTCAGCTGGTTGTTCGCCACGTCGCCGTCGACGAGCAGGCCGAGGAAGTGCCGGGCCCCGACCCGCCAGTCGACGTACAGCGTCTTGGTGAGGAAACTCGCCGTCAGCAGCCGGCCCCGGTTGTGCATCCAGCCCTCCTGGCGCAGCTGCCGCATCGCCGCGTCCACCATCGGGTAGCCGGTACGGCCCTCCCGCCATGCCTCGGCATCCGCCTCCGCCGTCATGCCGGCGCGCCACCGGTCGCGGCGCGTGCGGTAGTCGTGCGCCGCGGCGTCGGGGCGTGCGGCGAGCACCTGGCGGTTGAAGTCGCGCCAGGCGATCTGCCGTACGAAGGCATCCGCCCCCGCCCCGCTGGCCCTGCGCGCCCGGTGCACCACCTCGACCGGGGACACGGTGCCGAAGTGCAGATGGGGGGAGAGCCGGGAGGTGGCGTCGCCCGCCAGGTCGTCGTGCCGTGCCTCGTAGCCGGCCACGCCGGAGCGCAGCCACGCGGTGAGCCTGCGCCGCCCCACCGTCTCGCCGCCCGCGCACAGTCCGGGGGACACGCCGCTCACCTCGCCCCGCTCCGGCAGCGCGGCCGAACCCACCTCCTCCGGCACGCTGACCCTGCGCGGCGCTTCCAGCACATCCCGCAGGCCGTGTTCGGTCCAGCGCCGGTAGTACGGCGTGAACACCGCGAAGTGGTCGGAGGAGGCCGGCGTCACTGCCCCCGGGGCCACGGCGGTGCTCACCGTGTCGTGTACGTACAGGCGCCGCCCGTCGGCCTCCAGCGCCCGGCGCAGCCGCCGTTCGCGGGCCTGCGCGAAGGCGCTCACGTCGGCGGCCATGTGCACCTCGTCGGCGTCCGCCTCGGCGGCCACCCGGCACACCTGCGTGACGGTGTCGCCCTCGCGCAGCACCAGCCGGCCGCCCCGCTCCCGCAGCCGGGCATCGAGGTCCCGCAGGCAGTCGGCGAGGAACGCGAGCCGGTTCGGCGCGGCGAACTCCGCTGCGTCGACGGCCGGGTCCCGCACGAACAGCGGTACCACCCGGCCTCCTCCCTGCACTGCGGCGTGCAGCGGCGGGTGGTCGGACAGACGCAGATCACAGGTGAACACGACGACCGACGTCTGCATGGGGGCTCACTTCCGCTTCCGGTGAGGTGACTCTCGGATGGTTTCGCATCGTCGGCCGGTGGCGGATGCGGCGGGCCGCCGGCGGCCCCGTTCGGGTGCGTGCGCATCCGCGGGGGCGGCCGGCGGGGAAGTGTCCGGGAAGACGCCGGAGTGCCGGTTCCGCGGGGGAAACGCCGCTTGAGGAACGAGGAGAGGTGGTGGCCGTGCCGGGTGGATCGGTGGCCGCGGACGTCGTCGTGGTGGGTGCCGGGGTCGCCGGGCTCGCGTGTGCCCACGACCTGGCCGTCGCCGGGCTCGACGTCACGGTGCTGGAGGCGGACGACGCGGTCGGCGGACGGATGCGCACCGACCGGGTGGACGGGTTCACGGTGGACCGCGGCTTCCCGTGCGTGGACCCGGCCAGGGATTCAACCGTCCAGTAGTCCGCAGTCCGCGCGGCCGACGGCGGTGTCAGAGCGGGGGCCTCCTTGCGGTGACCCATAGCCCGTACCACTCCTCGTGGGGGCGGTCCGGCTCGCGCAGCGCAGCGTCCCGGCACCCGGCGTTGCGCTCGGCAGCAACCTCCTGGTCAGCGGGCACTGTTCGCCGGGGCGGGTGTCGGGCCGGCCGCGGGCGTGCCGGGGGTGGTGGTGCGCAGGACCCCGGCGGTCGCGGCAGTGGCGGCGCACATCAAGGTGAGCAGCAGGAAGGCGTGGTTGAGGGCGGTGACGTGGGTGAGCCAGCCGATGACGGCGGGGCCGGCGAGCATGCCGAGGTAGCCGAGTGCGGCGACGCGGGAGACGTTGGCTCCTGCGGCGGCGGGGTCGGCGTGGCCGGCGGCGCTGAGCAGCTGGGGAACGCAGCCGGACAGGCCGAGGCCGAACAGCGCCCATCCTGCGAAGGCCGCCCATACCCAGGGGGTCAGGGCGGCGACGGTGATGCCGACGGCCGCGGTGAGCGCACCGTAGCGCAGGACCGCCATCGAGCCGTAGCGGGTCACGATCCGGTCGGCGAGCAGGCGGCCGGTGGTCATCGCGGCGGCGTAGGTGCCGTACGCGCATGCCGCCGTGCTCGCGGGCGTGCCGAGGACGTCCTTGAGGTGCAGAGCGCTCCAGTCGTTGGCCGCGCCTTCGCACAGCATGACCATCAGCGCGAGGACGGCGAAGATCCGGATCCGGCGGCGGACGTTGCCGGTGCCGCTGGCCGCAGGGGCTTTGGCGGTGCCGCTTCCGGCGTGGTCGGCTTCGGCGGGCGGTGTGGTGGCGGGCAGCAGGCTGCCGGCGGTGAGCAGGGCGGTGGCGAGGCCCGCGGCGCCGAGGAGGGCGAGGGTGGCGGTCGGGCCGAGGCCGGCAGCGGTGGCCGCGGCGGCGGCCAGGGCGGCGATCACTCCGCCGACGGAGAAGGTGGCGTGGAAGCCGGACATGACCGGCCGCCCGTAGGCCTTCTCCACGTGGACGGCGTGGGCGTTCATGCTCACGTCCAGGCAGCCGTTGGTGAACCCGAAGACCACCAGCGCGACGGCCAGCGTCCACGGGTTCGGCGCGAGACCGGGCAGCACCAGCGACCCGGCGCACAGGGCCCCGGACGCGGGGACGACGACGCGGGCGCCGCGGCGGTCGGTGACGCGGCCGGCAGCCTGCATGCCTGCGAAGGCACCGAGGCCGAGCAGCACGAGCAGGCCGCCGAGGGTGGCGTGACTGATGCCTACGCGCGTTTCGATGGCGGGGATGTGGACGACCCATGCGCCCATGAGGGTGCCGCAGAGAACGAAGTAGACGTAGGTCGCCACGCGGGCGGCCCGGAGGGAGGGTTTCATGCCCTCGACCATAACGAACATATTCCATGTTCGAAACTCATCTAACGAACATCATTGTTGTGTGTTGGCTGGATGGGGTTCAATCTCGGTATGAACACCGCGGAGCGTCACACCCTGATCGCCGAGACCGTCCGGGACGCCGGCAGCGCGACCGTCCTCGAACTCGCCGAACTCACCGCCGCCTCCGAGATGACCATCCGGCGGGACCTCGACACCCTGGCAGCCCAGGGCATCCTGGAACGCTTCCGCGGCGGTGCCCGCACCCTGCTCCTGCGCGGCGAGGAACCGCCGTTCGCGCTGCGCGCCCGCGAGGCCGTCGACGCCAAGCGCCGGATCGCCGCCGCCGTCTCCGCGCTGATCACCGACGGCGAGACCGTGCTCCTCGACAGCGGAACGACCTGCCTGGAGGTGGCCCGTCTGCTGCGCGAACGCCCCGTGACCGTGATGCCGCTGTCCCTGCCCGCCGTGCACGTCTTCGGGGACACCCCCGGACCGGCCACCCTCCTTGTCCCCGGTGGCCGCCCCCGCGCCGCCGAAGGCGCCCTCACCGGCCCCCTGGCCCTCGCCTCGATCTCCGCCCTGCGCTTCGACACCGCCGTCCTCGGCTGCTGCGGCCTCGGCGCCGCCGACGGTCTGACCGCCTACGACCTCGACGACGCCACCGTCAAGAAGGCCGCCATGGCCGCCGCCCGCCGTACGATCGTGGCCGCCGACAGCGGCAAACTCGGCCGCACCGCCTTCGCCCACGTCGGCCCCGTACGACTCCTGCACACCCTCGTCACCGACACCGGCGCCCCCGCCGATCAGATCACCGCACTCGAAGCGGCAGGCGCCACGGTCACCACCGTCTGACGACGGCCCTGGGCAGGGGGCAGCTTTCCGGGCGGGCACTCATCTGCTGCCGACACCTCTCCGGCAGGCAGGTAGGACGAGGATCCGCCGTCAC
Source organism: Streptomyces sp. NPDC127190 (assembly GCF_042672505.1). Taxonomy (NCBI): domain Bacteria; kingdom Bacillati; phylum Actinomycetota; class Actinomycetes; order Kitasatosporales; family Streptomycetaceae; genus Streptomyces; species Streptomyces sp. NPDC127190. The sequence continues at coordinate 92,719 of NZ_JBHXVE010000025.1, forward strand.
GGCACTTTCCGGGCTGAGATGGAGGTAGTAGCGCCGGGCGAGTGTCAGTACGCCTGGCGACAGCTGGGCCTCAGTGTCCGGCGAGGGTGTCGAACCAGGTGCGGATGAGGGGGTAGGAGACCAGCGCCGAGCCGTTGTGGTCGGCGGCGCCCGCGTCCATCACCGGCGCGTCGACCCCGGCAGCCGCCAACTGGGCTTTGCAGCTGAGGGTGTTGGCGGGTGCCACATCCCGGTCGCCGTCCGCGTCGTAGAGCCGGACCGGTACGTGCGGGGCCCACTGGCAGGCGCTGTCCGCCACCCGGAACATCTGCGCCAACTTGCCGGTCGGATGTTGGAGTTGCCGCAGGAAGGCGGGGGTGAACAGCTGCCGCAGGCTGTCCGGGAGGGCGGCGGCCACCTGCGGGTCGGTGTGCTCGCCGTCGAACAGGTCCGTGACGGTGCGGTCGTAGGGCGCCTGGAAGGCGTCGGAGGGCGAGCCGTAGAGCCGATGCAGCCGGTTCCACGCGACCACCATGTCCGAGGCGTAGAACGTGGCATGTGTGCCGAGAAGTCGGCCGTCGAGGGCGGCCGGTAGCTCGCTGCCCGTCAGGTCGTACGGTCCGCTCACCGGGGCCAGTGCGGTCAGCCGGTACCCGGGGACCTGCCCGTGCTGCAACGCCCGCCCGATGCTCATTGCGGCCGCCCCACCCTCGGAGAAGCCGGTCACCAGCACCCTGCCGTCGGCGCGCATGCCGTGCCGGGCCTCGACCTCCCGGGCGGCGACCAGCAGGTCGGTCGAGGCCGTGGTCTCCGAGGGCGCGTCCAGGTACGGGTGGGTGCCGGGCCCGACTCCCAGCCCGAGGTAGTCCGGTGCCACCGCGGCGAAGCCGTCCCCGGCGAACATCACAGCCGCCGCGCGGTTGGGCCCGTCCGCCACTGACGGAGCCTCACCTCGGTAGGCCATGGTGCCGTGCGCGTACTCGACGGTGGTCAGTGCGCGCGGCCCCGGATCACGCGGGAGTGCCACCAGCCCGCTCGCGGTGGTGGGCCGCCCCTTCGGGGTGACGGTCCGGTAGACCACGCGCTCCAGCTCGACCCCGCCCCGTTCGGCCGGGGTGACGAAGCCGGCGTCCCGGACACTGTTGGTGGCCTGCCGGCTGTCCAGCAAGGCGAGCGGGGTGACCGAGACCACGGTGCCGCGGTGCGCCCGGCCGGCGCCCAGGTCGGCCGCCGTCGCGGTGGCGCTGCCGGCCCCGGCGGTCAGGCAGAGGACGGCGGCGCCTGCGGACAGCCGCAGGGCGGTGCGGCGGCGCGACTGCTGCTTCGGTATGGGGTCGGTCATCGAAGTCTGCCCTTCGTTCGGTTGCGCTGCCGGGGGTCTTCCGGTGCCCCCTACGCTTCCAGCGGGGCGAGCCGCGAACGAGGGAGCTGCCGGGAGTGTTGGGGTGGGGACAACCCCCGGTACCTCCGGGGCAGAACGAGACCACCGTGCCGAGCTGACGCCAGGAGGGGGGTGACCACCCCCAGGACGAACCGGTCGAGCACGCCCTCGGTCGATCCCGTGGCGGACTGACCAGCGAAATCCACCGTGCCTGCGACGGCAAAGGACGCCCGCTCGCGATCCTGCTGACGCACGGCCAACGCCACGACAGCATCTGCGCACGCCCGCTACTCGAACGCATCCGAGTTCCCCGCACCGGCCTGGGCCGACCACGCTGCAAACCCGACCAGACCTCCAGGATTCGACCGGCAGCTGGGAGCCGTCCGGGGCATCGCGCGGCAGGGTGCCCGTAAGAGATGGCCCGATGCCGTCAGGCTCCTTGCAGCCGCGACAGCGGGCAAAAGCACGCGTGCGATGGCCTCCTGAGTCCGATGGTGATCGGCCCACCACGACCGCGGACCGGATCGGCCGGCATCGGCGGCTCGATCCGGTCCCACATCGCGTCAGTGATCACTCACCCGACGGGCACATCCGCTTTGCGCGGCTCAGCCGCGCACATGCAGCCCGAAACCTGTACGGCCCGCGGGCTCCAGCCCCTCCTTCAGGTGCAGGGAGGGGATCTCGTAGTCACCGAAGTTCTGCCGCCGGAACGCGATCGGCTCGGTCGACTCCAGGGTGAGCAGGCGCTCTTCCCAGGCCTTGGCGATGTCCGGGTAGTCCTCCTCGCCCAGCCGGTCGGTGCCGAACAGTACGAACGGTGGCAGCACCTCGATGCCCGGGTAGTAGAGGATGCCGTGCTGGATCGGGAAGAGCAGATCGTCGATGGGGCCGTTGATCCCGCGGGCGGCGTAGTGCGATTCGGGGCCGCCGACGGTCACCGACAGCAGGGCCTTCCTGCCGGCGAGGGTGCCTTCGCCGAAGCGCTCGCCGTACTTGGTGTCGCTGTGCTCGCCGACGCCGTACGCGAAGCGGTAGGTGAAGACCCGGTCCACCCAGCCTTTGAGGATCGCGGGCATGCTGTACCACCACAGCGGGAACTGGAAGATGATCATGTCGGCCCACAGCAGCTTCTCCTGCTCGGCGACGACGTCCGGGGTGAGTGTCCCGGCCTGGAAGGCCCGGCCGGAATCCGCGGCGACCCTCAGCGGCGTCGAGGCGTTGGGGCCGTAGTCCGTGGCGTCCACGACCGCCTTCCAGTTCATCGCGTAGAGATCGCTCACCCGCACCTCGTGCCCGGCGCTCTCCAGCGTGGACACCGCGAGGTTCTTCAGCGAGCTGTTGAGCGACTTCGGCTCCGGGTGGGCGTGGACGATCAGCGTCTTCATGACGGGCTCCTTCGGATCGGATGCCTTCGATCCTGGACGCGGTGGCGCCCGGCGTTCAGGGACGCTTCGTCCATCGGACTGGGCTTCCTGGTACTGGCAGGGCCACCTTCACGGGCAGTGCCGAGGCCATACTGGAGGCATGGACGATCTTGCGGGCTTCCTCCGGACACGGCGTGCCCGAGTCGACCCGGCCGCCGCCGGCATCCCCGCCGGCAGCCGCCGCCGGGTCCAGGGGCTGCGCCGTGAAGAGGTCGCGCACCTGTCCGGGGTCAGCGTCGACTACTACATACGCCTGGAACAGGGCCGCGCGACCCAGCCGTCCGAACAGGTCCTCGACGCGCTCGCCCGCGTCCTCGGTCTGGACGAGACCGAACGCGGGCACCTCGAGCGGCTCGCCCGGCAGCGCCGCCGCCGCACGAAGGCGCCGAGCGGCCGGGTCCGGCCGGAGCTGCTGCGCGTCCTCGGTCTGGTCACCGACGCACCCGCGCTGATCATGGACCACCGCCTGGACGTGCTCGCGGGCAACCGCCTCGCCGGGCTCCTGTTCGGCAAGCCGATACCGGGCCTGAACATCGCCCGGCACATCTTCCTCGAGGAGGCCGAGCGCGGTCTGTACGCCGACTGGGAGACATGCACCCTCGACGTGGTCGGGCACCTGCGCCTGGCCGCCGGCACGTACCCCGACGACCCCCGCCTGACCTCGCTCGTCGGCGAGCTGGCGATGGGCAGCGAGCGCTTCCGCCGGCTGTGGGCCCGCGCCGACGTACGCGCCCGCACCCATGGACGCAAGGCCTACCGGCACCCCCTGGTCGGACTCCTCGAACTGCACCAGGAGAACTTCGCGCTGCCCGACGAATCGGGCATGGAGCTACTGGTCCTGTCCGCCGCTCCCGGCAGCCCCGCCGAGGACGGACTGCGCCTGCTCGCGAGCCTCGACGCGGACAGCGGTGACGTGCCCCGCGCAGTGAACGCCGAGGTGCGCGAGTAGCCCTGAGCGGTGGGGCGGTGCCGCCGAAGCGTGACACGCTGTCGGCGGTCTGGGGCGCTCCGGGGACGGAACGGGACCGCGCGGTGGTACGGCATCGACATCGACCGTGTCGCCGTACGGCAGCAGCCGGCCGCACGCGGCCGCTCGCGCCCGCGCCGTCCTCCCCGGTCCTGGACGGCCCGGCCGGCCTCGTCGCCGGAGCGACCGTGTGCGCTCGGCTGCCGAAGGACGTGGCCCACGGCGACAACCTCAGCGCAGACAGGTCTGCTCGTGCGGGAGAGGAGTCACGCAGGTCAGACGTCGGTCTCGTGCTCGGGCCCGGGCGCGTCGCCGATGGCGACGCGCAGGTCGTGCATGCCTTGGATGATGTCGATGAGGGCTTCTTCCGCTCCGCTCAGAGCCCGGCGGGTTCCCTCCACGTCACCTTGGTCGGCGTGGACTTGGGCGCTGAGGGTGTACAGCGCCGTCATGGCGGCGGCGAAGGACGCCTCCTGGCCCGGAGGGGTGTCCTCTGCGTCGGATTCCGAGACTTGCATGGCGGTGCGTTGCAGTCTGTTGCTCAGGACGTTGACCGCAAGGCTGGGGTCGGAGCCGAGCTGGTCCGTCCAGCCGAGCATGGTGTCGAGGACGTCCTCGATCTCTCCTTCCTCGGTCAGGCGGGTGGCGGTGGTGATCTCCGCCTCTGTCTTGGCCAGCAGATTGCCCAGCAGCCGCAGACGGTCCGATTGCTGTGCTCCCTCGGGCCGTGCCTTGGGATCCGTCGCCGGTACGGCCCCGAGAGCGACCAATGCTGCGTAGATCTGCTCAGCACTCGCCGGATGCTCGCTTTTGATCGTCACCCTCTTAGCTTCGCGCCCCGAGGGCCCCGGCGCCCGCCCACACACGCCGGAGGCCTGCGACTGTGCTGATCGATTCCGAGCTGCTCACCGGCGCGCCGCGTGGTGGCAGGTCAGCGTCAGACCGGTAACAACCCGCTCCGGGGGATACCCCCCGTTGTGATCTTGGGGTGCGCCGGATCGTGCCCTCCGCGGGGGCGAAACTAGCGTTCGGCCATGGGTTCGATTCTGCGAAAGCGCCTCGCCATCGCCACCGTCACCGCCTTCGGTGTCGCTACGCTGCTCACCTCCTGCTCGGGTACCCCCGCTGCCCAACCTGCCCCTCGCTCCGCTGCGGAGCAGCTCCGCAAGGACGCCGCAACGATCCACCACCTCGGTGTCAGCGGTGTGCAGGCCCGCGTCGTTGCGCCCGACGGCCGGCAGTCCGTCGCCACCAGCGGCACCGCCGACGTGAACACCGGCCGCCCGGTCACGTCCGACGGCTACTTCCGCATGGCCAGCACCTCCAAGACGCTGATTGCCACTGTGGTCCTGCAACTGGAGGCCGAGGGCAGGCTGTCCCTGGACGACACGGTCGACCACTGGCTGCCCGGGGTGGTGCGCGGTCACGGCAACGACGGCAGCCGGGTCACCATCCGCCGACTGCTCCAGCACACCAGCGGTATCCACGACGCCCTGCCCGGATACACCACGCCCAAGGAGTACTACCAGCAGCGCCACCGCGTCCACGAGCCCGAGCAGCTGATCGACCTCGCCATGGCCCACAAGCCGGATTTCCCGCCCGGCGAGGGCTGGACATACTCCAACACCAACTACGTCCTGCTCGGCATGATCATCCAGAAGGTCACCGGCCACCCCGTCCACCAGGAGATCGACATCCGCATCCTGCGCCCGCTGGGCCTGGACCAGACCCGGTGGATGGGGACCTCGCCCAGCCTGCCCCGGCCCCATGCCCAGGCCTACCAGTTCTTCGGCCCCGGCTCCCGGGTGGATGTCACCGACCAGATACCGGTGGATCACGAGAACCTTTCGTGGGTCACGACCACGCGGGACGAGAACCGTTTCTTCCGCGCGCTGCTCGGCGGCCGCCTCCTTCCGGCACGGCAGCTGGCGAAGATGAAGCAGACCGTCCCCGTGAGCGCGGAGGTCCAACGGCTGTGGCCCGGCGGCCGATACGGGCTCGGCCTGGTCGAACGCCCCCTCAGCTGCGGAGGGACCTACTGGGGCCATGAGGGCGGGGACGGCGGCTACATCACCCTCAACGGCGTCACCGACGACGGCAGGCGAAGCGCGGTGGTCTCCATGTCCGAGGCCCGCGGCGACACCGCGCAGCACATAGTGGCGCAGGAGAACGCGGCCAGCGCCCTGATCGACCACGCACTGTGTGCCCGGGCGCCCGGCACTCGGTAAGGGTGACAAGATCTGTCACCTTGGGCGTGCACCGTGGTGGCATGGAGAAGAACAAGGACACCAACAGCGAGGGCATCAGCCAGCAGGGCCCGCTCGCCGGCCGGATCGCGCTCGTCGCCGGGGCCACACGCGGCGCCGGACGTGCTCTCGCCGTCGAACTCGGCCGTGCCGGTGCCACCGTCTACGTCACCGGCCGCACCACCCGCGCCCACGTCAGCGAGGTCGGCCGGACCACGGAGACCATCGAGGAGACCGCGGAGCTGGTCACGCAGGCCGGCGGCACCGGTATCGCCGTACCCACCGATCATCTGGACGAGGACCAGGTACGGGCTCTCGTCGACAGGATCGACCGCGACCAGGGGCGGCTCGACATCCTGGTCAACGACCTGTGGGGCGGCGAGCACCTGCTCGTCGGCTCCGTCTTCGGCAAGAAGAGCTGGCAGACGCCGCTCGCCGACGGCCTGCGCATCCTGGAGCTGGGCGTACGCTCCCACGTGATCACCGCGGCACTCGCCCTGCCGCTGCTGGTCCGCTCGGACGCGCCGCTGCACGTCGAGGTCACCGACGGTACGGCGGTCTCCAACCGCCGGTACCGCGAGAACCTCTACTACGACCTGGCGAAGAACGCACCGATCCGGATCGCCTTCGGGCTGGGAGAGGAACTGGCGGAGTACGGGGGCACGGCGGTCGCCGTCACGCCGGGCTTCCTGCGCTCGGAGCAGATGCTCACCCACTTCGGCGTCACGGAGGACAACTGGCGGGACGCCGTCGCCCAGGAACCGGACTTCGCCATCGCCGAGTCGCCGCACTACCTCGCCCGCGCGGTCGCCGCGCTCGCCGCCGACCCGGACCGGGCGGCCCGCTGGAACGGCAAGTCCACCTCCAGCGCGGAACTCGCCAGGACCTACGGCGTGCGCGATGTGGACGGCAGCCAGCCCGACGCCTGGGCGTACTTCGAGGAGGTCAGGTACGGCGGGAAGGACGCCACGGCGGACGACTACCGCTGATACGGCACGGCGGACGACCACTGCTGATACGGCAGGGCGGACGACTACCCTCGATCCTCCGGCTCCGCACCGTACAAGGCGGCGAGGGCCCGCGCATGCTCGCGAAAGCGAGCGCGCAGGCCCTCGGGAGCCAGCACCTCCACGTCCGCGCCCAGCCCGGCCAACTGGGCGAAGGCGACGTCCTCCGACTCGACCGGCAGGCCGAGCGTGACGCGCCCGGCGGCGTCCGGCGTGGTCGCGGACGCCAGCGCCTCGTCCACGCCGGCCGGGTCCACCACGGTGGGCAGGCGCCGCAGGCCTTGCTCGGTCACACGCACGGTGATGGTCGTACGCAGCAGGGCCCGGGCGAATGCGGCTGCGTGCGCCTGCCAGTGGGCGGCCAGGTCGAAGGACGGGTCGCGTACGAAGGGTTCGTCGGCGCCGGGAGCAGGGGTGAGCGCCGTGACGCGGTCCACGCGGTAGGTGCGCCAGGTGCCGTCCCGGCCCGTCGGCTCACCGGGGACGCGGCCCACGACGTACCAGACCCCTGCTTTCAGGACGAGCCCGTACGGCTCCAGGAGGCGGGCCACCGTGCGGGGTGGGGTGCCGTCGCGTCCCGGCCGGGCGTAGGTCAGTTCCACGGTGCGGTCGGACCACACAGCGCGGGCCAGCTCGGGCAGCAGCTCTGGTGCCGACGGCTCGCGGAACCAGGCCGGGGCGTCCAGGTGGAAGCGGCGCACCGACGACTCGGCGGCCGCACGCAGTGACGGGAGCAGGGTGGCCGACAACTTCAGCCGGGCCGTGCCCGCCGCGTCCGACAGCCCGAGATCGCGCAGGGCCGTCGGCAGACCGGAGAGGTAGAGGGTCTCCGCCTCGGTGGGTCGGAGTGTGGTGAGCCGGGTCCGGTGGCCCGGCGCGAGGTGGTATCCGCCGGCGCGGCCGCGTTCGGACCGGACGGGAACGCCCGCCTCCTGCAAGGCCTGGGCGTCGCGTATCACGGTGCGTCTGGAGACGTCCAGCTCACGGGCAAGGGCTTCGGCGGTCAGACCGGGGCTCGACTGGAGCAGGAGAGCCATGCGGATCAGGCGGGCGGCACGCATGCCTCAAGGATCGCGGACCCGGCACCCGCGACGCTCCTGCTCACGCCTGGCACACCCCACCTGCTGCCTCAACTGCCCTGGCCGCTCCGTACGGCTGTGTTCCCAGCGGCGCGGCACAGTTCCTGGGGCCGGGGATGTTCGTGAACCCTGTCCTCCGCCTCACCACCGGCGGTACGCTCAACCGCCGAAATCGCGTTCCCGGGCCTGGTCCGATCCAGGCGGCGGGGGATGGGGGGCCACCCATGAAACGGCGGGCTACTGCCAGGTACAGGGCACGGGTTGCGACCGCAGCCGCATTTACCGGAGCACTGCTGGCGGCCGGAGTCGTTACCGGCCAGGCCGCGCAGGCGAACGTCAGCTCCGGAAGCTGCCGGCTCAGCGGATACGCCTCCGAACCCGGCGGAATTCTGCTCAAGCCGTGTTCCATCGGCCTGGTATTCGAGGGATCCGACCAGATCGGCGGCGAGATCTACGTCCAGAACCCGAACCACATGCCCATCGACGTCTGTGCGCAGGTAGAACGCGTCAACGCCAATGGCACTACGTCCCAGGCATACAACCTGGAGTGTGTCGGATGGTCGAGCAGCGCCACCCAAGACGTCTACGCACCGAACTGGTGGGGGGATCCGTCGCAGGGCACCTACGTCGTCCAGGCCGGGTACTGGGCCACCATCAACGGCGTCTACGCCTACTACGGGGGCGCTCAGAGCGGCCGAATCCAGGAATTCTGACACTTCGGGCGGCGTGTGCGCCCACTCGCAGGTCTTAGGCGGGTGGGCGGCGCTCCGCCCGGAGACGGAGACGCATCCACGACCGTGTACGGCGAGACGACCCGAGCGGGCCGTCAGTGGCCCGACCCGCTTGGCCAGCGAGCGACAGGACGGCGTCCCCGCCCGTGCACGCAGTCCACCCAGCAAACCGATGAACGCGGCCAGATCAACGGCCTTGCCTGGATCAGGCATGCCTTTCCACTGCTCGCCCACAATGCCCCCCGCTGTGCGATGCCGTCCCCCTGACACCCCGAGTCTAGGAACGGGGGTGTGTGGATCGGTGGGGGAAACGGGACTTCGCCAAGCGACTCGGACGAGCCTACGCGGGGGGCATCCGTAAGGGGCGTGGCGGGGCGGGCAGGCCGTGCAGCCGGCCGCCACCGGAGCCAGGAAGAGAACACGGTTGCGGGGAGGGGGCGTTCTGCCCGCCGAAGCCATCGGCGGCAGCCTCACCACCTGGTCGCGCTCCAGAGCCACTCGGCCTGGCGATGACGACGCCGGCGCGCGAGACGCCGGCCGGCACGGAACTCCGCTCGCCGTCCCGCTCACCGGTGGACGCGCCGGCGCGTCAGGCGGCCAGAACCCGGCTGGCTGTGCCGGACCCCTGGCGGTCGGCTCGAAGCTGTTCCAGGAGGGCGTCGGCGGCAGCCAGGGCCTCGTCCACCGACTCGGTGCCGGTCATGGCGCACAGCCTGCGGGAGGTGTCCTCCAGGTCCCGGCTCGACCGGCCTGTGGGCCGCAGGTCATGGCGGAAACGGGCCTCGGCGAAGTGGGCCAGTACGGCACGCAGTTCCCTTTCGGCAGGCAGCAGCACAGCGACAACCTTTCTCGAAACACAGGCCGTTTCACCTGGCCCGGCGACTTCCGTCTGCCCCCGCGCGGACACCGTATGCACTCTCCTGCCGCCGTCGGGCGCCGACCCTGCGCAGCCGCGGGCGGTCGTCACCCCGGCTGCCGGGAGGTGCCGGAACGCACGTCGCCCCCGCGGCTCCTGAGCGGTACGTCCGCTTCGGTGAGCACGCGATGCACGAACCCGTAGGACCGGCCGTGTGCCTCGGCTATGGCCCTGATCGACCGGCCCTCCTTGTACTCCCCGGCGAAGACTTCCGCCAGCTTCTCGCGTGCGCCACCGGTGATCCACTTACCCTTGCTCGTTGTCTTGTGCACGAAGATCTCCTCTCCGGAAGTGGGAGTGTGATCACTGGTGCCCGCATCGGCGCCTTCCATGTGACCGCCGTCGCCCTTAGTTCGGCAGGACGTCACCGCCGCGTGGCTGGGTGCGGCCGGCTCAGGAATCGGTGCCGGTCTGTTGCCATGGGCTCGGGCCGGTGCCGTGGCACCAGGCCACCAGGCCGGAGCCGTCCACGCAGACGATTCCGCACTGCCGGGCGTACTCCAGGGCAGGCTCCGTGAACTCGCTCGTCGTGACGAGCGCTGCGACATCGGCCTCGTGAATGGCGAAACAGGTACCCCCGAAGCGCTGCACGTCCTGCGAGCCGACTTTGTGGGTGCCGCCGTACTGTTTGCACTGGATGACCACGCGCCGCCCGTCCGGCGTGAGCGCGACGACGTCCGCCCCCAAATCGCCCGCGCCCCCGACCACTTCCACCGCGTGACAGCCGTTGTCGGCGCACAGGTCGGCTATGGCTCGCTCGAAAGCTTCGGGTTCCAGTCCGGTGTAGTCGGCCAAGCAGGCGTCAGTGGCCGTCGGCACCGGGTCAGCGACGTCCTCTGCCGGTTCCTCCGCCGGCGGCGCCGGCCGGCCGGCTTCCACCACCCTCGTGTCGCGCAGGTCATCGGACGCCATCTCGGCTGCTTCCTCCAGCGCCCGGGCGGCGCGGCCGGCGTAGCGGGTGACGGACGCCTTGCGCCACCGGGACCGGGACGTCAGAGCGGCCCCGACGCCGAGCAGGGCCAGGGCAACGGCCCACAGGGGACGGCGCTCGACGATGCCTGCCGCGGTGCGCACCAAGAACACCAGAACGCAGAAGATGATCGCCAGCAGTATGAAGAACAGAGCGGTGACGCGCAGATCGAACCGCCGTTCACGACCCGCACGGCGAACAGGGCGTGTCGGTATGGCCATCCCGGCTTCCTCCTGGGCAGCGAGTGAAGATCAGTGATCTACGCATGCCCCGGAACGAGCACTCAGCAGCCGACAGTGGCGACGCCGGGCCGTACGACCCCCATGGCAAGCCCGCACACCGGCTCCGTATCGGCCCGCACACCGCAGGAGCTGTCACTTCCAGAGGTCGTGGCTCGTGCACACGCGCGCGCCCATGTTCCGCTCCATCATCCGCAGTGCCGCCCGAGCGAGATCTTCGTGGATGTGCGCAACAGCGTCCTCGGGAACGGTCACCTGGAAATGACGGATGTGGGCGTCCAGGGCCGAATAGAGCACGCACTGCTCGGTGACCTGGCCGCAGAGCACCAACTGCTCGATGCCCTGCTGTTGCAGCAGATACTGAAGCGGGGTGTCGAAGAAGATGGAGTGCCGGGTCTTGAGAACGAACAGCGACTCCTCATCGGGCCGCAGAGGTTCCACGAGATCGGCATGAGGCCCCGCGAGAGCGCGGTTGAGCAGCTCACCGTGGTGGGATCGCCATTCACCGAAATTGTCGTTGACGTAGACGACCGGTACGGCACGGCGCCGAGCGCGTTCGGCAAGGTCGGCTACGACCGGTACGACCGACTCGGCCGACGGCAGCAGCAGTTCCGCGTCCTCGTGGTCGTACGTGTTGATCATGTCGATGATGATGAGAGCGACCTTGCTCACGGTGTCAGATCTCCGTCCAGGGGTGAGGCAGGTGATCACTGTCGCCGTTCCGGATCACAGGTCGGAGTAAACACCCTCTTCGGCACATATGTGCAACAGCGACTCGTGAGGAACGCCAAGCAGCGTGCGGTGTTCCCCCAAGTCTGCGGCGAACCGGACCCGCCGCCCCGGCGCCACGAACATCGGCCTGGTTCCACCTGACCGCTCTGCACCGCTGACCCGGGCAACCTGGCCGAACAGTCGTGCCGGCCGCGCCCCTCAAGGCGAGCCGTTCGTCAGCAGCAGGTGGAAGATGTGGTCCCGGTGGACGAGCGTGGCGGTGTCGGAACCGCTGCCATCGAAGTACACCGGTAGCTGTGGCTCCTCACCGCTGTAGTAGCCGGTGGAACGCATGAAATCGGGGCTGACAGCGGCGAAGGACCACGCCGGGCCGTCTGCGCCGAGCAGTTCGCGGAGGAAGCCCCGCACCAGCCGCTCGGCATCCGCCGCCGGGTAGTGGTGGCCGTACGGGCTGAACGCCTCGCAGAGCATCCAGCGCAGCCGTGCCAGGAATCCTGCATGGCCAAGCGGGCTGACCGTGGCGCGGAAGCCCTCGCGCAGGAGCGGGAGCACGAAGGCCTCAGTGTCGTACTCCTCCGACAGGTTGTACCAGTTGCGGCGCACGTCTGCTGCACGCATCAGCTGCGGGAAGAGGGCGTTGCGCAGGAACGCGTGCAGGACATCCTGGCGATTCTCGGCTGAGAGAGGTACGTCGCTCTCCGCCGTGAGGAGCAAGGTGTTGCTGTTCATCGCATGGTCGACGGCCGAGAGGAAGGCGTCGACGGCGGGAGGCTCAGAATCGTTCGTCGGCGCGGTGAAGCTCGGGGAACGCATGGTGACAGCGTTGTGGACGACCGGTCGCTGCTTCAAGCCGCATCACGCGGTGGCTGCGTATCCGTCCGGAGCCGATCCCCGCTGGTGGGGGTGGGCCCCGAACAGCCATCCCGACCACGGCGTCACAACGCCAGGCCGCCGAACTCGACCATCCAGGTGATCCCCGAGCTGGTGGTGAACGGACCTGTGGCCGGCGGTGGTGGCCGCCGTGCCCTCGTATGCGACCCACGCACCGCGACGACCCGTGAGATTCCCCTCGTCTTGGTCACCCGACACCCTCTGAACTCCCACTGGGGGCCGGCCGGGAGCGGAGGAAGCCCCCGGGGGAGGAGCCTGGGGAAATCGCGTCGAGCCTCGGTTCCCTATCCGGATACCCTTTCGCAGCCGGTCCGTGGGCCGGCCTTCGACCGAGCATGACCTGCAACGACACAGGGGGAAGAGATGACCAGCACGAGGAAGTCATCGAGTACGGCAGCACCCACGACCGTCCGACGCCCGGACAAGCCCCTGGTCCTTTTCAGCGACGAGGCGTCCGCCGTGATGCGGCCGCTGCCCGGTCCGGCGAACTGCCTGGGGTCCCCGCTTGAGACGCTGACCTGGCAGGAGCCCCCAGCCTTGGCGGACAGGGACGGCGACGTGCAGTGACCGAGGCCGGCAGAACATCTCGCAGATCGTGATCACTCCCGTCGACGGTGAGCCGTACCTCTTCGACGAGGGCCAGCACCCGGAGGCCGGCCTCACCTTCTACCCGGCCGACGAGCAGCACCAGCGCCGGGTCGGCTGGAACCGGATCAACTCCCAGACACACACCGAAGTCGTCAGGTGCGGCGCGGTTCCGCCCAGCCTCTGGGGCATCGACGGCAGGACCGTCCTGCACCGCTAGTGCCGTGACCGGGATGGTTCACCGTGATCGGAAACCGGCCCGCGGGACGAGTGCACGCGAAACGGCTGGTATTACTGGGGCATGCAGGAAGAGATTGCACGCTCCGCGATCGACACATTCATCTCCGCGTTCAACGCCTCCGACGACAGCTATGTGACTGCTCTGCTCTCCCAGGCTCTGACCTCGGACGTGGTCTTCTGGGGGCCGTTGGGGCGCAGCGAAGGAATCGCGGCGGTCGAGCGGTTCGTGCTGGACATCCGGCGCCACCCGGCGGGGACCGGCACGATGGTGCGCTGCTCGGCGGTGGACATGCCTGACGAGTGGGCCCGGTACCAGTGGGTCTTCACCACGCCGGACGGAGGTCCCCGCCTGACGGGAACGGACGTCGTCCATCTGCGGCGAAGCCTCATCGACCAGGTCATCGTCTTTGCGGGGGAGATCGAACCGTCCACCTGAACGGGCCCCCTTCGGCGCTCGGGGGCTGCGGTTCGCGGGATGACGCCCTACCGGCGGTCGTCGTCCGCGGATGAGCAGCCGTGAAAGCAGGTGACGCCGTGAGCGCGGCGGTAGGCCGCCGGCAGCCGGTTTGGCTTGCCCTGTTTTCGTCCAGCAGGAGCCCGCGGTGTGCAGGTGGGCCGGATCGCCAGGCGCCCTGACTCATCGAAGGCGAAGACCCGGTCCGGGAACCGGTCCAGAGCCGGATCCGCCGGCTGCGGCGGTGGCCTTGTTGCGATCGTCATAGACCGCCCCGACCTCATAGGCTGACATGTACAGTGCCGATCTGGACTGATGGGTAGGCAGGGCGCGCCCACCGGATTCCGGAGGCGCGGAGGTCAAAGGGCGGTCGTGGCATGTTTGCGGTGATCTACCGGTGGCGTTTGCACGAAGGCAAGGAGCAGCAGTTCGCAGCTGGTTGGCATCGCGTGACACGTGCGATGCACAAGCACTGCGGCAGCTACGGATCACGTCTGCATCAGGCCGATGACGGCACCTGGGTGGCGTACGCACGGTGGCCGGATGCCGCCACTCGCGAGGGCTGCCCAGACGTGGACCCGGAAGGGGAAGCCATGATGAGTGAGGCGATCGCTGAGCACCTCCCCACCATTCGATGTCATGTGGTGGACGACCTTCTCGCAGAACCCCGTGACATTTGATCTCGGAGCGGACCGGTCTGCCCCTCTCGATCGGTGTCTCCACCGCGAACAAGCACGAAAGCCAGGGGCTTGAACCCCTGGTACGGGGCATACCTCCCATCCGTTCCCGGCGTGGGCCCCGCCGACGGCGGCCCGCCAAGCTCCATGGAGACAAGGGTCCTTCGCCGGTATCGCGGCCAGCCTGATCTGTGTTCCGCCGGATTGGAAGCGGAGCCGTCCCCTATGATCTCGATCATGGGCAACTTCTCCTGAGCGGGCCGCGACGGTCCACAGACATTGGCCCGGCAGGTGCCGGGCTCCGTCAGCGTGCCCGCACGCTCGCCTCAGGAGACACGACCACACCATGTCCGTTCACTCTGCCTGTTCCGCCCTGGACGACCGCATCGCACGCCTGCGACAGCTCGCCCACGCCGACACCCGGCTGGAGGGCGTGCTGCTCTACGGCTCGTGGACCCTGGGCGAGGCCGACGCCCATTCCGACATCGAGGCATACCTCTACATCCAGGACGACCGCCTCGCCGATTTCGACGGCCCCGCCTTCCTGGCACAGCTCGCACCGCTCCAGCTCTGCTACACCAACATGCACGGCATCCTCTCCGTCGTCTTCGACGACCTGATGCGCGGCGAGTTCCACCTCACCCCCGCCGGTCCCGGCATCGACGAAGTGCCCACCTGGCGAGGCATGGTGCACCTACCCCGCCCCGACGACGCCGTCCTGCTCGACCGCCGCGGCCGGCTCACCCAGGCCGCCCGGCAGCTAGCCACCTTCCAGCCGCCCGAGCCGGTGACCACCGCCCAGCAGCTCACCGACGAGCTGACCAACTGGACCCTCATGCTCGCCCATGTACTGGCCCGCGGCGAGATCGCCCGCGCCCACGCCCTGCTGCACACCGTCATCGCGCCCCAGCAACTGCGACTCTGCCGCCTGTTGCGCAACAGCACAGCCCACTGGCTCACCCCCAGCCGCGCGTTCGAACAGGACCTGCCCGACACCGACCGTCATCGTTACGTCGCCACCACAGCTGTCGCCCGCGACCAGGACGTGCGCACGGCGGCACGCAACAGCTGGCGCTGGAGCCGCGACCTCGCCTCCGAGGCCGCTGACCGCTGGGCCATTCACCTGCCGCACGAACTCCACGAACAAATCAGCAGCCGCCTGAACGACCCTCGCTGACCACATCCCGCTGGGGCTACCGGACTCATCCGGTAGCACCAGCCTGGCGGCCCCGGTCCCAGGGGCCTGTCCGCCGGGCCTTAGCGGCGCCCCTGCCACCCAGGCTGAGACGGCCGCTCCCGGCCACCTCGCCCCAGCTAAGGAGAAAGCAACTGACTCCGCACTCCCTCGCGTTCTATGTGGACGTGATCACATCTGGAACCGTCCTCGGCGCCAAGCCGACGGACAGTCCCGACAAGGTCAGCGCGATCCTGGGTTCCGATTTTGCCGAGAACTCCCTTGACGACTACAGCATGTGGCGCGACTACGGATTGGCCGAGTTCTTCTGGAGCCGGGAATCGCCCGACCACCCATGGGAGGGGCACCACTTCACCTTGCAGGTGCACCGGCTTTCGTACGGGGGCAGCAGCATCGTCAACAAGGTGATTCGCGAGCGGTACGGCCGCTTTGACCGTCACCTCCGCTTCGACAAACTGCAGCGGCTGTTGTCGAACCGAGGCGTGCGTCTGGAGGACGTCCCGGACGCCAACGCCCCCTCCTTCACCCTGCACTGGAACCCGGCTTCCCAGACGTCCGTCATGGCCTTCCGGCAACGCGAGTGGGGACGGTCTCGCCGGCGCGGCAACGACCTTGTCGGTGACGTGCACAAGATCTCTTCACCACTGACTGCGGAGCAGGTGGCATGGCACAGAGCACGCTACGGCCGTCAGGACGCCTCGCGCAGTTCATCGGGTGTGCCTGCCGGATGAGTGATCATCGACCTTGTACTCGCGGCGTGCCGTTCGCTGGGCTGGGCTGGGACTGCGGGGACGCCTTGGCCGCCGCTGAGCGGCTGGCAGCGGGCAAGGAGTTGGCGGCGGACCGCTGGCACTGCCGTGACGCGAAATGTGTGGCCCTGGCCGCGCCGTACGGTCACCCCTTGGTCGAGCGCTACCCGCTCGGCGGACTCCAGGTAGGTCGAGAGCGGATCGCGCCGCGGCTGACGCCGTGGTCGTGGGCAAGGGCGGCGACGGAGTGGCCTACCAGGTACGCGGTGCGTACGACGTCGGCCGGGACGGCAGGGCAGTGACCGCCCGTGCTGCCCTTAGCCTCGGCGGCCCGCGGGCCGCCGTACGCCAGCTCGCGCTGGAGTTCGCCGGCGGCGAGGGTCTGCACCATGAACTTCACGGTGGACAGCAGTTCTGCGGTCCGCGGGTGGCGGGCGGTGATGTTTGCAAGCACTTCTTTGGGCACCAGCGCACCAGCGTTTCGTGGCTCCATGACGTACGAAGTTGATCTGGCTCCACCGGTATGACAAGGCTGTTCAGGCCAGGGTCAGGAGGGCCTGTGCATCGCATCTGGCGGCGTGATCGAATAGGGGATGACTTCGTTCTGGACTGGCAAGCGGGTACGTCTGCGCGGTATCGAGCCCGAGGACTGGACGGCGTTCGCGGGCTTCGCCGTCGATGAGGAGCGGTCGGGAGATCTGCTGCATCCGCCTCGGTCTACTGAGGGGTTCCGGGCCTGGGCGAAGGAACAGTCCGTCGCGAAGTCCGATGGTGACTGCTTCACGTTGGCCGTCGAATCCGTGGACACGGGGCAGATCGTCGGGGCTGTCGGGTCCCACTACGCAGATCCGCGGGCGGGGCGGTTCGAGTACGGCATCACGATGGGTATGGGGTACCGGCGTAAGGGCTACGCGACAGAAGCCGTGGTGATGCTGCTGCGATTCATGTTCGCCGAGCGGCGGTACCACAAGTGCGAGGCGCGGATCTTCGCGCACAACGAGGCATCGCTGGCACTGCATCGCCGTCTTGGCTTCACCGAGGAAGGGCGCCTGCGCGATCACGTGTTCTTTGCCAACCGACACCGTGATCTCGTCGTCATGGGCATACTCGCCGACGAGTTTGCGGAGCTGCACTCGATGAGCGAACTTGAGTGAACGCTGAGCCTCCGGGAGCAGTGTGAGGCTGTGGCAGCCTACCGACGACCTGCCCTCTTTGGGGCGAATGCGCTGCTCCGTCCGCCCGGCGACGGCAGGGCTTGTGTGTCGATCACGGTCATGTCGGGAGGCCGGGATGGGTTTGTCGCGGACGGAGCTGTTCGCTGCGATCCGAAGGGACAAGCGTCTTGATCCGGAACTGTCGCAGCGAGTTCTGGCGGAGAAGTACGGAGTCCATCGCCGGACGGTGAGGGCAGGCCCTTTTGTCTGCTGTTCCGCCGCCGCGGAAGACGCCATTGACGAGGACTTCGTCGTCCAGACGGCCACCACCCGCCCGACCAAGCTCGGCCAGCTGTTCACCCCGTGGTCGATCCGCGAACGTGCCGCATGCCTGCGGAATCCACGGTCGCATGATCCGGATCGTGAGCGAGGCGTTACGGTGCCTGCTCGTCTACCCGACCGCGTCTTCGCGTTCGACGAGTCCGGCACGTTCGTCGTCCGCCCAACCGCCGGCTGTGGCTGGGCCAACCTGATCGAGGTCCGCTTCGGACCGCTGCGTCAGTTCACGACTGCCAGCTCCAACCACCGCCACCACACCGTGCAGACCAGAGTGCTTCACGCGTACGTTCGCTGACGCACCACAACGACGCGAGCGCGCCCGCATCCGCTGCGAGAACCGGGGAGGGCATCACCCCTCGGCTGAACGGCTTCAGGTCTTCCGGCCTTCAGGTCGAGGGCTGCATGACGACCTGCTCACCCTCTCCCTCCGGTTCCTCGAACTTGGTCAGGTAGCGACTGAACAGCGTCTCGTCCACTGTGACGGAGTTGGGGCCCTCCTCGGCGTTCCGTGTTTCAAGGCGACGTTCCAGCGTCGTCCGATCCGCCTTGAGGTGAATCAGTTCCCAACGGCAGCCGTGTTTCTCGACCAGCGCCTTGTAGTCATCGCGGGCGGCGCGACTCCAGAAGGTGTAGTCCATCACCACATCGCGCCCGGCCAGCATCAGCTCGACCAGCTCCTGCCGCTGCTCGCGGCGGACCTCTTCCTTGAGCTGGTCGAACGCCTCCGCATCCAGCACCAGGCCGGCGTCACGCCGTCCGAGTCGCTGCCACACCACCTCGTCGATCGACAGGCGAACGGAACCGCGTCCCACCACGATCCAGCGCGTAGGTGGTCTTGCCCGCTCCCGGAAGACCACACATCAGCACCACCGTGCTCAATCGCTGCGTCACCGAGACAGATTAGTCCCGAGGACGCGCCGACCTCAGCGGCCAGCAGCGCGCCCGCTACCAGGCCCGTCTACTCCCTCTTGCTCAGTACCGGTAGTCAGCGTTACGGTGTACTGGTACTCAGCATCACTGAATACCTCGGCAAGGAGGTGCTCCATGGCCAAGCTGCTGACGGAGATGCTCAAGGGCACGCTGGACGGTCTCATCCTCGCGTCCCTGTCCGGCCGGCCTGCGTACGGCTATGAGATCACCGCACGGCTGCGGGAACAGGGCTTCTCCGACATTGCCGAAGGCACCATCTATGCCCTACTCCTGCGGATGGAAAAGCGCGGCCTGGTCGACGTGGAGAAGGTGCCTTCCGAGAAGGGCCCGCCGCGCAAGGTGCACTCCCTGAACGCGCAGGGGCGGGAGTACCTCGAAGAGTTCTGGAGGACCTGGAGCTTCCTCGCAGAACGACTGGAACAGCTCCGCGAAGGGGGAAAGTAGCCATGTCCGAGGTGGAAAAGAGCGGTTTCCTCTCCAAGGTGATCGGGCCCAAGAAGCGCTGGTGGGCGTACAAGGCGCGCGTCAGGACGCTTCCCGCGGACCACCGGACCGCGGTCGAGGCGATCGAGAAGTACCTGATGCACTTCGTGCCGATCGATGAAGACAGCAGCGCGTCGATGTTCGAAGACCTCGCCGACCTGTTTGAGCAGGCTGCGGCCGACGGCACGCCGATCCGCGAGATCGTCGGAGAGGACCCGGTGGAGTTCGCCGAGGCGTTCGCGCAGAACTACTCCGAGGGCGGTTACGCGCCCGCCCGCGCACGGACCCGGCTGACCGACGACATCGAGCGTGTCGCCGCCGGTAACGCGGCCGGAACCGAGGACACGACGGCCTGATCGCGCCGTAGCACATCGCCCCCCAAGGGCCGAGCACCACTTTCATCGACTAGCCCGCCCCGCGCGGCCGCCGGCGATTGACCGGTCGGCGGCCTCCCGTGCATGCCCGCGGCACCGTCGAGACCGACCACAGTGTGCAAGGAGATACATGATGGGAAACGGCAACAACGGCCTCTCCGAAAAAGGGCTCCGCAGACTGCGCGAGGTGCTGGAGCGGTATGTGGAGTCCAAGAAGATTCCCGGGCTCGTTGCCCTGGTCGGCCGGGGCGAGGAGACCCACGTCGAGGCGATCGGGACGATGCGCCATGACGGCGGCACCCCCATGCGCCGGGACACCATCTTCCGTATGGCGTCCACCACCAAGCCCGTCGCGGTCGCCGCGACCATGGTTCTGCTGGACGAGTGCCGGCTGCGGCTGGACGACCCGATAGACCCGTGGCTGCCCGAACTCGCCGACCGGCAGGTCCTCAAGCGCGCGGACGGCCCGCTGGACGAGACCGTACCGGCGCGGCGTCCGATCACCGTACGCGACCTGCTCACCTCGACCTGCGGTCTCGGACTGGACACGACGGCGATGGGCTCGCCCATGATGGCCGCGTACTTCGAGCAGAGGGTCTACGGCGAGAACGGCTGGATGCTGCCGGCCGTGGAGCCGGACGAGTGGATGCGCCGCCTGGGGACGCTGCCGCTGATGTACCAGCCCGGAGAGCGGTGGCTGTACAACGTCAGTGACGACGTGCTGGGCGTGCTCGTCGCCCGGGTGACCGGCCAGACCTTCGAGGCGTTCCTGCGCGAGCGCATCTTCGACCCGCTGGGCATGAAGGACACCGGCTTCCACGTGCCCGCCGGCAAGATCGACCGACTGCCGCCCCTGTACGCCCCCGATCCGCAGACCGGGGAGTTCACGGTGGAGGACCCTGCCGAAGGGGGACACCACAGCAAGCCCCCGGCGTTCCAGTCCGGCGGCGGCGGACTCGACTCCACCGTCGACGACTACCACGCCTACTTCCGGATGCTGCTCAACCACGGAATGCACGGCACCGAACGGATCCTGTCCCGGCCCGCGGTCGAGCTGATGACGTCCAACCGCCTCACCCCGGAGCAGACTTCCGCTCTGCAGTCCTGGGCCCGCAGTGTCGTCCATCTGTCACATGGTCAGGGGCAGACCGGTGGCTGGGGCTTCGGGATGACGGTGCGCACCTACCGCGGCGACTACGCGCCGATTGGCCAGTTCGGCTGGGACGGCGGAGCCGGCACCACGACATACGCCGACCCGCACAACCAGCTCGTCGGCATCTTGCTCACCCAGACCGGGATGTCCACCCCGGACTCGGCGCGGGCCATTCAGGACTTCTGGACCACCCTCTACCAGGCCATCGACGACTGACCTGCTCCCTGGCCATGGCCGGTCCGGCAACCGAACCGTTTGAGGCGCTCGGTCATCGGCATGGTCGTCTGTATCCGGACGATTCCGTGTCTGCTTCCGGCTCCGGCTCCCGTGCGGCCCAGCGGCAAGGCCGCACACCGGCTCACTCCTGCACAGCGCCGCCGTCGTCGTCTTCGTCCAGCGCGATCGCGTCCGGATCGCGCAACGGGCAAGGCACCGGGGGACGCTGGAGGTGGAACTGTATCGACCCAGCAGGTGTCGTCGACCGGGTCGCCCACGGCCAGCAGGTGCTCCAGCGCGCCGTGGGTGCCGGTGTCGACGCCGGGCATGCTGGCCCGCCAGAACCCCTGGTCGTCCAGGTGTCTCGTTTGTCAGATCAGATGCCCTCTGTCATGGCAACGACCGCTGGACGCCCGCTGATTCACACCAGCGAGTGGATTGATCCCAGGGGCAGCCCCATCGGCGTGTTTCCCGATCGGATGCCAGCATCATGTGGGCATCCCACCCACACCTGCCCGCCGAAGGGAACCCACCATGCGTCTGTGCTCTGCGCTGCTCGCCATCACGAGCGCCTTCGCCCTGGCCCTCCCATCCGCGACCGCCGCACAGGCACAGGACGAACTCGGGCTCAACTACAAGTACATCGACACCGCAACCGGGGCCGCAGCCAGCGCGACCCTGCCGGAACAGCCTCCCTTGAACGAATGCATCCTCATCCAGGAAGTCGCCGAACTCGCACCTGGGCAGGAACACGCGGATGCATTCGCGCCTCAGAACACCAGCAGCAGGGCCAATGCCCAGATCTTCGCGGCCGACGACTGCACGGGGACCCCCAAGGTCGTCCTCAAGCCAGGCAGTGACCAGGAGCCGGATGATGTCACCTTCCGGTCGGTGAAGTTCGTATTGCCCGGCTAGGGACTGTCCGGCGGGTCACCGGCGCAGCCATAGCCGGATAGGGGTGCAGGTGTGTGTTTACGGTGCGCTCGACTTCGTTCGTGAGGAAACGTGTCTGGCGGAACGTCCTTGAGGTCGCCACGTGGTGCGGCGGGACATCCGAGATGTCCCGCCGAACCGAGGTGCAGGTGGCTACTGCCAGACGCGCACGTAGTCGACCAGCATCTTCTGCGGGAAGACGGTCGAGGCGTCGGGCGCGCCCGGCCAGTCACCGCCCACCGCGTTGTTGAGGATGATGTAGAAGGGGTGGTCGTAGACCCACGGCCCCTTCGTGGCCTCCAGGGTGGAACGGGCGACGGTGAAGAAGGCGTTGCCGTCGACCGTGAAGGTCATGTGGCTGGAGTCCCAGTCCAGGGCGTAGGTGTGGAACGCGGACGAGAAGTCGCTGCCCGCGACCTGGTACGGGGCGCCGTAGCCGCCCGCACCGTTGTACGCGGGGGCGTGGATCGTCGAGTAGACGGTGTCGGGGACCTTGCCGATGTGCTCCATGATGTCGATCTCGCCGCAGGCGGGCCACGGAGTACCCGTCTTGAAGTTGGAGCCGAGAAGCCAGAAGGCGGGCCACAGGCCCTGGGTGCCGGTCACCTTGATCCGGGACTCGACGTGTCCGTACGTGAAGTTGAAGTGGTCGGAGGTGTTGATGCGGCCGGAGGTGTACTGGCAGGTGGTGGAGCCGGTCAGCGGGTCCGTGGGGCAACTGGAGCCCGGCGTGGCCTCCTTGCGGGCCTCGATGACGAGGTTGCCCGCGCCGTCCATCGTGGTGTTCCTGCCGTTCGTGTAGTACTCGAGCTCGCCGTTGACGCCGGGTCCGGTGTCCTGGGCCCACTTGGCGGTGTCCGGCGTGGTGCCTGCCGCGGTGTTGAACTCGTCATGGAACACGATGTGTTCAGGGTTGCCAGGGTTCGGCGGGTCGGCCGGCGGAGCCGTCGGGGCGCCTCCGGTGCCGAAGACGTCGAAGGTCCACAAGGAGTATCCGTAGGCGGTGCCGCGCGCCGTGCCGTACATCCGCACGTACCGTCCGGTGCCGTTCACGTCCAAGGTCTGCTTGAAACCCTTGCCGGTGGTGGTCGAGTAGATGTCGGTCCAGTTCGTGTTGTCGGGCGACACCTGGATCTCGTACGCGCTGGCGTAGGCCGGGTCCCACTGGAGGACGACCTGGGTGACGTGGGCGGTCGCGCCGAGGTCGACGGTGATCCACTGGGGGTCGCTCCAGCCGCTGCCCGCCGCGGTGGCCCAGCGGGTCGCCGGGTCGTGGTCGACGGCCTTGGCCGGGGTGCAGCCGCCGCACTGGGCGTCGTCCTGCTGGCTGGAAGCGGTGGCGGGCTTCTTGTAGGAGAGCAGCACCGCGTTGCCGCCGTCCGGTGGCGTCGTCCCGGTGGTGAAGACCTGGAACTCCCACAGCGAGTAGCCGTACTGCGTGGCGCGAGTGGTGCCGTACATGCGCACGTAGCGGCCGGAGCCGGTCAGGGTGAGGAGTTCGGTCGCGCCCGCGCCGGTTGACGTCTGGTAGACGGTGGTCCAGGTGGTGCCGTCGTCCGAGACCTGGATCTGGTACCCCTTCCCGTACGCGGCCTCCCAGCTGAGCTGGACGCCGCAGATGCTCTGCTGCGTGCCGAGGTCGATCTGGAGCCACTGCGGGTCGGACGCGGCGCTGGACCAGCGGGTCCCGTTGTTCCCGTCCACTGCGGCTGATGCCGGGGTGCCGGCGTTCTCGGTGGAGGAGGTGGTGGTCGGCTTGTTCAGCGCGGCGTTCGTGGTCGAGCAGCCGGTGCCGCCGCTGCCCGCGGTGCCGTAGACCTGGAACTCCCACAGCGAGTAACCGTACTGGGTGGCGCGGGTGGTGCCGTAGAGGCGCACGTAGCGGCCGGTGCCGTTGACGGTCAGGGTCCGGCTGCCGCCGGTGGCCGTGGTCGTGGAGTAGATGTCCGTCCACGTGGTGCCATCGGCCGAGGCCTGGATCTTGTACGCCTTGGCGTAGGCGGCTTCCCAGTTGAGGACCACCTGGCTGACGGTGACGTTGGAGCCGAGGTCGACCTGGAGCCATTGCGGGTCGGACGCGGCGCTGGACCAGCGGGTCGAGGTGTCGCCGTCGACAGCGGCGGACGCGGGTGTGCCGCTGTTCTCGGTGGACGACGCGGTCGCGGGCCTTCCCTGCGACAGCAGCGTGCCCGCGGCTTGGGCGGGTGGCTGAACCAGGGCCAGCAGGCACGTCGTCAGCAGTGCGGTGACGAGGGCGAACAGCGGGGCGCGGGGCGTCCTTCGCGTTGATCGGCGGTGCGAGCGGTGCGGGGGTCTGCTACTCACGGCGTCTCCTGCGGGTTGGTCGCCGAATGAGAGAGCGCTCTCCGGACGGACCGATGGTGCGGCGTCGGCGCGTACGCGTCAAGGCTTTGAACAGAGCGCGCTCAACGGGGCCTCGTAGGGCACAGGTTGCGTTCAGGAGATGAAGGGGCGCGAGGCGTCTGCCTCGCGATCCGCCGTCAGGACAGAGCCGCACGAGGGGCGTGGACCCGTGCGGAAGGTGCGTCGAAGGCCGCGGCATCGAGGGTTCCGGCCGCCAGCGCATCGCTCAGCGCGGTCACCGCCTCCTCGCCCTGGGCGGTGTCGCGGGCCGAGTACAGGAGCAGGTCCATGCCGACCGCGGCGGACAGGACGGCACGTCTGAGCGCCGCACACGGGGTCCAGTCGTTTCCGCAGGTGGTGGCCCCAAGCGGGCGAGGGACACGGATTCGGTGCAGGAGCGGGATCAACTGCGGTCCATCACCCCACTGCCCAGGTGTGACCAGGACAGCCAGCGGACGACACCCGCCCTCACTGGCCAGACGGATCTTCGTTGTGAGCCCGCCGCACGAGCGACCGGTCGCCTCATCGGGGACATGTCATGCCAGGCGGCGGCGTTGTGCCGGAATCCGAGCCGGCCGGTGACGGGCTCCGGCGGCCTGCTGGTGCACGCGGCACACCCTGGAATCCACGCTCAACGCACTCCGGGGCGACACACTGTCCCCACGGCCTGTCGTCGGGGCGGCTGCCGACCGAGCCGCCCAGCGCCTCCACCCGGCCGAGCGTCTGCCGACATCGTCGACGCCGATGCTGAGCAGGATCCCCGTCCCGCCGGACGATCTATGCCTAGTAGTACTTCGTTAGGTTCTGGCTCTGGTTCTGCTTGTGGTTAGTGGTCGGCCGCAGGTGGTGCATGTGCCGGTCCAGCACCTCAGCAGGT